>CAVJCD010000046.1:0-13264 GCA_963648005.1 Tannerellaceae bacterium | reverse complement strand
ATTTGCACCCTGTGAAAAAAAGTAAATAATGTAATAACATAAACTCAAGATTCAAATGCAAAACAAAGGATTTGTAAAGGTCTTCGCTGTGTTGCTTACGCTTGTGTGTCTGTTCTATCTGTCGTTTTCGTTCGTGACAAGATACTACAATAGCAAAGCCGTTGAATATGCAGGCGGAGATTCGTCGAAAGAGAGTCTGTATTTAGACTCGGTATCTACTCAGAAGGTATGGTTGGGATATACTCTCAAGGAATGCCGTGAAATGGAAATCAGTCTGGGCCTTGACCTTAAGGGTGGTATGAATGTCGTTCTAGAGCTCAGCGTGGCTGATGTTATCCGTTCGCTTTCAAATAACAATCAAGATGAAAACTTCAACAAGGCATTGGATTTGGCCTATGCTCGTCAGGCAACCAGTCAGAAAGACTTTATTGACTTGTTTGCAGAAGAATATAAGAACCTTGATAGTGGAGCACGGCTGTCTGCCATTTTCAGTACCTTTGAACTAAAAGACAAGATTACGCCGCAGAGTTCGGATGCTCAGGTGATATCCGTATTGAAGGATGAGCTGAAGAGTGCGATAGATAATTCATTCAACGTATTGCGTACTCGTATAGACCGTTTCGGTGTGGTTTCACCCAATATCCAACGCTTGGAGACGGCAGGACGTATCCTTGTTGAGCTTCCGGGAGTAAAAGAACCGGAACGTGTTCGTAAGTTGTTGCAGGGTAGTGCCAACCTTGAGTTCTGGGAAACATATCAGCTGCCAGAGATTTATCAGCAGTTGGTTTCTGTTGACAATATGTTGGCTACTACGTTGGCAGACCATAATGAAGAGGCAGGCGTCGATAACGCAGAGGCTGCCGCATCGGAAGCCAAGGATGAGAAGGCTGAAGCTACTAACGAAACCGATTCTTTGTTGCAGCAGATTGCTCAAGACAAACCGTCTGAAGAAGCTTCTCAGTCAATGGAAGAGTTTGCCAAGCAACATCCGTTGTTTGCCTTGTTGCAGATAAACTCATATAATGGTCAGCTCGGACGTGGCGCTGTTGTTGGTGTTGCCAACGTAAGGGATATGCCTAAAATCAACGAATATCTTGCTATGAAGCAGGTGAAGGAGGCATTGCCTCGTAATCTGTCTTTGAAGTGGGGCGTTAAGGCCATCGACGAGAAGGAGCAGTTCTTCGAGTTGTATGCCATAAAGGTTACCAACCGTGATGGTTCGCCTGCCTTGGGTGGCGATGTTGTGACGGATGCAAATGCCGACTTCGTTCAGCAAGTTGGTCATGCCGAGCAACAGGTAAGTATGACAATGAATGCTGAGGGCGCAAAAGCTTGGGCTCGTCTTACAAAAGAGAACATTGGCAAGGCCATTGCCATTGTTTTGGATGGTATGGTTTATTCGGCTCCTAATGTAAACGATGAGATTACCGGTGGACGGTCTCAGATTACCGGTCACTTTACTCCCGAAGAGGCAAAAGACTTGGCAAATGTGTTGAAATCCGGTAAGATGGCAGCTTCGGTTCATATTGTTCAGGAAGATATCGTTGGTCCGTCACTGGGTCAGGAAGCCATCAACTCAGGTGTTATCTCGTTTGTGTTGGCATTGATTCTGTTGATGGCTTATATGTGTGCATTTTACGGAGTTATTCCGGGTCTTATTGCTGATGGCGCATTGGTGCTCAACATCTTCTTCACGATGGGTATCCTTGCTTCGTTCCAGGCGGTACTTACATTGCCGGGTATTGCCGGTATGGTGCTGACGCTGGGTATGGCTGTCGATGCCAATGTGTTGATTTACGAACGTACAAAAGAGGAACTTCGTGCAGGTAAGTCGCTTAGCAAGGCCATCTCCGATGGTTATAGCAATGCCTTCTCGGCTATCTTCGACTCCAATCTTACATCAGTCATTACCGGTATAGTATTGTTCTACTTCGGTACAGGTCCTATCCGTGGTTTCGCAACAACCATGATTATCGGTCTTATCGCTTCGTTCCTTACTGCCGTATTCCTTACTCGTATTGTCTACGAAGCATTGTTGGCAAAAGACAAACTTAACAATGTTACGTTTGTTACCTCTGCCACCAAAGACCTGTTGACCAATCCGAAGATTAACTTCCTTGGTGCTCGCAAGGTGGGTTACCTTATCCCCGCTATAATCATCATATTGGGCGGTATCTCCATGATGACTATCGGACTTAACAATGGTATTGACTTCACCGGTGGGCGTAACTATATCGTACGTTTCGACCAGGATGTGAAGACCGACGATGTGCGTGGCATGCTTGACGAGAAGTTGGATGGTGCGGTGAGTGTAATCACTATTGGTACACCAAACCAGGTACGTATATCCACCAACTATAAGATTGACAGTACAGACCCGTCGGTTGACCACGAGATTGAAACCATCCTCTACGATGGTGTTAAGTCGTTGCTTCCCGAGGGAACTACGGTGGACCAGTTTACAGACTCTTATGTTCAGAGTTCGCAGAAAGTAGGACCGAGTATGGCAGACGATATTAAGAACAGCGCCATCATGGCGGTTATCTTTGCAATGTTCTGTATGGCTGCATACATTTTGCTTCGTTTCCGCGATGTATCGTTCTCTGTTGGTGCCTTTGCTTCCGTTGCTGTGACAACGCTATGCATCATTTCGTTCTACACCTTGTTGTGGAAGGTGTTGCCGTTCTCTATGGAGGTCGACCAGACCTTTATTGCGGCTATCTTGACAATTATCGGTTATTCAATCAACGATACGGTGGTTGTGTTCGACCGTATACGTGAAACGATAGGTATGTATCCCAAGCGCGACCGTTATCAGGTGATTAACGATGCATTGAACTCTACTCTTTCGCGTACGTTCAATACCTCACTCACCACGTTGGTTGTTGTGCTCTGTATCTTTATCCTCGGTGGTAGCACAATCCGTAGCTTTACGTTTGCCATCCTCTTGGGTATTATCATAGGTACTTATTCAACATTGTTCGTTGCTACGCCTATAGCCTACGAGATGCAGAAGAAGAAAATTGCCAAGAATGCCGAGTCTAAGGCTTAAGTAGTTAGTTTCTATCCTTTCTTAGGGAAGGCTGATTCCTTACAAAATATAATGAAAAGAGAGGGGGCGCTCAAGTGGAATTGAGAGTCCCCTCTCTCTTTATGTGTTCGTTTTGCGGATTATAAGAGTGCGCCAAAATTCGTTTTTCATACATTTGTATCAAGAGTTTGTGCTGATAACAGAATGTGGACCGAAGAGACAAAATGCCCGTTTCGCAAAACCTAATAAAACAATAAATATACACATGAAAGGAACAATCATAATAGGCTTATTGATGATGAGTGCCTTGATGGCGCAGTCGCAGACACGTCTGCAGACGGTTGTGCACCATAGCTTCCACGAACAGGAACACATTCGCCATCTCAATGCCCTCAATACGATGGTTGGTACGGCGCAAGCCAATACGCAGACTGCAGGCAGATTTGGTAAGGGTAGCGAAGAACACGGTCAGACTATTCCTGCAGTCCTTGTGCCTAATGGCCAGAACTCTTGGACACCGCAGACGCAGGATACGGAGCAGAAATGCATTTCTCCTTATTATTATGAGGATACAGAATTGCAAGGATTCCGAAACAGCCATTGGATAGTGGGCGGTTGTGCTCAGGACTATGGTTCTTTTACAGTGGCTGCTTTGGGGGGGAAGCTTCGATTGCAACCCGAAGACCGGGCAACCCGTTTCTTTCATGAAAACGAAATCTCACATCCTCACTATTATAGTGTCGAATTGAAAGACGAACATCTTAAAGTAGAGTTGACAGCTTTGAGCCATGCTGCTATCCTAAGAGTGGCACCCGATGCTGAAGGGGAAGTGCATCTTGTCATCAACCCAAATAGCGATGAGGGGCAGGGCTACATTGAGGTGGATACCGCCGCTCATCTAGTGTATGGCTACAATCCTGTGTATCGCATCTATCAAGGTTGGGGAGAGCCTGCCAACTTTAGTGGTCATTTTGTTTTGGATTATGGCGACTATGAACTGGTGGCTGCCGGTGTCTTCGATAAGATTGGAAAACAGGATGGCTTGTCTATTGATAAAAAAGAATGTATCGGTGCTTGGCTCACCTTCAAGGCAGGGACACAACAACCGATGGAGTTCTTGATGGCGAGTTCGTTTACCTGTAAAGAGAATGCTTTGGCCAACCTTAAAACAGAGGCGGGTGATAAATCGTTTGAAGATATGATGGAGGCGTGCCAGACCAAGTGGATAGAGCGTCTACACACCATTGATGTGGAGGATGAGGATACCGCTAAGGTCAACCAGTTTTATGGGGCCCTCTATCGTACATCCTTTCTGCCAAGAGAGATGAGCGACTGCAACGGAGAATACCCTCAATTTGGAGGACGCGCCCAACATTCAACAACCAATATTCAACATTCTTCATCTCCCAAGTATGGCGATTTCTCCCAATGGGATGTCTATCGCTCCGAATTGCCGCTCTACAATATTATTACTCCTTCCTTGTCTGCAGATATGATGCAGTCGTTGGTCTCTATGTACAAGGAGGGCGGTTGGCTGCCTATCTTTCCTTGTTGGAACAGCTATACGGCAGCGATGATTGGTGACCATGTATGTGTGGCTTTGGCTGATGCTTATGTCAAGGGAATCCGCAATTTTGATGTCAAAACAGCGTATGAGGGTATGCGAAAGAATGCTTTCGAGTCTCCCGCCAGCTATGCGGAATACAAGAATGGCATAGGCAGAAGGGCCTTGTGGTCTTACCTCAAGTATGGTTACATCCCGATGGAAGACAGTGTAAAGGAGGCTTTTCATCAGAATGAACAGACTTCAAGGACCCTGGAGTATGCTTTTGATGATTTTGCCATCGCACAATTGGCAAAGGCATTGCAGCCCGTGGCAGATTCGGTGGGAATCCAATTGGCTATACTTGAAAAGGATTATACCTCGTTGATGCATCGCTCTGAAAACTGGCGCAATGTAATCAACCCCAAGACGGGGTGGGCAGATGGTAGACATCAAAATGGAGAATGGGAAGGTAATACCGACCTTATTAACCGTAAGAGTTATATCACCGAGGGGGCAACGTGTCATTACACATGGTATGTCCCGCAGAATCCTAATGGGCTTTTTGAGGTCATTGCAAAGAGTGCCAATGGTATACAGGGTGATGTGGTGGCTCGTCTCGACAAGATGTTCGACGAGGGGTTGTATTGGCATGGCAATGAACCGTGTCATCAGGTGGCTTATCTTTATGATGCGGCAGGAGTGCCTCTGAAAGCGCAACAGCGTATCCGGCATATTCTCAATACTGAGTATAACGACACTCCGGGAGGAATGTCCGGTAATGATGATGCGGGACAAATATCCGCTTGGTACGTGTTTTCATCCATCGGATTCTATCCGGTATGCCCTTCCACTCCTTACTACTATATAGGTTTGCCCAATTTCGAGAAGGTGGTATTCAACTTGGAGGGTGGTAAAACATTTGAAGTAACAGCCGACGGGGTGAACAAAACCGACTGCTTGATAGAAAGCACTACGCTCAACGATAAACCGTTTGATGGCTACAAACTATCGCATTTTGATATTATGAATGGAGGTAAACTCCATTTCAAGATGAAGTGACAAATAAAAATGGAGGTGGAGCATATCGGACTCGAACCGATCACCTTCAGACTGCCAGTCTGACGCTCTAGCCGGATGAGCTAATGCCCCAAGCGGTGTACGGGGCAAATGTAAATAAATTCTTAATATAATTTTTACTTTTGCATAAACTTTTTCTTCCGGAGGAGATGGGACAGAGGGCTCTTTGCGGTAGAGGAAGGACACATGAAGGGATGGAAAAAGACCATATAATATTAGGTATCGACCCCGGGACTATTGTGATGGGCTATGGGATTCTGAAGATTGAAGGTAATAGACCGGCTTTGGAGGCTATGGGTGTGCTCCAACTCAACAAGTATGAGGACCATTACTTGCGTCTTAAGAAGATATTCGAGCGTGTATTGGCTCTTATCGACCAATACCATCCCGATGAATTGGCCATCGAAGCACCGTTTTTCGGCAAGAATGTGCAGAGCATGCTTAAACTGGGAAGGGCACAAGGCGTTGCCATGGCGGCGGCTTTGGAGAGGGATGTGCCTATCTTTGAATATGCGCCGCTAAAGATAAAGATGGCAATTACAGGTAATGGTAGCGCCGCCAAAGAACAAGTGGCTGACATGCTTAGGCGTCTTTTGCATATCCCCGGTGAGTTGATGCTGCCCCAGTTGGATGCAACCGACGGATTGGCAGCCGCCGTGTGTCATTATTTCCAAACAAACAGTCCTGTAACAGAGAAGAAATATTCCAATTGGAAAGACTTTGTGACGAAAAATCCCGGTAAGGTACGCAGATAAAAAAACTCCGACCTCGGTGGTATATCTCTGCACCAACGGGGTCGGAGTTTATTTACACTGTGGAAAGATGTTATCTTTTCCCGAGTTCCTGGTCAAGCAGGATGGCATGGCTCTCGCCATACATTTTCATCCGTTCTACAATTGTTTTTGCTGATGCTTCTTCTTCCACTTGTTCGCGAACAAAACCGTAGAGAAAGTCTTTGGCAGCATGGTCGTGGTCTGCTTCAGCAATATCAACCATCTTGTCGATAAGCTCAGATACGTACTGTTCGTGTTTGTAAACATGTTCAAACACTTCCAAGGGTGTACCCCAAGCTGTAGGAACAACGTTGACTTGACCAATTGTGATGTCGCCACCACGCTCAATGGCAAAGTCAATCATCTTGTGGGCATGCTCCATTTCCTCTTCCGCTTGTTTCTTCATCCAGTGTGCACAGCCCATGAGACCAGCCTTCTGGAAGTAGACGGACATCGACAGATACAGGTTTGAAGACCACATCTCGGCTTCTACCTGTTCATTGAAAGCTTTTGATAATTCATTACTTAAAATCATAGTGCTTACTTTTTGGGGTTATACATTACATTATTGAATGGTACAAAAACATGCCGAATTCACTTATACTATCCCTTGCGCCATCATGGCTTTTGCCACTTTCATAAAGCCGGCAATGTTGGCGCCTTTCACGTAGTTTACGTAGTCACCTTCTTTACCGTGGGCAACGCATTGTTCGTGTATGGAGCTCATGATATGGTGCAGTCGTGCATCCACCTCTTCAGCTGTCCACGATATGTGCATGGCGTTTTGTGTCATCTCAAGGCCCGATGTTGCCACACCGCCGGCGTTCACTGCCTTGCCCGGAGCAAACAACTGTTTGTATTGGATAAACAAATCCACAGCTTCAGCCGTGCATCCCATGTTCGACACTTCTGCCACGCATAGCGTCTTGTTTTCTATCAATCGGCGTGCATCGTCGGCATCCAGCTCATTCTGAGTGGCGCACGGGAGGGCGATGTCTACCTTCTGTTTCCAAGGTTTCTTGCCGGGATAGAATGTGGCAGAGGGATATTTGTCGGCATAGGGTGCCACAATGTCGTTGCCACTGCTGCGAAGTTCAAGCATATAGTCTATCTTTTCGCCCGAAACGCCATCGGGGTCGTAGATATATCCGTCGGGACCTGAGAGCGTCACCACTTTGGCTCCAAGCTCTGTGGCTTTCTTTGTTGCGCCCCACGCCACGTTGCCGAAGCCCGAAACAGCCACTGTTTTCCCTTTTATGTCTATGTTGTGAGTTTCAAGCATCTGGTGCACAAAGTAGAGAGCACCATAGCCTGTTGCCTCCGGACGAAGCACCGACCCTCCGAACTCCATTCCTTTGCCGGTGAATGTGCCGGTGTTCTCTCTCGCCAGTTTCTTATACATACCATACATATACCCCACTTCGCGTCCGCCAACGCCAATGTCGCCTGCCGGAACGTCACGGTCCGGACCGAGGTTACGCCACAGCTCCAAGATGAAAGCCTGGCAGAAACGCATTATCTCTGCATCACTCTTTCCTCGTGGAGCAAAGTCGGAGCCGCCCTTGCCGCCACCCATCGGCAGTGTGGTAAGTGCGTTCTTGAATGTCTGCTCAAACCCTAGGAACTTCAGTATGGATAGGTTCACCGATGGATGGAAACGGATACCCCCTTTATACGGGCCTATCGCGTTGTTGAACTGTACGCGATAGCCAAGGTTGATTTGTACCTCACCCTTATCGTCCACCCAAGGTACGCGGAAGGCGAAGATACGCTCCGGCTCCACAAGACGTTCTATTATTTTGGCTTTCTCAAACTCCGGATGTTGGTTATACACGTCTTCAATCGACAAGAGAACCTCTTTCACGGCTTGCAAATACTCCTTTTCGCCGGGGTGCTTTGCTTCCAATGCGGATAAAATAACTTCTGTTTTCATAGCATTCTTAGCTTTTTTGTTGAATAACATTATGTCGGCAAAAGTAGCCATTCCTATATATCGACCAAACATTTTACTTTCTTTTTGATAGTGAAAGGTCTGTTTTGCGACATGTGTACCAATGTTGCTCTAAATAAAACGTGCATGAAGCAAGATTCACGCGTCAAGGCCTCCATGCAGACATGCATGAAGCAAGATAGCGGATGCGGGTGGCAGCAGGTACCGTCTGGAAAACACCTGTCATTTTGCATTCCAATATTTGTTTAGGACAATATTGGTCCATGTCCGAAATCTTGGCATTTACAAAGATGCGACATTGGCTTGAAGGCAATGTTTGCGCTTTTTTCCTTACTTTTGGCACACATAAAATTTAGTTGAGACAGTTATGAGCGGAATACCCGACTTTCGTAAGTTGGTGTTCAAGGACACCTCTTTTGCCAACCTGATGAATAAGCGTATATATAATGTATTGCTTATTGCCACCAAATACGATGCATTCATGCTCGAAGACGATGGGCGCGTTGACGAACAGATATTCAACGAATACACCTCGCTCAGTCTGCGCTATCCGCCACGATTTACGCAGGTTACAACCGAGGAGGAGGCTCTTGCCGAGCTCGAGAGCCGCAATTTCGAGCTTATCATATGTATGCCCAATATGGACAACCGCGACATCTTTGCCGCAGCAAAGGAGATAAAGATGCGTTACGAAAGCATCCCTATTGTGGTGCTCACGCCTTTCTCCAAGGAAGTGTCGAAGCGCATTGCCAACGAAGACCTCAGTGCCATCGATTACGTGTTCAGTTGGTTGGGCAATGCCGAATTGCTGCTTGCCATCATCAAGCTTATTGAAGACAAGTGGAATGCTCCCGACGATACGGCGAGTGTAGGTGTACAGATGATATTGCTCGTGGAAGATTCCATCCGTTTTTATTCCTCTGCCCTGCCTCATCTCTATAAGTTTGTGCTCGAACAGAGCCAGATGTTTGCGCAAGAGGCGCTCAACGACCACCAGCGCACACTGCGTATGCGTGGACGTCCCAAAATTAAGTTGGCACGAACATATGAAGAGGCTGTACGCATCTTCGACCGCTATCGCGACAATATTCTCGGCATAGTGTCCGACATGAGCTTTATGCACGAGGGAGTGAAAGACCCTTATGCCGGCTATAAGTTTGGGCAGTATGTGCGTAAGACGGGCCCCGTCATCCCTATTGTGCTCGAATCGTCGGAGTCGGCAAACGTATCTTATGCCCGCGAGTTGCATGCCTCGTTTATCGACAAGAACTCAAAGAGCTATCCCCAAGACCTTCGTAAGAAGATAATGCAGCGTTTCGGCTTTGGTGACTTCGTGATACTCAACCCCGAGACAAAGGAGGAGATAATGCGTATCAAGGACCTCAAGGACCTTCAGCATAAGGTATTCCAGATACCAGACGACTCTCTTAAATATCACCTCTCGCGCAATCACTTCTCGCGCTTCTTCTATTCGCGTGCCATGTTTCCGCCAGCCGAGGTGCTCAAACGTGTTGACGTGAGCGACTATAAGGATATGGATGAGGCACGACAACTGATTTTCGACCTCATTGTGCAATACCGCCGCATGAAAAACTCCGGTGTTGTAGCTGTCTATCGTAAGGAACGTTTCGACGAATACAGCAATTTTGCGCGCATAGGCAACGGCTCGTTGGGAGGTAAGGGTAGAGGTCTTGCCTTCATGGGTACCATGGTGAAGCGCTATCCTACACTCGAGGCGGACAACTTCAGCACCAATATCCCCCGCACAGTGGTTATATGCACAGATATCTTTGATGAGTTTATGGAGACCAACGGGCTGTTGCCTGTTGCGCTTGGGGATGTCGACGACGACGAGATACTCAGGCTGTTCCTCCGCGCCAGCCTGCCTGCGCGACTCATCGACGACCTCATGGCGTTCTTCGAAGTGGTGAAGAACCCCATTGCCGTACGTTCTTCGAGTCTTCTTGAAGACTCCCACTATCAGCCCTTTGCAGGCATCTATTCTACCTATATGGTGCCCCGCATGGACGACAAATACGAGATGCTTCGACTCCTTAGTGATGCAATCAAAGCTGTCTATGCCTCTGTTTTCTATCGCGACAGCAAGGCCTACATGACTGCCACATCCAACCTTATTGACCAGGAGAAGATGGCTGTGGTTCTGCAAGAGGTGGTGGGCAATCGCTATGGCGACCATTTTTATCCCACAGTGTCGGGTGTGGCGCGCTCGCTCAACTTCTACCCCATAGGCAACGAGACGGCAGAAGACGGCATCGCCAATATAGCCCTCGGGCTTGGTAAGTATATCGTGGATGGGGGCACTACGTTGCGTTTCTCGCCGCGCCACCCGCATAGCATCCTTCAGATGAGTACCCTCGACCTCGCCCTTCGCGAGACGCAGACACGCTTCTATGCTCTCGACCTTAAGAATATGGCTGAGCAGTTCTCTATCGACGACTCTTTCAATCTCCTTCGCCTTGGTGTGAAGGATGCCGAAGCCGACGGCTCGCTGAGATATATAGTATCCACCTACGATCCCTACGACCAGGTTATTCGCGACGGCTACTATCCCGGTGGCAGAAAGATACTCTCCTTTGTCAATATCCTACAGCACGATGTGTTCCCGCTTGCCCAAACCCTCAGCGAACTGCTCCGTATCGGGCAGAAAGAGATGGGCAGACCCGTAGAGATTGAGTTCGCCATGAACATCGACCCTGACAACCACGATAAGGCAACGTTCTATCTTCTTCAGATACGACCCATCGTCAATGCTAGAGAGGTGATGGATGAAGACCTTGCCGCCATCCCAACCCAAGATACCATACTCTCCTCAACAAGTGCCCTCGGTAATGGCGTCGTCTCCGACGTGACGGATATTGTCTACGTCAAGAGTGGGGCGTTCAACTCTATGAACAATCCCGCCATAGCCCGCGAGATAGAAACTCTAAATCGCCAGTTTGCCAATGAGGAGAAGGGATATGTGCTTGTTGGCCCAGGACGATGGGGTAGCAGCGACCCCTGGTTGGGTATTCCCGTGAAGTGGCCGCATATCAGCTGTGCAAGGGTGATTGTGGAGTGCGGGCTTGAGAACTACCGCGTAGACCCGAGTCAAGGAACGCATTTCTTTCAAAACCTAACTTCCTTTGGCGTAGGTTACTTCACCGTCAACCCCTTCAAGGGTGACGGTAGTTTTGACGAGGCATACCTCAACGCCTTGCCTGCTACCTACGAGACGCAGTATATTCGTCACCTACATTTCGATAGTCCCATTGTCATAAAGATGGATGGTAGAAAGGGACTCGGAGTTGTGCTCAAACCATGACCGCAAAAGATATAACCTTTGTCGCTACTCCCCGAAACGTCCCTCGCGCGCGTACACGCTATTATATATAGTGCAGGGAATGACTGGCCAATCGGGGATTCCCTTTCAATCGAAACTATCCTTTGTTGCATAAAGGCTGCGTTTCGTACAAAGACAATGTTTCATAGATAAGAAAGAATAGAGGAAAGAAAAAACGGAAGATGGGGAATAGAGGGTATCGGTACTTTTGATTAAAAGTATCGGTACTCTTGATTTTTTACCTTTGCTACAACATAGCTTCGAGGGCGTGTTTTGTGTGCCAGGATATTGCTATCTTTGCCATCGTTTAAGCAAAAACGTATAAAGAAACGAAAGACATGGAAACAGTTGTGAGCGGCATCAGGCCGACCGGTAATCTGCACCTTGGCAACTACTTTGGTGCAGTGAAGAGTTTTCTGCAGATGCAGAACGAGTATAATTGCTTTTTCTTTATTGCCGACTGGCACTCGTTGACCACACACCCGCGTCCCGCTAACATACGCGAGAGTGCAAAGACAATCCTTGCTGAGTACCTGGCTTGCGGCATCGACCCTGAGAAAGCCACCGTATATGTGCAGAGCGACGTACGCGAAGTGGCAGAACTCTATCTATACCTTAATATGAATGCCGGCATAGGCGAACTGATGCGTACTGCCTCGTTTAAGGATAAGGCACGTCAGCAGTTGCATATCGACCGCGTGCATACCGCAGAGGGAGACGTGGAGCGCGAGATATTGAGCGAAAGCAATCGTCACAGTGTGAGTGCCGGGTTGTTGACCTACCCGACACTGATGGCAGGCGACATCATAATACATAAGGCAGTGAAGGTCCCTGTGGGTAAAGACCAAGAACAGAATATGGAGATGGCGCGCCGCTTTGCACGTCGCTTCAATGCCACCTTTGATGTGGACTTCTTCCCCGAACCGGCCTCTTTCCATATGTCAGACAAGGCTGTGAAGGTGCCGGGTCTGGACGGTTCGGGCAAGATGGGCAAGAGTGAAGGAAATGCCATATATCTTATCGACGATAGTGCGACGATAAAGAAAAAGGTGATGAAGGCAGTGACCGATGCCGGACCTACGGAGCCCAACAGTGTGAAACCCGAACCCATTGCCAACCTCTTTACGATGATGAGTATAGTGTCGGAAAAAGATACCTACGACTATTTCAATGAGAAATATAACGCCTGTGCCATACGCTATGGTGATATGAAGAAGCAGTTGGCAGAAGACATAAACAACTTCTGTGCCCCCATCCGCGAACGTATCCTTGAGGTTCGTGCCAACGATGCATATATGGAAAAGGTTGCCCGCATGGGTGCCGAGAAAGCACGTGCAAGCGCTGCAAAGACGTTGGCAGAGGTTCGCGAAATCATTGGTTTTCGTCCATATTGATACATAAACACCACACCTGTGCTTTTAATTTTTTAACAGGTGCATATCTGTTTTATTTTGAAAGATGGTTAAAAAACTCCATCTTTGCAAGCATTAATTTGATGTTGAGGAAAGATTAATAAAAATCTTAGAGAATAATGTTGAAGATTGAG
>CAVJCD010000045.1:10926-13454 GCA_963648005.1 Tannerellaceae bacterium | reverse complement strand
CAAAGAACCACCCCGGTGCGGAGCCCAAACATTTTGCAGGAGCAAAAAACCACCCTGGTGCGGAGCCCAAACATTTTGCAGGAGCAAAGAACCACCCTGGTGCCGAGCTCAAACACTTTGCAGGAGCAAAAAACCACCCTGGTGCGGAGCCCAAACATTTTGCAGGAGCAAAGAACCACCCTGGTGCCGAGCTCAAACACTTTGCAGGAGCAAAAAACCACCCTGGTGCGGAGCCCAAACATTTTGCAGGAGCAAAGAACCACCCTGGTGCCGAGCTCAAACACTTTGCAGGAGCAAAGAACCACCCTGGTGCCGAGCTCTTGCGACCTCGCAGGAGATAATTCCGACCCGGTGCCGAGCCTTTGCGGGGCTCTCGAAGGATTTCTCCCGCTTCCCGGGACATATCCCCGACCCGGACTTAATAGCTATAGGCGCTTTCGCTATGCTCTTACCTTTTGAAAGAATTCTTCTCAAAAGATGCCCTCCCGCATCCAATTTTGCCGTACTTTCGGCTCCGCAAAAACGACAATCTCAGATGAACAGCTATATAATACTCTCCATAGTTGCCCTCTACTTCGGCATACTGCTGTTGGTTGCCCGCATCACGGGTAAGAAAAGCAGCACCAACGATGCCTTCTTCCTCGGCAACCGCAAGTCGCCGTGGTACATTGTATCCATCGGCATGATTGGCACGTCGCTGTCCGGCGTGACCTTCGTCTCCGTGCCGGGAATGGTGCGCAGCATCGACATGACCTATATGCAGACGGTGTTCGGCTTTTTCTTTGGCTACATCGTCATCGCCAAGGTGCTCCTGCCTCTCTACTACAGACTGAGGTTGACATCCATCTACTCCTACCTCGAGGGCCGCATCGGGCGAAAGAGCTACCTGACGGGAGCATCCTTCTTCTTTCTCTCGAAGATTGTGGTGGCAGCGGCAAAGCTCTATATCGTGGTTCTAATCCTCCAGCACTACGTGTTCGGCGCATGGAACATACCCTTCTGGGTGACGGTCGTAATCAGCATCTTCCTCGTGTGGCTCTATACCTATCGCAGCGGCATAAAGACAATAATATGGACCGACACCCTGCAGGCAATCTGCCTCGTTGCCATGCTTATTGTCATCATTTGGGGAGTGAAGGATGCCCTCGGGCTCGATTTCAAAGCTATGACGCAGGTGATAAGCGAGAGCCCGCATTTCCGCATCTTTGAGTTTGGCGACTGGCACAGCACGCAACATTTCGTCAAGCAGTTCTTCAGCGGCATATTCATCACCATTGTCATGACCGGGCTCGACCAAGACATGATGCAGAAGAACCTCACCTGCAAAAGTCTCCCGGAGGCACAGAAGAATATGTATGTCTACGGCTTTGCCTTTACGCCCATCAACTTCTTGTTTCTCTCCCTCGGCATATTGCTGCTTAGCCTCGCAGCACAGCAGCATATCGAACTCCCCGCTCTCAGCGACGACATACTGCCCATGTTCTGCACCTCAGGCATACTGGGGCATTCCATCCTGATATTCTTCACCATCGGTATCATTGCAGCAGCTTTCAGCAGTGCCGACTCGGCGCTTACGGCACTCACCACCTCCTTCTGCATCGACTTTCTTGGCGTGGAGAAGGAAGAGGCTGCACGTGCCAAACGTACCCGACTGATATGCCATCTGTGCATCTCCGTCCTCTTTGCCCTGATTATTCTTGCCTTCAAGGCGATAAACAACCGCAGCGTGATTGATGCCATATATATAATTGTATCCTACACCTACGGACCTCTGCTGGGGCTGTTTGCTTTCGGACTGTTTACCAAGAAGCATCCGCACGACAAATACGTCCCCTATATATGCGTCGTCTCGCCTCTGCTTTGTTTCACCCTCGATTATTTGGCAAAGCAATACCTTGGCTATATCTTTGGCTACGAAATGCTGATGCTCAACGGAGCCATCACTTTCCTCGGGCTATGGACAGCCTCCGGCAATCACAAAACAGCAAAAACATAAGGATATGGAAATAAAAAGTGCAGAATTTGTTGTCAGCAACACGGATGTAAACAAATGCCCCACGGATGGGTTTCCCGAATATGCCTTCATCGGACGAAGCAACGTTGGCAAATCCTCCCTCATCAATATGCTGACGGGCAAGAAGGGATTGGCCCTCACATCGCAAAAACCGGGTAAGACACTCCTCATAAATCATTTCATCATCAACGATGGCTGGTTTTTGGTGGACCTGCCGGGCTACGGCTTCGCCCAGCAAGGAAAGGAAGGGCGCGAAAACCTTAGGCGAATAATCGAGAGCTATGTGTTGTATCGCGAGCAACTGACCTGCCTGTTTGTCCTTCTCGACTGCCGCCACGAAGCGCAGAAAATAGACCTTGAGTTTATGGAATGGCTCGGCGAGAACGGCATCCCCTTCGCCATCATCTTCACCAAAACCGACAAGATAAGCAAGGGCCGCCTCGCAGAAAACACCAATGCCTACCGCAGAAAACTGCTCGAGACATGGGAAGAACTTCCCCCGATGTTTTTCTCC
>CAVJCD010000045.1:0-10916 GCA_963648005.1 Tannerellaceae bacterium | reverse complement strand
GGCTACATCGAGAGCATCAACAATAGTCTTTGACCCCGATACACGGCGGACCGCCGCCATCCGCCGTAAAACAAGAAAGAGGAATGCCCCCTTCAGACATTCCTCTTTCCTATTTTCCTAAAACAAGTTCCCTCGTTACGCTTCCGCCACTATCTCCTTGATGGAAACATACGAACGGTTTTCCTTACCTCTGCGGAAAGTAACAACACCATCCTTCAAAGCATACAGCGTATGGTCCTTGCCCATGCCAACGTTTTCTCCCGGATGATGAACTGTACCTCTCTGACGAACCAAAATGTTACCGGCTTTGGCAACTTCGCCACCGAAAAGCTTAACACCTAATCTTTTGCTCTGTGATTCACGGCCGTTCTTTGAACTACCCACACCTTTTTTATGTGCCATTTCTTCTTTTCTCCTTTCAAACGTTAAGCAACAATTTCTTTAACACTCACTTCGGTGAACTGCTGACGATGACCGTTCAGCTTGCGGTATCCCTTTCTTCTCTTCTTGTGGAAAACCAATACCTTATCACCCTTTACCAGCGGAGAGAGCACTTCGCATACAACCTTCGCTCCTTCTACGGTAGGAGTACCTACCTTAACCTCACCGTTGTTGTCAACCAACAACACTTTGTCAAACTCAACAACAGCACCGCCTTCGGCGTTCTGAATGTGATGAACGAACAACTTCTTTCCTTCTTCAGCTTTAAACTGCTGTCCGTTAATTTCTACGATTACGTACATCTGTCTTTTTCTATTTAAACAGGTTATGCCCCGGGGGTGGATACATTCGAAGTATCACTTGTCTACCCTCTGCAGATTCAGTGCGCGAAGGTATGGCATCCTGACTTATTATGCAAATATTGCTGTGACTTTTCTTTAGAACTTTTTCAGCTCTTGATACAACCGTTGCACGGGCAACCCCATCACGTTATAGAACGAACCGTCGATAGCCTCCACCCCGACGTAACCAATCCATTCCTGTATGCCATAGCCGCCGGCTTTGTCGTACGGGCGATACTTGTCCACATAATAAAGGATGTCTTCGTCGTCTATCTTTGCAAAGCTGACCTTGGAGACAACAGAGAAGGAGACATTCTTCTCCTTCGTAAAGATGCATACTCCGGTTACCACCTCATGCACGCGGCCCGACAGACGGCGCAACATACCAATCGCCTCTTCCCTATCAGCCGGCTTACCGAGGATATGACCTTCGGTGGCAACAATCGTGTCGGCGGTAATAAGCAGTTCGTTGTCGGTCATTTTCGCCACATAGGCTTCCGCCTTCTTGCGGGCGATATACAGAGGTATCTCGTGAGCCGTCAACTCTTCGGGATACGACTCGTCGATGCCCGGGATAACTTCAACATCAAAGTCTATGTCCAAACCCGACAACAGTTCCTTTCTTCGAGGCGAGGCAGAGCCAAGCACTATACGATATTTCTGTAGATTTACCGGCATATGTTTCTTTGTTTTACCACCCGAAGGCCTCCGAGCACATCCAATGACCTTGAGCCTTCAGTGTCTGTTCTATCACATCGCGGGCAACGCCCTCACCCCCGTTACACAGGGTGATATATTTGGCTATCCGTTTTATTTCCGGCGCGGCAGTGGCAGGGGCAACGGGCAACCCAACCTGTTGCATCACCTCATAGTCCGGGATGTCGTCGCCGGCATACATCACCTCTTCAGGTTTCACGCCGGTCTTCTGCAAGAAATCCTGAAAGTCGAGCATCTTCACCGCGCTATGCATATATATATGTTCTATACCCAAGCGGGCGAAACGCACTCTCACCGCTTCGGTATATCCGCCGGTGATAATCCCCACCTTGTAGCCCTTCTTCACTGCCAACTGGAGGGCATAACCATCCTTGATGTTGACGGTACGCATTGGGTCGCCATCGGGACTAAGCGGAATAACATCACACGAGAGCACGCCGTCGACATCAAACACGAAGGCTTTTATCTTCGTCAAGTCATAATTGATGCTACTCATGCTGTGCCTCCTTATGTATACTTTGGCTGAGAAGCCTATAGATATCTTTCATATCCGCATTGTCGAGCATTTCTATGTGTTTGTTGATTACATTCTCGTCGTAGCGGACTGCCGGGCCTGTCTGGGCAAGGGCGGGCGACATGGAGTGAATCTTTGCCGATGTCTCGTCGATAAGCGGCAAGAGCACATCCGTTGGGACATCCTCCCTCTCCAGCAGTTTGTATGCCAACGAATATATGTGATTGGTAAAATTGCAAGCAAACACAGCCGCAAGATGAAGATAACGACGCTTCTCGGACGAGAGGAAGCGTACATTCTCAGAGAGGGCGCAGGCTACATTGTGTAAGTAATCGGCATCCTGCTCCGTGGAGGCTTCGAGGAAAAACGGAACAGCATCGAAATTCACCTCCCTATCCTTACTAAACGACTGCAAGGGATAGAGCACCCCATAACGCTTGGCATGACCCTCGAAAAGGCTCATCGGCATACTTCCCGCCGTGTGCACCCACATTCCACCGTTGGGCTTCACCCGGCTGATGACATCCTGCAAGACTGCATCCTTTAGTGCAAAGACATAAAGGTCGGCATCATCGCGCAAGGCAGAGATATCGCATGTCCACGGACAACCCAACTTCCGGGCCAACCCCTCGGCACTCTCCTCGGTGCGGCTATACACCTGTTCTATCTGCATGCCTACCCGATGCATGGCAAGCGAGAGACGCGTCGCCAAGTTCCCTGCTCCAACAAAAACTATTCTCATATTTCTTTCTTCTCCTCCGGCATTTTAAAACTGCCCAAATGGACCTTTTCCCATTGCAGACGGGCCTCGTCGAATGGTTTACGTTCTTGGTCCTTGTATCCGAAACCGATAATCGAGAGCACCTCCAGTTGATAAGGGATATCGAGCAGACCGCGGACATAGGTGCCGGCATCCGTCTCGTCTTCGCGTTGACGGTTACGTATCTGACACCAGCAACTGCCCAACCCCAAGTCTTCTGCCTCGAGCTGCATATAGATAGAAGCTATTGAAGCATCTTCCACCCACACGTCACTCTCCATCACATTCGCCGTGACAACCACCGCAAGTGCGCATCCTTCCAGGAACGAGGCGCCGGCATCTTTGCATTCTGCCAGCTTCTTCAGCATCTCCTTGTCTTCCACCACGACGAACTGCCACGGATTCTTGCGTTTCGACGAGGGAGCCATGAGGGCCGCCTTGAGAATCATTTCAACTTGTTCGGCTGAGAGCAACCGGTCGGTAAACTTACGCGTACTCCTTCTGTTCTTTATTAGCGAGGCAAAACTTTCCATTCCTTATTGTTTTGTTGGGGGATTAAACATGTTTCCGAGACCCGGGCAAAGGTAAAGTTTTTTTGTGCGTCCGATATACGCTTCATCCGTTTTTCACGTTAGTATAGCGTTAACACTACATGAGTATGAAGATTCGTGCTATAGCTGCACTGCTATTTATATTGGTTTCGGCAAGCGTCTTTTCTCAGAAGACGGTGAAGATTACGGGATACGTGCGTGACGCCGACGGCAGCCCCCTTGAGTTGGTGCTCGTACAGATTAAGAACACCTTGAACGGGGCAATGACAAACGAGAAAGGATACTACTCGGTGACAGCCACGCCGGGCGATTCGGTTGCTGTGATATTCTCATGCCTTGGCTACAACAAGGCCGAGCGTATCATCCCCAGCTTGGAGCAAGACGTGCGGCTGAATGTGCAGATGAACTACACGAGCATCGACCTTGGCGAGGTTGTTGCCACAGCCATCCGCAAGCAGACAACAACGCTCGAGACACTTGATGCCGACCGCGTCAAGCTGCTTCCCGACCCGGCAGGCGGCAGCATAGAGAGCCTCGTGGTCACCTTCGCGGGTGTATCTTCCAACAACGAACTCAGCTCGCAGTATTCGGTGCGCGGAGGCAGCTATGACGAAAATATAGTATATGTAAACGGTCTGGAAGTGTTCCGTCCGTTGCTTATCCGCTCGGGGCAGCAGGAAGGACTGAGTTTTATCAACCCGGATTTGACCGAGTCGGTCAACTTCGCTGCCGGCGGATTCGAAGCCAGGTATGGCGACAAGATGAGCTCCGTGCTCGACATCACATACAAGAGGCCCAAATTGTTTGAAGGCTCTGTCTCCGCCAGCTTGCTTGGTGCGAGTGGCTATATAGGTAGCTCTGTCGGAAAGTTCACCCAGGTGACAGGCGTGCGCTACAAGACTGGACGCTCGCTGTTGAAGACCTTGGATACCGATGCGGAATATAAGCCCGACTTCATAGACGCACAGACGTATATGACCTACCAATTGTCGCCAAAACTGGAGGTAAACTTCCTTGGCAACATGGCCTCCAACTCATTTAAGTTCACACCCACCCATAGGGAGACCAATTTCGGCACGGTGGAGAACGCACAGAGCTTTGAGGTGTATTTTCCCGACAGTCGCGAACGCGATAAGTTTCAGACATTGTTCGGTGCACTGACCTTAAAGTATAATCCCAACGACAAGACGGAGCTCGGCATTCAGGCCTCAGGCTTCTCGAGCAAAGAGATAGAGACCTACGACATCACCGGAGAATATTGGCTTGGCGACGCCACGACGGGCAGCAGCGACGAATCGCTAGAGGTGGCACGCTACCACGAGCATGCCCGCAACCGACTAAGTTCAACCATCATGAACGTGGGCCACTTTGGCAGCAGCCGCATCAAGAACAACACCTTGAAGTGGGGTGCCACCCTTCAGAGGGAGAAAATACTCGACCGCATCAATGAGTGGGAGAAACGCGACTCGGCAGGCTACTCCCTGCCCCACACCGGCGAGGATGTCAACGTCATTGCCAACCTCTACTCCGACAACGACCTCTCGAGCACCCGCATCTCGGGATACCTCCAGGACGTATTCAAGTTTCGCACCCGCCAGGGTATGTTCACCCTCGTCGGTGGTGTTCGCGGGAGCTATTGGAGCTATAACGAAGAGTTCATCTTCAGTCCGCGTGTGTCACTGGGGTTCATCCCCAACTTCGACCAGCAGCTGACCTTCCGCGCAGCCACGGGCATCTACTACCAGTCTCCTTTCTATAAGGAACTGCGTACAACAGTGAGCGACGAGGCGGGCAACGACGTCATTGCTCTGAACAAAGACATCCGCTCACAACGTTCCATACACTTTATCCTTGGGGGCGACTACACCTTCAAGGCCGGCGGGCGCAACTTCAAGGTGAGTGCCGACCTTTATTATAAGAAGCTCGACGACCTCATCCCCTACACTGTGGACAACGTAAAAATCCGCTACTATGGCGAGAACTGCGCCAAGGGCCATGCCATGGGTATTGACGTCAAGTTCTTCGGCGAGTTTGTGCCCGGCACCGACTCATGGATAAGTTTCTCTCTGATGAAAGCCGAGCAAACCATCCGCGACCTTGTTACCGTGCCCATGCCGAACAGTCAGGGATACAATGTCTCTCTCTTTTTTCAGGATTATTTCCCAGGATACAAACGCGTGAAGTTGAATCTTAAGGGAGTGCTCGCCGGAGGTCTTCCTTTCATCGCGCCGCGCACAAAATATGAAGAGGTCAAGGGCACCTTCCGTACGCCGGCATACAAACGTGTGGACATAGGTTTCTCGTACCTCCTGGCGGGGGGCGACGATGCCATAATGAGTCGGGGTATCTTCCGTCCGTTCAAAAATATTTGGGTGGGACTTGATGTGTTCAACCTATTCGACATAAAGAACGTCAGCTCCTATTATTGGATTACCAACATCGACAGCCAGCAGTACGCCGTGCCCAACTACCTCACCGGCCGTCAGCTCAACGCCCGGCTGATTCTCGATTTCTAATTGCCAACCGAGCCATCCAAAGGACGAGTACCGATACTTTCCGGCAAAAGTATCGGTACTTCCATTTTTCGTTTCTCATTGCAGAAATCCGGAAGGGATATCCCTTTTGCCAAAAACTGATATTCCTTTTGATGAAATGTGATATCCCTTTCGATTTTCCACACCTTAAAAGCCGGCGGATTTTACCCGTCGTTTCATGTATAAAAACACTGATGAAACGGAATCCGTAGAGAGGAAGCTTAAAAGGGTTGCTTTGTTAAAAAAGCATTGAGTTTCTTTTTCTCTTTAAAAAGTGTACCTTTGCTTCGTATCAAAACAATAATCATTTAACTAACCAATAATTTTAGTGACATGGAAATTACACACATTGAACATTTAGGTATTGCGGTAAAGAGCATTGAGGAATGCCTGCCGTACTACGAAGGAGTCTTAGGCGTAAAGTGCTACAACATTGAGGTTGTGGAAGACCAGAAGGTGAAGACTGCGTTCTTCAAGATTGGTCAGACAAAGATTGAGTTGCTTGAGCCGACAAGCGAAGACAGCACCATCGCCAAGTTCATCGAGAAGAAAGGCGAAGGCATTCATCACATCGCATTTGCCGTGCCCGACGTACAGAATGCGCTCGACGAAGCCGAATCGAAGGGCATTCGTCTTATCGACAAAGCTCCGCGTGGTGGCGCCGAAGGTCTCAGCATTGCTTTCCTTCATCCCAAATCAACATGCAGTGTGCTGACAGAACTTTGCATGCCGGGTAAATAATCATATATGACTTCATTTCTAACAACAAATCAGAAAATACAATGAGCAACCAACTGGAAAAAGTAAAAGAGCTTATCGCTCTTCGTGAACAGGCCCGCCTGGGTGGTGGAGAAAAGAGAATCGAATCCCAGCACAAAAAAGGCAAGTACACTGCACGCGAACGCATTGCCATGCTGCTTGACGAGGGTAGTTTCGAAGAGTTCGACATGTTCGTAACACATCGTTGTACGAACTTCGGTATAGAAAAGACCAAATATCTGGGCGATGGCGTTGTTACCGGATACGGTACAATAGACGGTCGTTTGGTATATGTCTTTGCACAAGACTTCACCGTATTCGGAGGAGCCCTGTCGGAGACATTGGCATTGAAGATATGTAAGGTGATGGACCAAGCCATGAAGATGGGTGCCCCCGTCATCGGTTTGAACGACTCGGGCGGTGCACGTATTCAGGAAGCCGTTAACGCACTTGCCGGATATGCTGAAATCTTCCAGCGCAACATCCTTGCCTCCGGCGTGGTTCCCCAGATATCGGGTATCTTCGGTCCGTGCGCAGGTGGCGCCGTTTATTCACCTGCCTTGACAGACTTCACCATCATGGTTGAAGGCACATCATATATGTTCCTCACCGGTCCGAAGGTTGTAAAGACAGTCATTGGTGAGGACGTGACACAGGAGCAGCTGGGTGGCGCAACTGTACACTCCACCAAGTCGGGTGTTGCCCACTTTGCCGTGAGCAACGAAGAGGAGGGCTTGCAGCTTATCCGCAAACTTCTCAGCTATCTTCCGCAAAACAATCTTGAGGAGACTCCGCTGGTTGAATGCACTGACCCCATCGACCGCCTCGACGACGTGCTCAACGAAATCATCCCCGACAACCCCAACCAGTCGTACGACATGTATGAAGTTATCGGGACTATCGTCGACAACAACGAGTTCCTTGAGGTTCATGCCAACTATGCCAAGAATATCATCGTGGGCTTCGCACGTTTCAATGGTCAGACCGTAGGTATCGTGGCCAACCAGCCAAAGATTATGGCAGGTGTGCTCGACTGCAACGCTTCGCGCAAGGCAGGTCGTTTCGTACGTTTCTGCGACGCCTTCAATATCCCGTTGGTTACATTGGTAGATGTTCCGGGCTTCCTTCCGGGCACAGGTCAGGAATACAACGCAGTTATTCTGCACGGTGCCAAGTTGCTCTACGCTTACGGCGAAGCAACTGTGCCTAAGGTAACGGTAACCCTGCGTAAGTCATATGGTGGTTCGCACATCGTGATGAGCTGTAAGCAGCTCCGTGGCGACATCAACTACGCATGGCCTACTGCCGAAATCGCCGTGATGGGTGCAAGTGGTGCTGTGGAAATCATCTTTGCAAAAGAAGTGGCAGCAGCCGAAGACCCCGCCAAGGTTACAGCAGAGAAGGAAGCAGAATATCAGAAGACATTCGCCAATCCTTATTATGCCGCACAGTTCGGTTATATCGACGACGTGATTGAACCTCGCAACACTCGTTTCCGCGTCATCCGTGCACTGCAACAGTTGCAGACCAAGAAACTGAGCAATCCTGCGAAGAAACACGACAATCTGCCTCTATAATTCTTAAAACGGGAAATACTATGACAAATAAAAGAATTGGGGTATTGCTGTTGTTGGTCTTGCTCGTTTCTTTCGGAGCAAAGGCGCAACGCGCAACCTCCATGCGAATAAATGAAGTGCTGGTCATCAACGAAGACAACTTCGTGGACGACTATGGCAAGCGTCATGCCTGGATAGAATTATACAATTCTTCCGCCGGGATGGTGAATATTGCCGGTTGTTATCTCACCGACGACAAAAACAACCCACGCAAGTATCCTATTCCGAAGGGTGACGTACTGACACAGATTCAGCCTAACCAACACACCTTGTTTTGGGCGGACGGAATGGCTGACCGCGGAACATTCCATGTTAATTTCAAACTGGACCCCTCGCGTGAGAACTATGTTGCCCTCTATGATGCAGACGGTAAGACACTGATTGACGAAATCACGATTCCGGCAGGACAAGTGGCGGACGTGAGCTATGGTAGAAAGGTTGACGGTCAGGAGGAATGGGCTCAGCTTACGAAAGTAACCCCCAGCACAAACAACCTGACGCTCGACACTAACGACAAGATTGAGAACTTCAAGAACAACGACTCTTGGGGCGTAGGTATGACAATTACTGCCATGGCTGTAGTGTTCCTAGGGCTGATTCTTCTTTATCTCATCTTCAAACAAGTGGGCAAGGCAGCCATTGCCGCCGGCAAGCGCAATGCGCAGAAAGCCGGGGCTCCCGAAGGGACAGCGCCCAATGAGGTTTCAGGAGAAGTATTTGCCGCCATCGCTACGGCTTTGTATGAGATGAACGACGACAATCACGACATCGAACATACGGTACTTACCATCCGCAAGGTCCGTCGTGCTTATTCTCCGTGGAACTCAAAAATCTACACCTTACGTGAAACGCCTAAAAAGTGATTACCCATAAAAACAAACCAGAATGAAAAGTTTTAAATATACCATCAACGGTAACGTATATAAAGTACATATCAACTCAGTGATAGACGACATCGCTGAAGTAGAAGTGAACGGGACTCCATATCATGTAAAGATGGAGAAACCGGCAAAGAAGCAAATTGTCACACTGAAACGCCCGGCACAGGCTCCAACGACCCCGTCAGGCGAATCGGTTGTTACACGCCCTGCTGCCTCAAGCACTCCGGGAGCAGTCAAGACTCCGCTGCCCGGCGTCATCCTGCAACTCAAATGTAACGTGGGCGACACAGTAAAGAGAGGTCAGACGCTTCTTATCCTCGAGGCCATGAAGATGGAAAACAACATCAACGCAGACCGCGACGGTAAGATTATTGAAATTAAGGTTCATCAAGGAGACTCTGTACTTGAAGGTGCAGACCTCGTAGTAATCGGATAAGAGTATGCAAGAGAGTTTTTTGTCATTCCTGGGTGAAAACCTTCAGTTGTTTCTCACCTATACGGGAGTATATAATGCAACGCCGGGGCATCTCATAATGATTCTGGTGGGTTTGTTCTTTATATTCCTCGCCATCAAATACGAATTTGAGCCCATGCTGTTAATCCCTATCGGATTCGGTATCCTGATTGGTAACATACCCTTCAAGGATGCAGGATTGCAGGTTGGTATCTACGAGCAAGGGTCTGTGCTCAATATCCTCTACCAAGGAGTAACCTCCGGATGGTATCCGCCGCTCATCTTCCTTGGCATCGGGGCAATGACCGACTTCTCGGCTTTGATTTCCAATCCAAAGCTGATGTTGATTGGTGCAGCTGCCCAGTTCGGTATCTTTGGTGCTTACATCATTGCCCTCCAGATGGGCTTCGAGCCTAACCAGGCGGGAGCTATCGGTATCATCGGCGGTGCCGACGGCCCGACGGCCATCTTCCTGTCCTCCAAGTTGGCTCCAAACCTGATGGGTGCCATTGCGGTGTCGGCATACTCTTATATGGCGTTGGTGCCTATCATTCAGCCGCCGTTCATGCGTCTGCTTACAACAAAGAAGGAACGTCTTATCCGCATGAAACCGCCGAGAGCCGTTTCATCCACGGAGAAGATTATCTTCCCGATTGTAGGTTTGCTGCTGACATGCTTCCTGGTGCCTTCAGGTCTGCCTCTTTTGGGTATGCTGTTCTTCGGAAACCTTTTGAAGGAAAGTGGCGTGACACGTCGTTTGGCAGAGACTGCCCGTGGTCCGCTGATTGATACCATCACCATTCTGTTGGGTATCACGGTGGGTGCATCCACGCAGGCAACCCAGTTCCTTACCTTGAACTCCATCAAGATATTCGGTTTGGGTGCCCTCTCGTTCGTAATTGCCACTTGTGCCGGTGTGTTGTTCGTCAAGTTCTTCAACTTGTTCCTCAAGCAGGGCAACAAAATCAACCCGCTTATCGGTAACGCCGGTGTATCTGCCGTTCCCGACTCGGCACGTATCTCTCAGATTGTAGGTTTGGAATACGACCCAACCAACTATCTGTTGATGCATGCCATGGGCCCGAACGTAGCAGGTGTTATCGGTTCTGCCGTAGCAGCCGGTGTATTGCTGGGATTCTTAGGATAATTCATTTATTTCTTTCATTGAGTCGAGGTGTGTCGCAGACGTTTGTCTGCGGCGCACCTTTTTTGTTTTGCCCAACACTCTTGGGTTCATATTTGTCTTTTGGAGCATCAACGCTTGGGGATTTTTGCTCCTGAGTGCTCGCAAATGTTAATTCCGACCCGGTGCCGAGCTCTTGCGAGCTCGCAAAGGTAATTCCGACCC
>CAVJCD010000044.1:0-13776 GCA_963648005.1 Tannerellaceae bacterium | reverse complement strand
AGTTCACTCCGCTTGATGAGGTGACGATGGCTATCGGAAGAAATGTTGCCGACTTCCTTGTTGGCGAAATCCGCGCCGGCAGATTGCCGAAGGAGTTTGTGCCCTTGCAGAGTGGCGTGGGCAACGTGGCAAATGCCGTATTGGGATGCATGGGAGACAATGAGGAAATCCCGGCATTCAACGTCTACACCGAGGTTATACAGGATGCCGTTATCGGACTGATGAAGAAGGGACGCGTGAAGTTTGCCAGCGGATGCTCCCTGTCGGTAAGCAACGAGGTTATCCGTGAGATATATGCAAACCTGGATTTCTTCAAGGACAAGATTCTTCTCCGTCCGCAGGAAATATCGAACAATCCGGAGGTTGCGCGCCGCCTTGGACTTATTGCAATCAATACTGCGCTTGAAGCCGACATCTTTGGAAACATCAACTCCACACATGTGTCGGGCACAAGGATGATGAACGGTATAGGCGGTTCGGGCGACTTCACCCGCTCTGCCATGCTTTCCATCTTCACCACGCCTTCAACAGCCAAGGAGGGAAGAATCAGCGCCTTTGTGCCGATGGTGTCGCATCTGGACCACAGCGAGCACTCCGTGAAGGTTATCATCACGGAATATGGTGTTGCCGATTTGAGGGGCAAATCGCCTGTAGAGCGCGCAACATGCATCATCGAAAACTGCGTGCACCCCGACTACAAGCCCTTGCTGAAGGAATACATGGCCATGGGCATAAAGGGACATACGCCGCAGAACCTGAAATGCTGCTTCGCATTCCACGAAGAACTGGCTGAGAGCGGTGACATGCATAACGTAGACTGGAGTAAATACAACAGATAAAATAGGGCATTCAATAGAATGGAGAGGGTGGTTCGTCGTGAGACGGGTCACCCTTTTTTATGTCCCCAGGGGTCATAGAAACGTTGCATTTGCGTCACACGCGTTGCATTTGCATACAAGATTGCGTCGCAAATGCGTCCATGCGTTGCAGGAGCGCACTAGATTGCGTCGCAAATGCGTCCTTTTGTTGCATTTGCACACATTTCGTTACAGAGCAAACCTTAAAACGTTGCATTTGCGCATTAGATTGCAGTGATTCTTTGACAAAACGTTGCATTTGCGCACTAGATTACAGCAATCCTTTGGTGAAGCGTTGCATTTGCATCGATTTTTCAGTCACAAAAGCACAAAACGTTGCATTTGCGCATTAGATTGCAGCGACTCTCTGACAAAACGTTGCATTTGCACACATTTTTAGTACTCGGCAGGCAAAAAGCGTTGCATTTGCGTCGTTTTTAGGCAAAAAAAACTGCGCCGCACACCAAGCAGTGGCAGCGCAGCTCTCGTCTTGTTACTTTCCGAAAGTGATATGCAGAGAATCTCCCGTTTTAAGGTCTGCCGTCAGGATGTCGTCGGCTGTTACGGGGAGCGACACTCCCTTACCGTTCAGCGAGACATTGACGACTGCGTCTTTCTCGGGCAGTTTGAAGCGGAACGTGCCGTCGGCGGTGGCTTTCAGCTCCGTCTCCGTCAGTTTGCAGTCTTTCCAAGTGGCCGACACTTCGCCGCCGCCCTGCACCTTCAGACCTTTGAAGCTACCATTGGACCACGCTGAGGGCAGAGCGGGAAGCAGTTCGATACATCCTGTGTGGCTCTGCAACAGCATCTCGGCAATTCCGGCACAGCTTCCGAAGTTGCCGTCAATCTGGAACGGCGGATGTGCGCAGAAGAGGTTCGGGTAGGTACCTCCGCCATTCACGTAGTTGGTCCCTTTATCCACGCAGGGACGAAGGAGGTCGGCAAGCAAAGTAAATGCATGCTCGCCGTCGTGGAGGCGCGACCAGAAGAGTATCTTCCAAGCCATCGACCATCCCGTGCTTCTGTCGCCACGCGCCAGAAGGGTCTTGCGGGCTGCCTCAGCCAGCTCGGGAGTATGCTCCACGGATATCTCGGTACCCGGATGGAGACCATAGAGATGCGACACATGGCGGTGGTGAGGTTCTGCCTCTTCGTATGGTTCGAGCCACTCCATTATGCGGCCGTCATTGCCTATGGTTGTAGGTTTCAGCTGCGAGCGTTTGTCCGCCAAGATTTGGCAGAAGTCCGAATCCACTCCGAGGATACCGGCTGCCGCAATCGTATTGGTGAACAGCTCGCGTACTATCTGATTGTCCATGGTAGACCCTGCGCACACATTCACAGCCTTACCTCCGGGCAGCAGATAGGCATTCTCGGGAGATGTTGTGGGGGCAGTAACAAGGTAGCCCGACCGCGGGTCACGCACCAGCATGTCGGTAAAGAACAATGCCGCTCCCTTCATCACGGGGTATACCTCCCGTAGATATTCCTTGTCCTGCGTATAGAGATAGTGGGCATACAGATGCCAACAAAGCCATGCGGCAGAAGTGTTGGTGGCTCCCCATGAGGGATGCTCGCCCGGAGCAGTGAACTCCCATACGTTGCCAAGGATATGTGTCACCCAGCCGCGGGCGTTGTAGAACACCTTTGCCGTATGCTCGCCACTTGCCACTTGCTGCTTAATCCATTCCACAGTCGGGAGGTGCAACTCGGAGAGGTTCGTCACCTCTGCCGGCCAAAGGTTCATCTGCAGATTGATGTTCAAGTGATAGTCGCCGTTCCATGCTGTCTGAATTGTGTTGGCCCACAAACCCTGGAGGTTTGGAGGCAGAGACCCGGGTCGCGTGGAGGATATCAAGAGATAACGCCCGAACTGGAAATAGAGTGTTGCCAATGACGGGTCGTTCTTATCCTCTTGGTATGCATACAAGCGTTCGTCCATAGGCATGCTTTCGCGTCCGGAACTACCCAAATCCACACTCACGCGCCCAAACAATGCCTTGAAAGCTTCCATGTGCTCTGCTTTGAGAGTGGAGTAGTCTTTCTTCTCCGACCCCTCGAGCAGAGCCGTCAGACGACTCTTGTAGGCTGCATCCTTATAGTTTGTTGCCATGCTCACGAGAAGCATTGCCTCCGAGGCATCGGAAACGGTCAACGTAGTGTCGCCGGCAGTCAGTTTGCCTCCTTTGGGCAACACAACCCTCACGCGTGCCGCATATTCAATACCTTTCATCTCCACCGTATCCACGCCATCGGGCAGGCGGCCACTCATCACCAAATCCTCTCCGTCAACCGACACGGCATAGTGCTCAGAGCGGTTCATACCAATATTGAAGTTAAGAGCCCGGTCGGCATCCGCCGTGAGATGTATCACACCAAAATCACCCGAGAAGGATGTGAATGCCTCGCGGCGATAGTTGGTTTCACCACGACGGAAAGAGGTGGTGGCCACAGCCTCATCAAGGCGAAGCTCACGGCGGTAGGCCGACACCGTGTCGGCTTTGTTGTCATATATATATTGTAGCACGAGGTTGCCCAAAGTCTGGTAGCAACCATACTGACAGTTGGCACCGTTGCCATGTCCGCTACCTTTCCCGCCACACACAAATGTGCGGTATACCAAATCCTGTGCCTCATCGTTCTTTCCCTCAAAAAGCAGACGACGTATATCCGGCAGCGACCATACGGCTTGCGGATTGTCGGTGTTTTGTTTACTTCCTGACCACATGGAGATTTCGTTGAGCACGATATTCTCGCGCTCGATACCCCCGTCAGGCATCATTCCAAGCCTGCCGTTACCCAAAGGGAAGGAGGCTTCCCACATCTCAGCCGGCCGGTCGAAATGATAGGCAAGCTGCGGGTCTGACGACTTTGTCCCCGGCATGTCGCATGCCGTGAATACAGCCAAAAGCATCATGGCTGAATGAAGGAGAATACGTCCCCTCGTTTTCTTCGATAGAATCATGTTCATGGTATTATAATGTTTATGTTAATATTGTCTCTGGGGTCAGAAACTCTGCATATCGCAAAGCCTCTTGTAGTAACCACCCATCTCAAGCAATTCCTCGTGGCATCCGCGCTCCACAATCTCACCCTCATGCATCACGCATATCTCGTCGGCATTGCGGATAGTGGAGAGGCGGTGGGCAATGACTATGGTCGTGCGGTTACGCATAAGGTTCTCAAGGGCTTCCTGCACCAATCGTTCCGACTCAGTATCCAAAGCCGACGTGGCCTCGTCGAGAATCAGTATCGGCGGGTTCTTCAGTATTGCACGGGCAATGCTGATGCGTTGTCGTTGCCCGCCGGAGAGCTTGCCGCCCCGGTCTCCTATATTGGTGTCGTAGCCCTTCTCGCTTGCCATGATAAACTCATGGGCATTGGCAATACGGGCTGCTTCCTGTACCTCTTGGAGGGTTGCCCCCTCCATGCCGAAAGAAATATTATTGAAGAAGGTGTCGTTGAAAAGTATTGCCTCCTGATTCACGTTGCCCATCAGCCCCCGCAAGTCGCAAAGGGTAACCTCGCGCACATCCGTACCGTCAATCGTGATGCCACCCTTGCTCACGTCGTAGAAACGGGGCAAAAGGTCCACCAAGGTGCTCTTTCCCGAGCCGGACTGCCCTACCAAGGCAACCGTCTTCCCCTTGGGGATTTCTATGTTTATATCCTTGAGCACCCATTCGTTTTGGTACTTAAACCACACACCGTTGTATCGGATGGAGTTGTTGAGGGCAATAGGCTTCGGCTCTGCCGCCTCGCAGATTGTATTCTCCGTCTGCAATATCTTGTCCACACGCTCCATCGACGCCAATCCCTTGGGGATATTGTAGCTCGCTTTCGAGAATTCCTTCAACGGGTTAATCAAGCTATAGAGCATCACCAGGTAGAAGATAAACGAAGGAGCATCGATACTGGAATTGTCGTTCAATATCAACGTACCGCCAAACCAGAGGACTATCACAATGAGAATAGTTCCAAGGAACTCGCTCATCGGGTGTGCCAACTGCTGGCGAGTGTTAACGCGACTGATGGTGCTGCGGTAAGTGTTGTCGGCATCCGTAAAACGGCTGTTCATCTTCTTCTCGGCATTAAACGCCTTGATGATACGTAGGCCCCCAAGGGTCTCCTCCACCTGCGACATAAGGTCGCTCCACTGGCTCTGCGCCTCAAGGGATTTCCTCTTCAGTTTCTTCCCCACCGAACCCATCACCCAGCCCATCAATGGCAGGACAATGAGCGTGAAAAGCGTCAACTTCCAACTCACGGCAATCAGCGTACCGAAATAAATCAGTATCAGTATCGGGTTCTTGAACAACATGTCCAACGAACTCATTATGGATGTCTCTATCTCCTGCACATCACCACTCATCCGCGCCAGGATGTCGCCCTTGCGCTCCTCCGAAAAGAATGCCAACGGGAGGTCGAGAATCTTCTTGTAAAGCATATTGCGGATATCGCGCACCACCCCGGTACGAATCGGTATCATCGTTGCCGACGACAGGAAATAAGACCCCGTCTTCAACATAGTCATAAACGCAAGGAAAATGCCGAGGATAAGCAACGTCAGGCTTGCCCCATAGCTGGCTATCAGCTCCGTCACGGAATAGTAGAAGTTGTTTACTGCGATATCCTTCAACCCCAAGCCCTCCGTGCCCCACGGAATATATTCATACGCCTTGGTATCTATCTTAAACAGAATCTGAAGGATTGGTATCAGCAACGTAAACGAAAACACGTTCAAGACGGCGGACAGAATGTTTAGCAAAATTGTCAGAGCCAAATATTTCTTGTATGGTGGCACGAATCGCTTCAGCACCAAGAGAAAGTCTTTCATGTATATCTAATTGATTGGATTTGGCGCGCAAGTTACTCATTTTTTCTATCTTTGGGCTTCCAAGCTAAACGTCTAAAAACATTTACACATGAGAAACATGCTTGTCATTTGTGCCCTGCTTACGCTTTGGGCTACCGGCTACGCACAACAACCGAACGCAACCGACGACTACACCGAACTGACCGACACCAAGCCGCACGACAGCGCAGAGGCTTGGGACAAAATCGCAACTCCTACCCAACTCAGTTGGGCGAGCACCGACGTGCGCTATCCTAAACTCAGCATCCCCTCCGTCACGAAGACCTCTCGCTGGCAGGCAAAAGCATGGAAGGGTGAGCGCGTCAATGCCCAGGCTGTGCTATGGACAAACGCTGACCTCAAAGGTGCAACCATCTCCGTGAGCGACCTCACCAATGGCTCTCACATTATCCCCTCGTCGTCCATCACCACCAACTTCGTGCGTTACGTCATGACCGACGAATTGAACAAAGACCGCAGGGGCGGTTGCGGACAGCGTCCTAACAAGGCAGAGTGGGACTCCTCTCTCGTTGCCGACGTGCTCGACATCGTGAAAATGCGCGACATCAAAGCACGCACAACACAGCCCATATGGATGAATGTATGGGTGCCCTCCGACACCCGCGCCGGGAAATACAAAGGGACACTGACCGTTTCGGGTGAGAACTTTAGTTCGATGAACCTGCAAGTGGAGATAAATGTGCTCAACCATACATTGCCGGAGCCAAAAGACTGGAAGTTTCATCTCGACCTATGGCAGAACCCATATGCCGTGGCACGCTACTACAATGTTCCGCTATGGAGTAAGGAGCATTTCGATGCCATGCGACCAATCATGAAGATGCTTGCCAATGCCGGACAACGCGCCATCACTGCCAGCATCATGCACAGGCCTTGGGCGGGGCAGACCGAAGACCATTTCGACAGCATGGTTTTCCGCATGAAAAATCTTGACGGCTCTTGGACTTTCGACTATACCATCTTCGACAAGTGGGTGGACTTCATGCTAAACGATGTGGGTATCGACGGCACCATCAGTTGCTACACGATGATTCCGTGGGCTCTCCGCTTCGACTATTTCGACCAGGCTACCAATCGCGTGCTCTTCATCGAAGCCAAGCCGGGCGATGCTGCTTATGCCGACTATTGGGGAGCCTTCCTCAAAGACTTCTCACGCCATCTGCGCGCAAAGGGATGGTTCGATAGGACGGCAATCTCCATGGATGAACGCCCGATGGAGGCCATGAAGGAGGCCATCAAGGTTATCAAAGCTGCCGACCCGCAGTTCAAAATCACCTTGGCAGGCAGTTACCACAAAGAGATACAAAGCGACCTCTACTATCTGAGTATCTCCTATGGCCACAAATTTCCGGAAGACGTAAAAGCCGAACGTACGCGCAAGGGACAAATCAGCACCGTCTACACCTGCTGTGCGGAGGCATTCCCCAACACGTTCACCTTCTCCGACCCGGCAGAAGCCACCTGGACAATCCTTCATGCCGTGGCAGCCGGCTACGACGGATACCTGCGTTGGGCTGTCAACAGCTGGACAAAAGACCCGTTGCGCGACTCACGTTTCCGCACCTGGGCAGCCGGCGACACCTATAGTCTCTATCCCGGTCCGCGCAGCTCCATCCGGTTCGAACGCTTGGTGGAAGGCATTCAGAATGCTGAAAAGATTCGTATCCTCCGCGGAGAACTCAAGGGTAGCCGCCTTACGAAACTGAACGAAACCGTTGCCATGTTCACTCCTGATGGCAAGACAAAGACCCAACTCTCAACCGCCGAGATGGTCAAAGAAATGAACAAGGTGTTGAATTCGTATTAATATCGTAAAGCACTTATCAAAACAATGAACGAAAGACCAACAATATTGATAACAAACGACGATGGTGTGAATGCCAATGGAATCCGCTGCCTGGCAACATGTCTGATGGACTTGGGCGATGTGGTGGTATTTGCTCCTGACGGACCTCGCTCCGGTATGAGTAGCGCCATCACCTCCGACACAACAATCAGCTATCGGCAGGTAGCAGAGAAAGAGCATCTGAGGGTGTACTCCTGCACGGGTACACCCACAGACTGCGTGAAACTGGCAATGAATGAAGTCCTCAACAAAAAACCCGACTTGCTCGTTTCGGGCATCAACCACGGGGGGAATATGGCTATATCCGTACTCTACTCCGGCACCATGGGGGCTACAGCCGAAGGATGTGTATTCGGTATACCATCGATAGGTGTTTCTCTGCTCAAAAGCGGGGCGGAAGACGACTTCACGGAGAGTTGCCGCCTTGCACATGCCGTGGCGAGCCGCGTTATGAAGGAAGGATTGCCCACGGGGACATACCTCAATCTCAACGTGCCGTACGGAGCAAAGGTGAAAGGCATACGGGTATGCCGCCAAGCTGCCGGCCGATGGGTGGCGGAATATGAACGAGTGACAGGTGCTGACGGTAATCTTGAATTTCAGCTTACCGGCTCTTTCGAAAACGCACAACCAATACATCCCGACAGCGACACCCTGGCCCTCAACAATGGATATGCCTCGCTCGTGCCTTGTAGGATAGACGTCACCGACTACGAGTGGATGGAGAAACACAAAAACACTTCCTTTGTATGAAATACTATCTGATTGCCGGCGAAGCCTCGGGCGACCTGCATGCATCAAATCTTATGGCAGCCCTAAAGGAGAAAGACCCCGAGGCAGACTTCCGTTTCTTCGGAGGTGATTTGATGCGCGCTGTTGGCGGCACGCTGGTGAAACACTACCGCGAGATGGCATTTATGGGCATCATCGCCGTGGCACTCAACCTGCGCACCATCCTACGCAATATGAAGACATGCCGGGAAGACATCAAGCAGTACCAACCCGATGTAGTGATTCTGGTTGATTACCCCGGATTCAACCTTAAGATGGCTCGCTACGTAAAGACCGTGCTGCATATCCCCGTCTACTATTATATATCTCCGAAAATATGGGCTTGGAAGCAATACCGTATCCGCGACTTCCGTCGCTACGTGGACCGTATGTTCTGTATCCTACCCTTCGAGACGGAATTTTTCAACCGGCTGAACTATCCGGTCGACTATGTTGGCAACCCGTCTGTTGATGCTGTATGTCACTTTCGCGAGGCTGCAGCCTCACGTCCCGACACATTCATTGCGGACGAGGGGTTGCTGCCCGAGAAACCCATCCTCGCTATCCTTGCCGGCAGTCGTAGACAAGAGATTCTTGCCAACTTGCCGACAATGCTTCGCGCTGCCACAGCCTACGCCGACTACCAGCCGGTCATTGCAGGTGCTCCCGGATTGGATGCAGGGCTTTATGCACACTTATGCGAGGGTTTCCCCTCCGTAAGGATTGTCTTTGGCAAGACCTACGACCTGCTGCAACACAGTTACGCCGCCTTGGTCACATCGGGCACAGCCACCCTCGAGACAGCACTCTTTGACGTCCCCCAAACAGTCTGCTATCACGTGGTAGCCGGGCGCTTGGCAAGTTTCATCTTCCGTCATTTCTTCCACACACGATTCATCTCGCTGGTCAACCTCATTGCCGGGCGCGAGGTGGTGCAAGAGTTGTTTGGGGAACGTTTCTCCTATCAAGAGATACACGAGGAACTGGGCCGCCTGCTATATGATGCCACCTACCGCCGGCAGATGACCGAAGGCTACGACGAAATGGCCCGCCTATTGGGTAACCCGAGTGCATCGAAGCGTACTGCCGAGCTAATCTATCGTTCACTCTTGCATTAACAACATTTTCACCTCTGAATTGCAGCGTTTCACATTCTCGTCACATCTTCCCTGATACAAATGTCAAACAAAAGGAAAGGAAAGGAAAGGAAATGACGATGATGAAAATGTTGAAGACTTTTATACTTGCGGGAACAATCTTGTTCTCCTTTGTGTTTTGTTCTTGTTCGGATGACGGTTACACACTCGACAAATACAGTATTGGCGTGGCAACCGTTAAGCCTCTTGGAGGTAATGCGTATTACCTGCAGTGGGACGACTCAACGACTTTCTGGCCTGCAGCCGGCGTAATGCCCCATTTCGGATTGGACCGGGAGAGACGGGCGCTGATAAACTTCACTTTGTTGGGCGACAGTGCAAATGGTGGTTTTAAAGGATACGACTACACGGTCCGCGTAAACTGCATTGACAGTATACTCACCAAGCAGATTGCCCCCAATCTGGGAGAAAAGAACGATAGCTATTACGGAAACGACCCGGTGTGGATGAAGTCTGTATGGATTGAAGACGGTTACATCAACTTCCAGTTTGAAACACACTTCGACGGAATGACAAAGCACTTCATCAATTTGGTGGAGACCGATACCCCCAACTGCTTGGAGTTTCGCCACAACGCATACGGGAACCTGGTTGGCGGACAAGGATGGGGACTGACCTCATTCCATTTGAACAGCCTGCCTGCAACCAACGACGAGACGGTAACGTTGACCATTCGATATCGTTCGCATGATGGCGAGAAAGCTATCCAAATCAAATATCGCCCCGGTACTTCCACCGGCGAAGCACCGATGGTGGGAGACTATAATTTTCAACCGACCAATTAAACCTTCCCACATAACTTTTATTTTTATCATTTAGTTCATGGAAAGAGGGACGTCGCGATGACGCCTCTCTTTTTTTGTAATTTCGCAACCCTTGGATGCAACGGTTTGCCACGTGCCCTCGTTTTTTAAGGTAAATGGACAAGACAACGATACAGAAACTCATAGAAGGATGCCGAAGGGGACAGCGAGAAGCTCAGCTGTCCTTGTATAGGTTCTTTGCCCAACGGCTGTATACCATCTGCCTGCGTATTGTTGGCAATAGTGACGATGCGGAGGAAGCCATGCAAGATGCCATGTTGAAGGTCTTCATCCGCATCAAAGATTTTGAGGACGGCACTTGTTTCGAAGCTTGGGTTTCCCGAATTGCCGTTCATACAGCTATCGACTACGTGCGGCGACAAACACCCCAAGGGGAAGAGTTGGCTTCAGACTATGCCGAGGAGGAAAGCGGCGAACCCGATGAGGAAGAGATTCAGTATTCGGTGGCACGTATCAAAGAGGCGGTAAGCAAACTGCCTGCCGGTTATCGGGTGATTCTCTCGCTCTATCTCTTTGAAGGATACGATACGGAAGAGATAGCTTCTATCCTTCATATTCAGCCACCGAGTGTACGCAGCCAGTATCTGCGGGCAAAACGAAACTTATTGGACATCATAACATCGAAAAAACATGGATAAACTAAAAGATTTCATACAAGACAACAGAGAAGCTTTCGAGGACGACCTTCTGCCGGAGGGTCACTTCGAACGCTTCGAGAAGAAGCTGCCCCGCGAGCAGAAGATACGTCTTTCTCTCTTTCGTCTCTCTGCCCTTGCGGCAGCCGCTTCTGTTGCCCTCTTCTTATTGCTTAGTATGCCGCAAGACGAGCAAGACGACCACATGATAGCTTTCTCGCAAGAGAGAGAAGAGATGGACGAACTGCAGGTATACTACCGAATGCAGATGGACGACATCCTTTTGCAAATGGGAACTCTCAGCAAACAACAGGCGGAAGGAACTGCCGACCTCCTTAAAGCAAGTAGGCAAATCTTGCATGACAACAGCATATTCGAAAAGACAATACTCCCCACCCTCCCATGTTCCGGTGAAGGTTTACTTGCCATGAGCCAACACTATAACGCAAGCGTGGAAGGATTGAACATCATGCTGCGTATGATGAAACAATTGACAAACGAATCTGATGAATAACAAATAAAAAGATACATCATGAAGACTAAAACAAAAGTCCGCTACCTGCTACTCTTGGCAATGATGTTCATCATGGGCTCTGCCAACAGTTGGTGCTCTACGCCCGAAAACGTAAAAAACAAAGTGCTCAACAAATCATTCGAGGTCTCTTCAAGAGATATACTTGTAACCGACAACCGCTATGGAAACACAACTATCTCTTATTGGGATATGAACGAAGTATCCGTCCGTGTAGAAATTGAGGTTAAGGCGAAAAAAGAGACCTTAGCGCAGGAGATACTCGATTGCATACATATAGAGATGCGTAAAAAAGACAACAACACTATCTCTGTCTCCACTTCTTTTAATTCGCAGAAAGGGTCGTTCTCCGGAAATTTTTCAATCAACTACTTCATCAACATACCCTCACAAATGGCCATTAACCTGGCGCAGAAATATGGCAACATCAACCTCCCAACCAAGAATGAGGGGAAGAGCTCCATACAAATCAAATACGGGAATCTGAAAGCCGGCAGTTTCACGCAGCCTCTAGACTTAAGGGTCAAATACGGGAACGTAAATATCGGCGATTTGACCAAAGCCAAGATAGACTTGGGGTATTGCGATATGACATCCATGGGTAACGCCGAAGAACTCGATATAGACAGTAAATATTCGAATATCGACATCAAACGTTGCGGTAAAATCAATATATCAAATAAGTATAGCAACGTGTCCATCGAAAGCCTCAACAAAGGGGAGATGGACGTCAAATATGGCGACACGGAAATCGATTCGCTGCAGGAGTCGCTTACCGTTGACGACATGGCTTACTGCACTCTTGATATCAATAATCTTTCCGCTGATTTCAGAACGTTGGAAGTCAGTGCCCGGTACGGCAATCTTAATGTAAGAGTCTCACCAAAAGCATCCTTCGAAGTGAACACAGAAAACATGAAATATGGCAAACACAAAATTAAGGGACTCAACATAACCTCGATGATTGAAGACGATGACGACACTAATCACTATAAGATTAACAACGGAGATGGTGGTGTTATAAACTTCGACGGAAATAGCTATAGCTGTATTCTGATAAAACCATTGTAACGCATTTGCTCAGGGTTTTCTCACCACAGAAATGCCGGAAAGTGCTTTACCCCACACTTCTCGCGATAGACTCTGAGACAAAAAAAGGCTGCGCCTACTTTCTTGGCACAGCCTCTCTTTATAACTTTCTTACGTTTTACAATTCTCTCAACCAGATATTGCGGAAACTGATTGGTTCGCTGGGGTCACCATGGCTCTGCAGGATGATTGGACCTGCTCCATGAGGAGTTACACGCGGGAAACCAACGTATTCGGTTGTTCCAAGGATTGTCGTATTGTTTTGCAAAACAATGCCGTTTTGAATCACTGTGATACGAGGAGGCACACGGTAAGTTCCATCTTCTTTGAAGATAGGAGCAGAATAAATTATATCATACACGTTCCACTCACCCGGTTTACGCATTGCATTTGCCAAAGGAGGAGTCTGCTTGTAGATACTTCCGGTCTGACCATTCACGTAAGTTTCATTGTTGTAGCAATCGAGTACCTGCACCTCATAGAGTCCTTGCATAAACACTCCACTGTTACCACGTCCTTGCCCGGACCCCGTGATGTTCTCCGGTACACACCACTCGATGTGCAACTGGTAGTTTTCGAATTTCTGTTTGGTACGGATATCTCCAGCCTTTTTGTTCACTGTAACAACTCCATCGTGTACAGTCCACTGTGCCGGTTCTCCTTTGGAATTCTCCCAAGCTGAAAGGTCCTTGCCGTCGAACAAAACGATTGCGTCGGATGGAGCCGAGTTGGTTTTAATGTCTCCCGGAGTGACAATCTTGGGCTGAGGAGTCCAATATTCCGACATACCCGGAGACATTGCCTCAGGTTGTGGATACTTTTTCTCTTGAGCGCTGATGTTTACACAAGTTGTACAAGCAAGAATTGCCAGCGCAACTTTGCTAGTAAGATTTTTTTTCTTCATGGTCTGAATTATTATTGTTTTACACGTTTTGAGGTGACAAATATACGTACTATTTGCTGTAATGTAACCATTGCTACCGAAAAACGCCCCTCCCTTGTTGGAATCGGGAGAGAGATTGTTTTATCCGTTATCCGCGGCTTTTGTTACACAAATTCACCACAAATGTGCCGCACATTTTTAGCAAATATGTGCAATATTAAGAAAAGTGTATACCTTTGCCGCCGTTACACAATATGTCGAAACATTAAAATAATATGATATGAAGAAGAAATTACTGTTATGCGC
>CAVJCD010000043.1:0-13857 GCA_963648005.1 Tannerellaceae bacterium | reverse complement strand
AGGAAAGACATATGATACAACTAAATAGTTGGCTATGAGTACACTATATGAGTTGTGGTTTGATGTAGGAAAGACATATGATACAACATAGCTGTTAACCAATGACCGATTCACAAGTTGTGGTTTGATGTAGGAAAGACATATGATACAACTGCAATTGATGTTGTTGCCAACCATCAGAGTTGTGGTTTGATGTAGGAAAGACATATGATACAACCGGCATAAACTAAAACAACCGGCGAGCCAGTTGTGGTTTGATGTAGGAAAGACATATGATACAACCTCTCCTTTATGTCCTGTCCTGAGACAAAGTTGTGGTTTGATGTAGGAAAGACATATGATACAACTATTACTGCTATAGATTGTTCAATTCTTAAGTTGTGGTTTGATGTAGGAAAGACATATGATACAACATCAACGGAAAATGGAAAAAAATGAATTAGTTGTGGTTTGATGTAGGAAAGACATATGATACAACCCACTTTCATCTTTTAAGTATCTTTTCCTGATTTGGGTTGACTCGGGTGTTCGGCTAATCCCGTCGCCTCGCGATGAAGAAAGAAAGTCCACTTTCTTTGGTTTTTCCGCCCGAAAATTGCTAGAAAGCGGACTTTCTTCCATTTTTCCGCCCGAAAATTGCTAGTAAGCGGACTTTCTTTGGTTTTTCCGCCCGAAAATTGCTAGTAAGCGGACTTTCTTTTACCCCGTGTTATCGCGAGGTATAATCTCACAATGTAGTGGTGATACCAATATGGACTGCTCTTGCCACAATGCTGCTCTTGTGGTGGCTGAAACATGTCGCAAAGGACAACATTGGTTTGGTGAGAAGGAACGGTTCAAACACTATTCAAACGATGTTTATGGTGGTGTTTGAACGGGATATGTTTGGGGCAACGGGGATGTGTTTACAAGCCCATGAACAAAAAAGTATGTTTATAAACATCCTGCGAAAGGATTGCTTTGAGAAGGGTTAATGCGATATTTGTCCTCACAAGAAGCAAGGCCCGGGCGGCTAAGGGCGGAGAGATTTGACGCAAACCATGAAAAACACCAGTACAGTCCGCAACAATTGAATATGAATTTATAATCCTAAAACAAATTGCCTTATGATGCGTAGAATCAAGAACGAGAGACCGGTATTCCACACACACGAATGTTCCGAAGACCGTAGAGGTCAGGTTATGACAGAGGATGAGCTGCGTGACTTTGCGGTGAAAACCCTGATGGAGGAATATGCCGACACAAACATGGAGGTGGTGAGGTATGACAAGAAAGAAGCCTCCGAGCCGGATTTCTATTTCGTAAACAGCGGCAAACGTCCCAACTTCTCTGTCGGGATATCCGGCGTGAGGAAGGTCAATGTCCTTGTGGTGTACAGGCAGGATTTAAACAAAGACATTTCCGGCATCGACACCTCGAAGCTGGTTGACGCCTACCGCCGCCACGGCATAATCCCGCGCGTCACCTTCGCTTCGGCATGGTGCCTCTCCAAGGGCAGCAAGGGAGGCCAACCGGCAATCTGCGGGGGCGACTTCTGCTTCGAATACTATCCCGTCAGCGTGCTGCCCGACGAGACGAACAAGGAGCTGGACACCGAACTCTCGGACAACGAGCTTGCCCTCAAGTATGCCGAGGCATGGAACAAGTTTGATGCGTCCATCATAGAGCCCTATCTCGACAAGGATTTTCACTACGCTTCGGACAGGGTGTTCGACATTCTGCCCAGCCGTGCAGAGTATATGGATTATTTCACAGCCAAACTCCAAGCGATTGGTCGCAGCCCAAACAAACCCGAAATCACCTTCGGGTATAACCCGCGGACAAAGCTTACGTGTCTGCTCTTTGACAAAAATTCTTCGGCTTTAGTCTTGGGCACCCGAGACGGACGGATAAAGTCCGCCTATATGATGAGAAAAACCTGGATATTCCACCCCTTCGACCCGGTGGAGAAAATCAATATGAGTCACGGCTTCCATTGGTATGGCGTTATGCCTGCCGAGGAGATAGCAATGACACATATGGATGACATTATGGACGGCTCACAACCGCACAGAAAAACCCGCACCCCGGTGACGATGGGCGATATGTATGAGGAGAAGACCTCTGTGTGTTCCTTCTTGTATGGCGAGGGCGACGTACGGGTGCTCACCCTCACGGCGTATGCTAAAAGCAGCAATACAAATGCACTCGTCAGCTTCTATCCCTACTGCAAAGGCACGCCCATGGAGGTGCATATCGACATGGTGATGGAATGGGACGACCTTCTGGAGGCAACGGTGTTTTGCTCCGTAAGCGAGTTCCGGTTTGCCTTCTTTGCCACCGACTACTATTGCAACAAACACAAATACGTGGAGGGACGAACCATCACCGTCGACCTGGCGGCGCTGGCATTAAATGCCCAGGAGGCCCGGCGCTTCCTCTTGCTCGAAGGGCAGAAAGCCATAGACTGGCTGACCAAGAACGGAAAAGAACCTACCTTCGATGAGAACGGAATGGTGGAACCGGTGAAATACAGTCTGGAGCAAAAGGTGATATTCCTCAACCGCGATGCCCATTACCCCGACGAAGCAACGTTCCATTCCCCCGTCGGCGCCATAGAGACGACATCGCTACTGGGCGTCGACTTATTCAAGACAACGATAATGATTTGCCGCAAACATATCGCAAGAGAAAAGAAAGACCTGGTGGTGTCGCTGCCCATCTATTTCCGCAAGGAGTTCTTCCCCAACGTGAAGGAAGGCGACCCCCTTTCGGGATGGCTTTGGGTAACCGGCTCGATTGCCGGAGAGCACGAGGCAGGCTCGGACGAAGGTAACGTGGACAACCACCTGGGCAAAATGGCACTGGATTTCGAAGAATTCATGAAGGATTGCAATTTCGATAAGTTCAACAACCTGATGTTCGTGCTCGACCATTTGCCGCTGCTGAAGATACGCGAGGGATACGAACTGGATGCCTTCATGAAAGGTGACAGCCTCGGGTGGAAATTTCAGACATATTGTTGCCGGCAGAATTCCGTTGTGCGCTATAACCCGTCGGAGCACGGCGATTACGACGACAGCATGTATATCCAAGACATGATAGATTATCAGGAAGCAGAATCGGTGCCGTCTTGTATGCCTTATTTCAGCGTCCCCTTCACCCCGGAGGGTATCCTTCAGGCGTGGATACTCAACAACCTCACGGACTTTATGCCCCGCGGATGGCATGCCGGCTACGGCGCAAAGACATTCTTGTTCGATACCGGCAAGATAGAATACCTGTTTCGCCCCAACAAGTATATCGACAGGACGAAGGTGCAGGCCGAGGTCTTTGCTCTCGACATTGAGTCGCTACTACCCAAGGTATCCGTCGCGGGTAACTACGCCGTATTGGAGTATGTCTACTGGAACGATTGGAGCGGACTGGTCAAGGTAATAGCCGAGGTGGACAAGGAAGGCGACTCCGTCCGCTTCGGCACCCCCACCGAAGAAGTCCTCGTAGCCTTCAAAAGCGACCTGAGATTCTGATAGCACTTAACCATTTGTAAAATCAATAAGTAAAAACATATGAGTCAGTTTAAGATACATGTACAACACATTTCGTTTGGTTGGTGCGGCATAGTGTTGTTCCTAAACAATCGCCGAATCTATTGCCGAGCCGGTTATATGGGTCACAATCCATTAGCTTCTTTGATTAGTATTTGTTTGGCATTTAATGAGACAAACGGAAATAAAGAAGATTTCGAAATGGAAAAAGGCTTCAATTTGGATGAAGAACCGGGGTCTATGCGCTTTAGATTGCGGCTGAACAAGAACCGAATGGTTCATTTCGACATCGAAGAATACGATGATGACAAGAATCTATTGGAAGAATGGCACGAGGTGGTACCTTTCGAGGATATGCGGAAGGCAGTTGTATCTGAAGGTTTCCGTGTGCTGAATGCTTTCGGCTTGTATGGTTACTATTCAGCGTGGATGGACCATACAGAATTTCCCCTTTCTCAGTTGCTTCGCCTTACAGGCAAATTGAAGTTTGAGCGGGACAATGACTTTTGCAGCTCTAATCTCTCGGAAGAGATAAAATGTCTGTCAAGCTACATCGAAGAATTCAAAATCAAAGAAGAGGCCCACTACGATGAATGTGTCTTATACTATGAGGCATGGCAGCTGCAATGTTGCGGAGACCCGTTTGCTGTCGGCGACATTGTCAATTGGACATGTGTAATACCTTCTGATGTTGGTAACGCCCACGGTATAATCATTGATTTCGAAGAGGAGCATCATGGTTCCGCTACCCATTCCATAAAAGGCAGAGTAACCAAAATCGTAGCCGAAAGAAGTGAATTTCCCAAAGGTAAAAGGGAAATACACTATCACAAAGCAAAAACGATACAAGAAGAGATACTCAAGGCAGATGGCTACGAGAAGAACTTGCCCAACGACGAGACAACCGACAGAACATTTTGGGGCTACATCGTAACCCTAAAAGACGCCGTAGTCGCCCCCCTGAGAAAAGAAGGGAAATAACACCCTAAAAATCATTCCAAATCAAGTTTCATTATGACAACAGGCAATTGCTTCATTCTAACGAAATTCTGACAGCATAATTAGAAACGACAGACACTTAAAAACGAAACAGATATGAGTACATACATAATGAGGTGGAATCCCGATATAAGCAGCAGCAACGTACTCTTTTGGGTATGCCGTAGCGGGGCTTTTAGCGGGGAACGGGGGTGAGGGTTATCACTACGTATTCCGAGCGGGTCGCGATGCGGAACTTGCCGCCCCAGATGCCCATGCCTGAGGTGACGTAGTAGTGCGTGTTGCCTTTCTGAAGCTCCCCGAAGGCGTCTTCGAAGATGGCATCGGTAATCATGGAGATGGGCCATACCTGACCGTGATGAGTGTGGCCGCTAAGCTGGAGGTCGATGCCGGCATGCTCCGCTTCCTCAAGACAATGGGGCTGGTGGTCGAGAAGGATGGTGAACTCCCGGCTCTTATTCTCATTGTTTTCTTCGGGGATGAGGGTCTCCAAGGCCCGGCGGCGAGGGTTGGTGCGGTCGTCGCGACCAATGATGCAGAGGTTGCCAACCCTCGCCATGCTGTCGCGAAGGAGGGTGATACCCGCCTCGCGGTAGAACTGCTCGGAGGACGATACCCCGCTATAGTATTCATGGTTGCCAAGACAAGCATATACAGGGGCATTGAGGCGGCGAAACTCCTCCGCCATGTTTTCCTCCAAGAGCGGCCGCACGCTGATGTCGCAAATGTCGCCGCCAATAAGTATCAAGTCGGGATGCTCGGCATTAATCATGTCCACCCACCTCTTTAGTTCGCTGCGATGGTTGTGATAGCCAAGGTGGAGGTCGCTGAGGAAGACAATCTTTGCGGTGACATCCTTCCCTGTGGTTACTTCCAATGGCACTCTTGCCTTCCTGTTATAATGCACATTACCGTAGCCAAAGACGGCAAGCATCACGAGGCTTATACCAAGAGCCGTATATCCGTTACCAAAGAGCCATGCCCTCGGGATGATATGCACCAGGGAAGCCGCGTCGAGCATAAGGAACAGCATCACAAGATAGAGCATCACAAAAATGGAAGAATTGCCCGTGGTATATATAATGGAAGCGATGCCCATCGGCAGTCGCTCAAGCGCCCCCGAGAAAGCTACGAAGAGGGAGAGAAAGAGCACCAAGCAGATGCCCACAACCACCCGCCGCCACACGAGGGGCAACGGCAACAGATGCCAAACATGCCACAAAACGTACGACAAGCCAAGCAACGGCAACACGAAAAACACCAAAGGCCATATATATCTCATATCTCTTTCTGATTTACGGGTGCAAGATTACGAAGAAATATCCACATGCGAGGGGCCTTGGTGTGGCGATTCGGCTAAGGGCAACAGGTCTTTGCGGTATTCCTGCGGGGTGCATCCGGTGAGCCGCTTGAAGTATTTGCAGAAGAAGGAGTCGGTAGGAAAGTGAAGATTGTCGGCTATCTGTGCCACACTCTTGTTGCTGTGGCGCAGCATCACCTTGGCTTTGGTTATTATCGCCTTGTCAATCCACTCCTTTGCCGTGATGCCGCTCGTTTGGCGGACAACAGTGCTGAGATACCGTTCCGTGAGACATACCTTGTCGGCATAGAAAGCAATATGGTGCTGTTCCCCGCAATGCTCGTTGACAAGTTGGAGAAAGCGGTCGAAGATATCGCCGGAGGCATGCGTGGAGGACCTCGCCGTTTGGTGGATGGTAAAGAGTGTGTTGTAGTAGGCTGTGACGGCGGCAATGATATGGTTGGTCGCCTCATCACTTTCCTGCGTTATGGCAATCTCGCAGAGCATGCGAAACAGATGGTCGAGCACTGTACCCTCCTCCTCCCCTATGGCAAGGACGCCGTTTTTCTGTTTGCCGCCAAACAGCTCGGGCAGTTTGCCGGAGTGGGCAATGTGGAACAAGTCGCTATGCACCCCCATACCCATTATCAAGAAGTCGTCGCTTATGTCTATCGGCTCAACAATGGTGCCCGGCGAAACGAAAGCAATATGCCCGGCAGCGATGGTGTATTCCTTCAGGTTGATAACCACGTGCATGAAGCCCTGCTTGATATATCCGAGGCGGTAGTCCTCAAGGATGTAAGGGGTTGGGGTGTCGTGGATGAAGGGCTGCAGGAAATGGTTCATATTGATAACCACGCCCAGCCCTTCCTTGAAGAACGACTTGGTGGGGAGCTTATGGTCTTTGCTCAGCACGTCGAATATGTTTTGCAGTGTCAATAGTTGAGGCTGTTTCATGGCTTTGATTGCTTGCGATTACCGACGTAAAGGTAACTATTGTTGCGCCGATAATCGTTTTTCGCACGAAAATCGAACAAAAGGAACATATATTGCTTGGTTTGGGTAATGCCCTAATGGTGGAAGCGCATCTACCTTTGCTCCCAAGAAAACAAAAACGAACTTAAGCATGAAGAAACGACTGTTACTAATAATGTGGGCACTGGGTATTCTTGGCTCTGCCCACGCCTTGACGCTTGAGGAATGTCTGCAGCTGGCACGCGAAAACTATCCTGCCATCAAGCAATACGACCTCATCTCGGCGTCGAAGGACTACGACCTCGGCAATGCCGGCAAGGCGTGGCTCCCGAAGCTATCCGTGGAAGCCGGGGCTTACGGGTTTACCGACATTCTTAACTCCAACAGCATGATAAGCCAAATGGGTGTGGATATCGAGAACTACATGGTCAGCGGCAACGTCTCGGTTCAGCAGATGGTGTACGACGGCGGACAGACCTCTGCCGGCAAGCGCGTCATCAAGGCCAAGGCGGAAGCCGACGCCCGGCAGACGGATGTGACCCTGCATAACGTAAAGATGCGTGCGCAGGAGATATTCTTCGGTATACTGCTCATCGACGAGCAGATTCGCCAGAACGATATTCTCCAGGAAGACCTCAAGGTAAGTCTCAAGACTGTGGAGGACATGATGCGTAGCGGCATTGCCAACCAAACCGATGTGGATGCTTTGCGTGTGGAGCTGCTCAATGTGCGTCAGATGCATGATGCCTACGAGGCTTCACGTGTGGCATACCTCAGGATGCTCGGCACCTTCATCGGCAAAGAACTGAACGGCGATACCCCCATTGAGAAGCCTCTCATGACCGTGGCAAGCAGTGGCGATGCGTCTCTCAGGCCGGAGATGGCGTTCTTCTCCTCGCAAGAGGACATACTGGATGCGCAGCGCCGTCGGCTCAACTCCGCCCTCCTCCCCACCGTAGGGTTCGTTGGCATGGGGCTCCTGCACACCCAGGTATCGGACATGGTGAATAAGGGGATGCTGCTCGGCGGATTGTCCGTGTCGTGGAACATCGGGGCGCTCTATACCCGCAAGAACGACCTGAAGAAACTCGACGTTGGACGCCGACAGAACGACGTACAGCGACAGACGTTCCTCTTCCAAAACCGACTGCAGCAGGAGGAGACCGACGGCACCATAGCAGCCCTGCGCAAGCAGCTCGAGAGCGACAACGAGATAGTGGGTCTGCGCGAGAGCATCCGCAGCAAAGCCGACCGTAAGGTGGCTGCAGGGACAGAGAGCGTGAACGAGCTGGTGCGCGACATCAATGCCGTGAGCCGTGCACGAAGCCAGCGCGCCATACATGAAGTGCAGCTATTGAAGGCGGTGTATGAACTCAAGAACTTAAACGGTAATTAAAACGACAACAGATATGAAACCAAACAAATTGACGATAATGATGCTGGGCGCAGTGCTCATGGCCTGTGCCGGCGGCGAGAAAGAGTATGATGCCACGGGTTGCTTCGAGGCAACGGAGATAACTGTGTCGGCAGAACAGAACGGCAGACTGATGAAGATGGACATCAACGAGGGCGACCCCGTTACAGAGGGAGTGGTGATAGGGTTGATAGACACCGTGCAACTCTCCCTGAAGGCCCAACAGGTGGGAGCCACCCGCAATGTGTATGCCGCCCAGCGCCCCGACGTAAAGAAGCAGATAGCCGCGTTGCAGGAACAGATAGCCAAGGCTGAGAGAGAATACCAACGCTTTGCCGGATTGGCCCGAGAGGGTGCCGTCAACCAAAAGACAGCAGACGATGCCCACAGTCAGCTACAGGTGTTGCGCCGCCAAGAGGAGGCCCTCCGCTCGTCGCTCGGCACCTCCACCAACAGTCTGAATGCCCAAATGAGCACTGCCGATTTGCAGCGCCTCGCAGTGGCAGACCAACTGGAGAAATGTTACATCTCGTCTCCCGTCACGGGCACCGTGCTCGACAAATATATGGAGGCCGGCGAGTTTGCTGCCATAGGGAAGCCGCTCTTCAAGGTGGCAGACATCAGCCATATGTTTCTGCGTGCCTACCTCACTACCGCCCAACTCAAGGACGTGAAGCTGGGGCAGACGGTGAAGGTCTTTGCCGACTATGGGGACGGCGAGCGCCGGGAGTATGAGGGCAAGGTGAGGTGGATATCGTCGAAGTCGGAGTTCACACCCAAGACAGTGCTCACCGACGACGAACGCGCCGACCTTGTGTATGCCGCCAAGATAGCCGTGGAGAACGACGGAGGCATCAAGATAGGTATGTATGGAGAAGTGAAGTTTTGAGATGGAGAACATCATTACAGTTGACGGCATCAGCAAACGCTACGGCAAGGTGGAGGCGCTAAGAGATGTATCCTTCAGCGTAGAGAAGGGCGAGGTGTTCGGACTGATTGGTCCCGACGGCTCGGGCAAGACTTCCCTCTTCCGTATCCTTGCCACCCTTCTGCTGCCCGACGGCGGAAAGGCAAGCATGATGGGGCACGACGTGGTGGAGGAAACGAACGAGATTCGCAGGCATGTGGGGTATATGCCCGGCAGGTTCTCGCTCTACCAGGACCTCTCGGTAGAAGAAAACCTTCAGTTCTTTGCCACACTCTTTGGCACCACCGTTGATGCGAACTACGACAACATAAAGGCGATATACAGTCAGCTTGAGCCCTTCCGCAAACGCCGCGCCTGGGCTTTGTCGGGCGGCATGAAGCAGAAGCTGGCACTCTCGTGTGCCCTCATCCACCGCCCCGAGGTGCTCCTTTTGGACGAGCCAACCACGGGTGTCGACCCTGTGAGCCGCAAGGAGCTGTGGGATATGTTGCTTGCGCTTCGCGAGAGGGGCATCACCATCATCGTTTCCACCCCCTACATCGACGAGATACGCCGCTGCCATCGCGTGGCATTCCTCCACGAAGGGCGGATAAGGGGCATTGGTGGTCCCGAGGAGATATTGCAACGCTTCGACGAGTTTAAGAGCGGAAGCGAAACGATGGAGAAGCGCCCCGATGCTTTGGGGCAAGAGAATGTAATTGATGTGGAGCACCTGGTGAAGGCTTTCGGAGCGTTCCGTGCCGTGGACGATATCTCGTTCAGCGTGCGCCGCGGCGAGGTGTTTGGCTTCCTTGGTGCCAACGGGGCAGGCAAGACCACTGCCATGCGCATCCTCACGGGCCTCAGCAAGCCCACGGCGGGAAGCGGAAGGGTGGCAGGATGCGACCTCCTCACCGAGTTCGAGCAGATTAAGCAACACATCGGATATATGAGTCAAAAGTTCTCACTCTACGAAGACATGACGGTGAAAGAAAACATCCGCCTCTTCGGTGGCATCTACGGGCTAAGCCGCGAGGTGATAAAGCAAAAGACCGAAGAGTTGCTCGGACGGCTTAGGTTTAGGGACCATGCCGACGACGTAGTGTCGTCCCTGCCACTGGGATGGAAGCAGAAACTGGCATTCTCTGTCAGCATCCTCCACGACCCCGAGGTAGTGTTTCTCGACGAACCCACCGGCGGCGTCGACCCCTCCACGCGCCATCAGTTCTGGCAACTCATCTACGAGGCAGCCCATAGGGGCATCACCGTCTTTGTTACCACCCACTATATGGACGAAGCCGAATATTGCGACCGCATCTCCATCATGGTGGACGGCAAGATAAGGGCCATGGGCTCGCCCTTGGAGCTTAAGCAATCGCTCCATCAGCCCGACATGGACCATGTATTCACCCTCTTGGCCCGACAGGGAACAAGACAATAGCACAAAGCACAATGAACAGAAATATGTTTCTCTCCTTCGTCGTCAAGGAAACGCGCCACATCCTGCGCGACCGCCGCACCATGCTTATCCTCTTTGGCATGCCCGTGGTGATGATGTTGCTCTTCGGCTTTGCCATCTCCACCGACGTGAGGAACGTGCGCACGGCAGTGGTGCTGTCTCAAGTGGACTACCACACACAGCAGACAGTGGAGGCATTGAGCGCCAACGAATATTTCCTCATCACCCATAAAGTAAGTACCCCCAAGGAGGCAGAACAGCTCATCCGCCACCAGAAGGCAGACATTGCCCTTGTCTTCACGGACGACAAGGTGCAGGTGCTTACCGACGGCGCCGACCCCAATATGGCGCAGATGTATGCCAACTACGCCCGGCAGATTATTGCGGGAAGCAACTCCCAAAGCCCTTTCACCATCCATTCCCTTCTGCTCTACAACCCGCAGATGCGTAGCTGCTACAACTTTGTGCCCGGCATCATGGGCATGCTGTTGATGCTCATCTGCGCCATGATGACCAGCATAAGCATCGTGAGGGAGAAGGAACGCGGCACAATGGAGGTGCTGCTGGTAAGTCCCGTGAAGCCTTTGGTCATATTCCTTTCCAAGGCAGTGCCCTATCTCGTCATGGCATTCTTCATACTCTCCAGCATACTCTTCATCTCCCATTTTATATTGGATGTGCCCATCCGCGGCAGTCTTTTCTACATATTTTTTGTCTCCACCGTCTATATCACCGTGGCGCTCTCGCTCGGACTGTTGATAAGCACCGTAGCGCGCACCCAGCTGGTGGCGCTGCTGATGTCGGCAATGATGCTGATATTGCCCTGCGTACTGCTAAGCGGCATGGTGTTTCCGGTGGAGAGCATGCCCCGCATCCTGCAGTATGTCTCAGCCCTCATGCCGCCACGATATTATATAGCCGCCATGCGCAAGCTGATGATAATGGGTGTGGATATTACGAGCGTGGGACACGAGCTGTGGGCGCTGGGTTTGATGGCAGCGGTGCTGCTTTCTGCCGCCCTGCTGAAGTTTAACAAACGATTGGGATAACGTTATGAGAATAGGATATCTGATACAGAAAGAATTCATCCAGATAAGGCGCAACCCCTTCCTTCCGCGTCTCATCCTGGTGTTCCCCATCATGATAATGTGTGTCATGCCGTGGGTGATGAATATGGAGGTGAAAAACATCGTGGTGGAGGTTGTGGACAACGACCGCTCAGCCACCTCCCTTGAGATGACGCACCGCATAGAGGCGAGCCGATACTTTATCTTCGGCGGCATGAAGGGCACCTACCGCGAGGCGCTAAAGGACGTGGAGACCTCGAAGGCCGACATCATCATAGAGATACCCCGGCACATGGAGCGCGACCTTGTGAACCGTCAGAGGCCTCATATTCTTGTGGCGGCAAATGCAGTGAACGGCACCAAGGGCAGCATGGGCAATGCCTATGTAAACAGCATCATCTCGCAGCATCTTGCCGAGGCACTGCCGGAGGTTGACATAAATATGCAGTCCACCCGCTTCCACACCCACTATCTCTACAACAAGCATCTCAACTACAAACTCTTCATGATACCCTCGCTCATGGCCATCTTGGTGATGCTTCTCTGCGGTTTCCTTCCGGCGCTCAACATCGTGGGCGAGAAGGAAAGCGGTACCATTGAGGCCATCAATGTCACACCCGTGAAGAAGTGGGAGTTTATCCTGGCAAAACTTATCCCCTATTGGATAATAGCCATGGTGGTAATGTCGGTATGCTTCGTGTTGGCGTGGGCAGTGTATGGCATCACCTCGGCGGGCAGCCTGTGGATTGTCTACCTGCTTGCCATGCTGCTGGCATTTATCTTCAGCGGATTCGGATTGGTGATATCCAACTACAACGACACCATGCAACAGGCGGTGTTTGTGATGTGGTTCTTCGTGGTGTGCCTCATCCTCTTGAGCGGACTCTTCACCCCCGTGCGCTCCATGCCCCACTGGGCGTATCTCTCCACCTATGTCAACCCCATGCACTATTTCATTGATGCCATCCGCACGGTCTTTGTACGGGGTGGCGACTTCGGGTGCGTGCGGCATCAGGTTTTGGCACTCGGCATCTTTGCCGTGGTGATGAACATTTGGGCAGTGGTGAGCTATCGCAAACAATCGTGAGGGGCTCATCCAAGAAGGTGAAAAAGCAAGACCGTCGATGCTCCTGATTTGAGAATCGAAAAGCAAAGGGTCGGCCCTTTTGCCCGAAACGACCGGTCCTTTGGATTTTTCCCACCTTGGAAGTCGTAGAGTTTTGTCGTACTTTTGCGCGAAAAGAAACAAGGTTATGAAACACATGATTGCTCCTTCTTTGCTGGCAGCCGACTTCCTTGACCTGCATGGGGCGGTGGAAATGGTCAACAACAGTGCGGCAGACTGGTTGCACATGGATGTTATGGACGGCGTTTTTGTGCCGAACATATCATTTGGCTTCCCGGTGCTCAGCGCTGTGGGGCAGATGCTGAAGAAGCCTATGGATGTGCATCTGATGATTGTTGAGCCACAGAAATACATCCGCGAGGTAGCCCGGACGGGTGCCTACATGATGAACGTGCACTACGAAGCCTGCACGCATCTCCATCGCACTGTCTGCGCCATAAAGGAAGCGGGCATGAAGGCAGCCGTTACGCTCAATCCACATACACCGGTAGAAATGCTCAACGATATACTTCCGGACTTGGATATGGTCTTGTTGATGTCGGTTGACCCGGGCTTTGGCGGACAACGTTTCATTGAGGGCACCATCGGAAAGGTGGTTCGTCTGAAGGCAATGATTCGCGAGAGAGCTTTGGATACGCTGATAGAGGTGGACGGCGGCGTGAATCTCGAGACGGGCCGCAGGCTGGTGGATGCCGGAGTGGACGTGCTTGTAACCGGCAGCTTTGTCTTCTCTTCCAAAGACCCGTTCGGGGCAATAAGTGCACTGAAAGAACTCTAAAACCAGGGGGCGTCATCCATTAGACGAGCCTCTTTTCACATAAAACCTCCATCCGTATGATAACAGAAGAGGTACTTAGGCGGCCGTTTGTCAGGCCGCTTTTCGTTTGGATAGCCGGGATATTGCTGCAGTCCACCATAGGGTGCAGCCGCGGCGCCATGCTGCTTCTTTTGTTATCGCTACTGGTCATAATCTTCGCCTTTGTCTTTTCCATGTGCCGCCGCAAGGAGGTCTTCAGCTACGACATGCGTTGGCTGTGGGGCGCGGCGTTCTTGCCTTTATTACTAAGCTTCGCGATGCAACGC
>CAVJCD010000042.1:0-14123 GCA_963648005.1 Tannerellaceae bacterium | reverse complement strand
CTGCTATTGGAAACATATATTGAAAGAGCAGGAAAACTACTCAGCCGCACTGTCGTAGATCTTTTCGATCAATGCCCAGAAATCGTCTGGAGCTGGGGTTTCCTTTTCCGTGAATTGTTCGCAACCCTTACGAATCAGTGCGAGTTCTTCTTTGGTGAAGTCTACTATAAGCGGCTGCTCAAAGTCTTTGTTGCTATCCCATGTCAGACGGTTGTTCGCCTTGTCTTCCTGAATGTTGTAATCGGTGCGGTCTGTGTCGCTGATTGCAACCTTCTTCTGAATAGAACGCTTGAGATTGAACTCCATAAAGCTGCCCTGCTGTGGGAGCAACTGAGGAAAATAGATTCTGTCTTTGATGTGTAGTTCCATACTGCTGTATTTGAATTTGTTTATGAAAGAATAGACGGGCGTGTATAGGGCGGTTTACAGAAAACCGGAATTTTTAGCTTTTATCAAAACGACAAAGAAAGTTCCTCAAAAGCCGAAAATTGAGAAAAATTCGTAAAATCAGGCCTTAAAAGCGCTGCATTTGTCCGTTTGGTCAAAAAACTATGAAATTGTATTGCATTCCAACGCCAACATAGGGAGTAAAACCTTCCTTCGTGTACCCATATCCGGCATTGATTCCCAGTCCCCAACGCTTAGTCTTGGGTACAGGCTGGAGAACTGTCTTGGTAACAGTCTTGTTGAATATGTTGATACTGTCCAGCTTTATTTCATAGCCGCTAACCCAAGCTTCATACGTTGAGTCCCGGTATGTCTTTTGGACAATGGGTATCACAACTGGAATGCTGTCTCCAGCGTGTACGACAACAGTGTCGGTAACTGTATCGCTCACCGTTACGTATTTACTCAAGTACCGTATGACTACGCTGTCTTGGGCAATAGGCATACGGTATCGGATAGTGTCATAAACAATGCTATGGATAGTATCGGTCGGCTTTGTCTTTGAGCGTTCGTGTTGTCCTCCGATATAAACGCCAATGGCAAGAATAAGCCAAACCGATACTCCTAGCAAAAATGCGGTTGTTTTGCTCATACGATTTCAATTGTAATTGATTCGCCAGTTTTCTTTGCTGGCCAGAAGTAGTTTTCCATAAGACTGAGCCATACCTGCTGCGAATCAATAACCTTCCCAACAATCTTATTTTTACCCACAATGATACACCCAGACGAACTGTTTGCTGAGCTTCCCGGATGTATCAGAATGCCGTCAAAGCTATTTACATTAAGAAGGCGCGGCATACAGGCACGATACTTGCGTGCGTATGGATACTTGGTGTAGTTCGAGAACTTTGGCGATGCAACATTCATTGTAATGCTGTAAGTGCCATAGGGAATCGCTGTCTCATTTGGTATCTTCTTCTCTCCGTTGTCGAACACTCCATTTCTATTGAGGTCGCGAACCTTGTCTTCTATGGTATCGCAAAGGTAAGCCCATTGATTGTCTTTCCAGACCTCCAGCTTTCCGATTGTGTATTTCTCCTTTAGGGCAATACGTCTTAATCTCAGTTTCATTTACTGTTCTCCTATTGAATTATACGGGATGAACCATTCCTCCTGTTCCAAATAGCTGAACGGTAGCCTTACCCAGCAACCGCGTATTTGGTCGGCATGGCGCACCACTTCAACAACTTTTGCCTTTACGCCGGCAAGGGCTTCCAACTGCATCTTTTTGAGTGCATAGGAAGGCAGAATTAGAATAGTGTCTCCGAAAATCATATTACTTTTGTTTATCTGTATTCTGGAAGAAGGTATTGTATGTTCGTTGCTGCTGTGTGCATAATTTTCTGTGCTTCTTCCTTTGGCGTGTTGATTGGGTGTGTGAACTCGCAGAAGATACTGCCTACCCAATCATATTTGTTGTCGTTCATTCGCTTTATGATAGCAGCCTGACAACCGTAGCTGGAAAGGATTGACTTTGCGTACTTATCGTTAACCTGTGCGTCAATGTCCGTGATGTACATAAATAGGTTTTTGACAAGGTCACTTGCGAACCGTGCTATCTCTGAGATGTGCAAGTTCTGGACGTGCGGCTTCATAGGCTCCACCCCCTTGCGCTTCACTTCATAGTAGATTGAGACAAAGCTTTCGTTGCCAAGCGGATGAGGCTGGATGATATATACGCGGTCGGCATCAAGCTCATGCAAAACAGTCCAGAGTTCACCGAAAACGAGAGATGAATTGTCGGCACGGCGAAGACTTTTAGCGGCCTCCTCCTGCTTGAATTGTTCAATCTTCATATCCGCGAGCTTGTTCTTTGTGTATTGGTTATACGAGAACCACGCTGCTGCAATTGTGCCGAGGCCGCTTATAATAGCCGGAAGGTTGCTGAATATGGTATCTATCATTAATCTTCGCTCTCCTTTGGCTTTTCTGGCATAATCACGTTGAATGTAATGCCGGTACCGTTCTCGCTTTCCAGACTAACTCGCTGTGCTTCCTTGACTGGGTACATTTCCATAAGAGCCTTAGCTGCCGAAACGCTGACACTACGCAAAGGAGCTGGAGATATCGGAACGCCTTTCTTGTTGACATATTCCTTTGACGCACACTCCTCAACTATCTTGGTAAGATTTTGGGTCAGGAACTTCTTCATATACTTGGCTTCCTCGAACGTCAACTTCTCCAGTTCATTCAAATATTCATGTACGTCGTCACGGGCAAGGAACCGTAACGCTTTGTTGCGTACATTTCCACCAGGCTTTCCGAAGGCTTCTTCATAGCATCTGGTGGCGTTGCCGGCAAATGGCGCATCGCCATTTGCGTACAGCTCACAAAAGAGCTTTTCTTCTTCTGTCAATTTTACCTCCATTGTATTGTTTTCATTAAAAAGCACCGCATAGTAGAATGCAGTGCTTTTGTTTATTAACGAATAGAGGTGGGGTACACTTATTGTTTGCGGTACTCCAGTAACTTTTCCATTATAGTCTCCCTGAATAAATCAGAAATACCATTGCAGGCGGCATTTATGTCTTCAATTGATTTGAGGTATCGCATATTGAAATTGATTTGTAGGTCGTAGCCTGAGATTTCAATTAGCTTTTCTCCATTGTCGCCGCTTTCCACGTTCATAATGTCGCGGTCTGAGATGAGTTTGAACTTCACTTCGGGCTCATCCACTTCTGACAGCTGTACGTCTTTTTCTTCTTCCATTGTCTTATATTTTGAAATGCTTTCTACTCTTCTCTGCCTTGGCCATTTCCAGCGGCCCACCTTCAAGTTCGCCTCCTACGCTACGCATACGCTGGGTGAGAACTGCCGCTACATTGGTTGTGGCTGACACGTCGGCATCGGCATCGTGGGCATCATCAAGCTCAATGCCAAGGTGCTCGCACATAATCTCCAGCTTGTATGAATTGACATTGGGAAGGTGGCAGAGAGCCAGCTGCCCCAAAAGTATCGTGTCAAGACAAAGTGGGTGCCAATGTCCGTAGAAGTCTTCGTGCCCTCTGAGATGCTTCTTGACCTCGTCCATAAGGCCGGCATATTCCATCAGTTGGCAAAAGAAACCTTCATCAAAACCAATGTTCTGGCCAATAAGAAAAGGTTTCATATTCTTGGGGCATTTGGGGGTCATGTCTGTAATGAACTTGACTACATCTCCAGCCACCTCTTCTATCGGTTTACCCTGGGAATACAGCATATCCATTGTTATAGCCGAGTATTCAAGGGCCCTGTCTGAATAGACCATAGGCGTTGCTTCCGGTTCGTCATATTTGCTCTTCAGAACCTTACGCTTTTCTCCAACTCCCTTGATTGCCTTTTGATTGTATGGATAGATATAGCTGGTGTAGCTTCCCAGTTTCTCAAAGGTGTCAAGACGTGTTGCGTGTATTGAAATCTGAGTACACGCACTTGTCTGACACTTCAAATCGCCTGTCTCGAAGTCAAGCGTGAAAGCTATCAATATCGGTTTCTCAGTCTGTGGTGCTGCCATAGTTTTCTGTCTTTTGCATAATACATTGTCCGGTCAAGTAAAGGTTAGTCCTAAGCTGCTCTATTGAACCGTCGTTATGAACGATATAGTCATACAGCTCGTCCGGAATTTGTGCTCGTTCTTCATCTCGTTTCTTTCTGTCTTCGCTGATTGCTTCCAGATCGCTACGTTTGAGCTTTACTGTAAACAGCTGGAAGGGAAACGGGCTTGACTCTTTGCTTTGCAAGTCTATCAGCCCCTTTTCGTCAATCACATAAACGCTTGGGGACGGATTGTTGAATTGGTTCCAAGTTGTCCAATATTCATAGCCCCCAAACTGCGTATAAGCGCACATCTCTTTCTGGTCCGGCTTCTTGTCTGGAGTAACGAACCAATGGTCTACCCCATCGGTTTCGCCTTCTCTCATTGGTCTGGTTGCATACGACACGATGGCTTTCCACCCGAACTGTTCCTGAAGTATCATGGAAGCGAGCGTTTTTCCGCTTCCCGACGCTCCCACAATGCAAATGATTACTGGCTTCATATTATCTCTATAAATTTGTGTTTTGTTAATGAAAGACTGTTTTGTTTGGCATATTCACTATACTTTATCGCTACCATACAAGCAATCATCTTGTTCTTGGCATTGATTATTTTATCGCGTATGTCGTAATATTCTTCAGGCCATAGTACCAGCTCTGTCATATCATTGTTTTGCTGGAGTACTACCTTGCAGAATGTTTCTGTGTTGCCGGTTCGCTTGCTGTTGAACTTCTTTTCTTCAATCTCGACAATGGTAGCACATACTGCCGCTCTTTTGCCGTCTTTCTCAGACAGGAACGTATCTCTAATGCTTGTATACGTTGCCCTTCCTTTAATCTCGTTCTTGATTTCCGATTGGTCGTAAATTCTTCTGTAGTCTATAGCGCCCAAGCCTGATACTTTGATTTGTTGCTGGCTCCAGAAATAATGCTTGCTTATCAAGTCAGCTGGGAAATCCTTGTCTTTCATTTCGAAGCCAAGTTCCTGCGCCGCCTTTTCTACAATGGCATAGCGTTCTACAACAGAGTCTGCGTGTTCCACCTTGTCGAAACAGCCGGCCAATATCAGGTTGAGGACGTGACGGGCGTTTACTGGACATCTGGTTGCCTCTTCTTCATTGTCGGGGTCATCCCAGTATTGATATTTCTTCAGCTTGTACTTGAAAACCCGATGAATGAAGTTGATGATGCTGGTGAACTCTCCGTGTTTTGTGCGTTCCTCTATTATCCAGTCCACTGCTTTCGAGCCAACCATTTTGATGCGTGACAATGACCAAAAGATTGAGTCTGTTTCGTAGTCTGTATAGAACGAGTCTCCGCTGTGGTTAATGTCTGGAGCTACGACCTTAGCCCGGCTGCACGCTTCCATTTCTGACATCAACGGCACAAGCTCCTTATCGTCCGCCCACTGCAATGCAACGGTGTAGAATGCGGTCGGAAAGTTGGCTTTTAGATACGCTCCGACATAGCTTGTGACTGCGTATGCGGTAGCGTGACTGTTGCAAGTGACCACACCCTTGCCAGTTGTAAACGTATGGTTTGGGTCTGCCATTTCAACATCGTATACCTCATCCATACCAACGCATTCAATGGACACTACGGTTGCCATCTGGGTGAAGCGCCCCTTACCTGTCGGTTTGTATACTTTAATGCCGGTCTTTCTAGGACCGATGTCTACAAACATCTTGTCAACTCCGACTTCCAGCTCATCCGTACGCTTTATTCCGTTGTTGGTAGGGTGTTTGTGATTGTTTGTAACATCAATCGTTGCGCCGTTTTCTAGCGTTATGCGATAAACTGGACGCAAGCCCATATAACGGATGTCAACGATGCCATTCTTCAGCAAATAATGTCCCCATTTGTCGGAAATCATTGACCAACCCAGACCATAGCCTTCGTTTCTATAACGGCGATGCTTTGACAAACATCCGTTCTCTTTTGCCCATTTAGCATCATTCCTGATTTTATACATTTCGGCGATGGTTATGCTTTCCTTCTCTCCTGCCCTGCGTATTGACTCTTTACCGGAAATGCACTTATTGAAAAGGTATGAACCGCCGGACTCAATCATATCCCATATAGCTACGGCATCTTCTTTAGGACAATTTTTGGCTTGTGCGCCAACAAGGAATTGCTCTTTGAAAGCTTTAATCTTGTCGACTTTCTTTTTGGAGATGAACTTAACCAATTTCACGCCCTCGCCCAGCGACAGTCCGCCTACTTCACGAGCGATTTGCACCATTTGCTCTTGATATACCATTTGGCCAAAGGTTTCTTTAAGGGCGTTGTGCGTTCCCCACAGATATGTTGGGGCTACATAACCGTTCTTACAGTTGGTATAAGCGTCTGTCGCGCCGTTCTCCAGTGTTGCCGGACGATAAAGTGCATTGGCGGCAATAAGGTCTTTAATGCACTCCGGTTTCATCTCGACAAGGAATTTGGTAATGCCCTTTGATGCGAACTGGAAGACGTTTTGTGTATAGCCGTGTTTTAGCAGCTCATATACCTGTGGGTCGTCAAGGTTGCTCTTCACGATGCCTTCCAGTGTTACGTTGGCTCCGTAATGCTCATTGACAAGGTCGAATGTTTCGTGCAATTTAGACAGCTCCTTTGTTGCAAGACAGTCGTTCTTGAGCAAACCCAGTTCATCCAATGAATAGCCGTCGTCTTCCGATACCAATATATCGTCTACCTTTTTGATTGGCACAAAGTCAAAGCATTCCATATCTTCTCCGTCCATTGTGTCAGGGGTAACAAGCAGGGCCGATGCGTGTACTGAGCTGGAACGTGGCTGGAACATAAGTGTGCGTATGTCTTCGAATAGAGCTGGGTAGTCATGGATAAACTTTGCCACCTTCTTGTTCTCCGCTGCCAACTTGAATATGCCTGTATAGTCGCATTTATCATCTTCAAAGATGGCGGTCAGGTAGTTTACAAGCGATGGGCTGATACGCATTGTACGTGCCACGTCCTTAATAGCCGCTTTGACCTTCAGCGTTGTGTAAGTGCCGGCTGAAAACACACGCTGCTTGCCGTTGTGGTTGTAGCGGTGTTCATAGTATTCTTTGACCTGTTGGCGCTTTGTACTTTCGAAGTCAGAGTCCACATCTGGAAGACTGCCGTGCGCCCCTTTCAGATAACCGTCGCCTACGAAGCAATCCAGCACGTTCACTGGATTGCTTGTGGTAATATGTTTGGTTGCCGTTACTTTCATTTTATTTTCATCGAACGATAAGTGTCACGATTGAAGATGTTCTTGTTGGCTTTGTATGCCTGCTCAAATGCTACAAGTTCCCTATCTGGAATGATATGCCTGTTATTGATGAACGACTCCGTAATGATGCCCTCCATTGACCGGCATCGACTAAGGGCGACATAAAGTTGTCCGGGAGCGAAGATGTTGTTGGCGTGAATTGATACCTTGTCAAATGTCAGACCTTGGCTTTTATGGATTGTAATAGCCCACGCAAGAGTAAGAGGGTATTGGGTACAGCTGCCCTTGTCTACGGTTTCTATTTTGTCCTCCACTACTTGGTACTCTTTGGCTTTCCATTCGTACAGTGTTGCCTTTATGTCGTATCCAGAATCAAGATGAACGCCGATGACTCCCGGCTCTATACTTGTGACCACTCCCAGCGAACCGTTGTAGTACAGGTGGTTAGGGTCGTTGACAATCATCATAACTCTGGCTCCTACTCTAAGTGACAGTACGATGTCGCAAGGTGCAGCGTTCTTGGGGAAATCGCCTATATACGTTGCGCCGGACTGGAATGTTGCCTCTCCTAGCAGTTCAGAGTTAATCTTCTGGACATCTTTCTTGAATGCGCAAATATGGATATGCTCATTGCTAAAGTTGTGGCTTTCACGGCGGTCTCTCAGTGTATCCAAATCTTCAATGTCCCTTGGTGTCATCTTGTAGCTTCTGATATGATTGAGAATTTCCACAAAGCGACTGTTTGACTGACGGAATACGGTATTGAGCTCGATTACTCTAAAACCATATTTGAGGAATACGTGGGCATAAAAGAAATATACACCACGGTAGAACATAAGCAGGATGTCTTTCTCTTCTTTCTTTATGACTGGCGGCAGTTGATAAAGGTCGCCAAACATAACAACCTGTATACCTCCGAACGGCTTTTCGCTCATACGATACAGACGGAGCTTGCGGTCAATGTAGTCTATGGTGTCTGGACGCACCATACTGATTTCGTCAATGATGAGCGTATCAATTCTCTGATAGAGCTCAACCTTGTCCGGGTGGAAACGTCCTTTCATCTGCTCGTTCGGGCTTTGGACCGTAAGAGGTATGTTGAACAGACTATGCAATGTTGCGCCTCCTGCGTTGATAGCTGCAATACCTGTAGAAGCGGCAACTACTATGCGCTTGTGGGTGTTCTTGACAATGTACTTTAATAGCGTTGTCTTACCCGTTCCTGCCTTGCCGGTAATGTAGAGATTCTCTCCCGTCTCTTCAATAAGCTGGAAGGCTTGAGTCATCTCGTTTGTTAGTGTCATATTACAATTCGTTTAATGTGAATAATAGGTCTTTGTTGTCAAATAGAATATCGTCGTCTTCCTGCAACTCGTCAGCGTATACTCTAATAGGTTTTTCTTCGCCTTGTCGCTTCACTGTCAGCTCTGCGTCTCTGTCTATATCCAGAACTTTGCCGTCTTCCAGTGTAACCTGTATGTAATCTTCCGACTCAATGTCCTCTCCGATAATGGTTGTGTCAGTCGGATAAAGCCCGGCGCGTTCCGGTAGCAAGAAGCGCTCGAAGATAAGGTCGTATTTGATTGGGTCAATGAGAGTGATGCCCAGAAGATACAGAAGCAGAGAACCTGCCGCCGAACCACGGCCACAGCCTACAAGTATATTGTTTCTTCTTGCCCAGTTACAGGTATCGTATTGAACAAGCAAATAGTCTACATTGTCGGTACTTTCGATAATGTACTTCTCGTATTCCATCTGCTTACGGTATTGCTCTATCTGGTCTTTCGGTGCAAGCTTTTGCAGTCCCTCTTCCAGCAACTGATTGAACATATTGTGAACAGTACCGTACTTTTCCGTTTCCTCTGGGGTCATATCGTACTTCGGCATATAGTTGCGAGTGACATCCATTCGGGCTTTTGAACCGTTGGCGATTTCCACTGTATTGCGGCAACATTCCTCAAATAGCGCTTCAACATTCCAGCTGTCACTGAAGGTCTGCTGGAACATAGAGAACTGCTCGTCAGTATCTTTGAAGTATTGGTCGTTGCTTTGTTCGTGGGCGGCTCCTTCTGCAACTTTGTTGAGGATTATCTTGTTCTTCGCATCGTCCTTGTCAAGGTAATAGCAATCGCTTATCAATACTGGACGCGGATACTTTTGGTCTCCATACAACTCGTCAAAATAGAGCTTTGTGGCTTCCAGGACCTTGATGTCTATACGCTCAGCTTTGTATTCTGACAGGTCGACTTGATAGTAGATTTTGTCAAATGCCTCTGTTAGGGCCTGTAGCGTGTTCTGACAGCGTTTCATATACTGAGGAGTATGCTTGTCCATAACCAATACATTGCCCTCTCCACGGCGCATTAGCTCATCTAAGCTGATAGTTTTGTTGGCTACGTTGTCAACCATAATGGCCTTTTGTATGCGCAGTAAGTTTCGGTAGCCCTTTTGAGACTGGACGTACACCTTGCAGCCAAATTTCTCGTCTTCATCTTCAACTATCATTGAATAGCCGAATACTGGGGTGAGTCCTGCGGCTTCGCATTCTTTCTGTAGAGTAAAGCACGCTGCCATAGTGTTCATATCACAGATACCAAGTGCTTTGTGTCCGAGATATTTGGCTTTCCTGACCCATTGGTTAGGCATAAAACTGCCGTTCAATAGCTCATACGGTGTATGCACTCCCAAATTCACGTATTCAACCTTGCTCTGAATTTCGGTATGCTTGCCGACGTATTTTAGAATATTGAGGGCGAAGTCTTTTCTTAGGTCGTAATAGTAGAAGTTGTTGCCGAATTTGAACGCAATGTAGTTGATGCCTTCGTTTACCAGCACTTCCGGGTCTTCCATACTGTTGAAGATAAGCTCGCCCTCCTTGTCCTTTCGGAAGATTGAATTGTAGTTCGCTTTTTGAGTGTCCTGAAAGAATACCTTACCGAACTCTGGAATGTCTATAACGTCTTCGTCTACACTTGTATATTGGATTTTGTTCGTTTCCAGCCATTCGTAGAGCTCGTCTATCCGGTTAGATTTTTTCATCGAGAGTAGTCAGCTTAAATTCTATCGGAGTTTTAAGATTGTAGGCGAATACATCAAATATATCCCAGAAATCGGCTTCGTCAAAATCTTTACCGTCGCCCTCTATTCTGGCAATCATAACATCAAAGTATTCGTTCAATTGTTCGGCTGCTCTGCTTATCGCTTCATTGGCATCGGCATCGTAGCCTATGACCACGTTCCTTACGCCTTTGCTTTGCAACTTGTATATTTGTGCGTCTGATATTTTCTTCCCAAAGGTAGCGCAGACCGCTACTTGATGGTTATCGTAAAGTTCCAGCTTTCTTGTAAGGGCAATTGCATCAAAAATACCCTCAACGATTATTACTGTGTCGGTCTCATCTTCTATTACTGCGTCATAGTTGTAAAGCAATTTCACAAAATCGTTGTCTAGGCTATTGTTGTAGCGCCGGATCTGATACTTGCCGTTTCGTTTTGCTGTCGCATTGTATCTGTCAATAGCGTCCTTGCTCCACGTATGTCTGGAAACATATCCAACTATATCTCCGTTGTCTATGACAGGGAACACTACATAATCGTCAAACTTCCAATTAAGCCCTCTGGTTGTTCCGACCGGGAAGTACTCATAGTCATCCAGCAAGAAGCCTCGTGACTTTAAGTATCGGTTTTTATAGCATCTCTTCCAGCTTTCGGGCATCTCGACAATTTGCAGCTCATCGTCAATCTCTTCTTCTTCAACCTTAAAGAACTCTGGAATCTTGACAGGTTCAAAGCTTGCGGTTTCTGTTATCTTGAGGTCCGACCGGCCTATATCGTCTAAAAGTTGGTTTACGTCTTTGGTTGTGTGACCGCAAGAGAAGCAATGGGACATGAACAGCTTTTTCTTTTCTGTCTCTTTGCCTACGAAAATACCGAACTTGCCTCCACTTTTGCCACAATAAGGGCAAGTCGGCACTATAAGGTTCTTGCGACCGCCATCTAATTTTGCGTGTAGTTCGTTTGTTAGCTCGCGTATAAGAAATTCTTTTTCTTCTTTATTTATGTATGCCATATTACTTGACCTTGTTGATGTTCATTGTTCTTGCGCGGTCGTAGAAGGTTTCGTTCTCGTAATCTGTCGCAATCTTGAATACCTCGCCACGCTCAAAGAAACGGCTCTTGGCTACGTTGATTCTCATTGTATGCTCACGCCTTTCATTAGCCGATTGGTTAAGCGTTATGAGATGTGTCAGCGGTCTGGAGAGGCCTTTTGCTTCTGCGGTATTGTATTCTGTGAGCACATTCTTTTCATCGTTTAGCCATTCCTGATTTTCAATGGTTGACTGGTATGTGACAACCATCCATACGTTTTCGTCACCGGCAAGATCTTTCAAATCATTAGCAACAGCTATTCGTCTGTGTCGCTCTCCGTTCTCTCCATATTTGCGACCTGAAGCGTCAGTAAGCAAGTCCATAGAGTCGATGATGATAACGTCCGGCTTCATACTGTAGCGCTCCTTGAACTCTGCAATGGCTTCTTTAATCTGGAGCGTCGATACGTGGGAGTTGAATTTTGGATAAGCCCGAACATACAGATGTCCGGAAACGCTTGCTATCTCTTGAAGCATCCGGTCCAAGTCGGCGTTGCGTATTGTACCGTGCTCATATCTGAAAGTATTGGTCTGGACGATAGAGGCTGAATAAGCGTTTTCCACTTCTTCTCTACTGCCTTCCAGCTGGATATGCAGGACATTGAAACCGTCTAAGCAAGCGTTGCGGCCTATCCAACGTGCAGCGTGTGTCTTGCCCACACCGGTTGATGCTAGAATGCAGGTTAACTGAGTGCGTAAATCACGCCCACCATTGCGAACGTCAAGCTCGTCAATATAGAACCTTGTGATAGCCCTGTTGGTCTCCTGAGCATTGGTTTTCTCACGGTTTTTCAGGAAACGACTTTCAAACGTAGAAAGTATGTCAGTATATTCCGCATCCTTTAACGAAAAAGCCCGGCTCCAATTGACATATTCTTCCAGTACTTGCAGAGCTTCCATATAGCCACGCTTGTTATAGATTTCTCCAGCAACTTTGTATGACTTCTGGAACGATACACGTCTGAGATATTCCTCTAAAAGCGACACACAGTCTTTTGTGTCTATCCCATCTGTGCTTTCGTAAATGTCGTTAAGCAGTTGAATGGCACTCTTACTATTACTGACTGCTTCACGTATGGCTGAGAACGGAGGGACCTTCTTGAACTCGCCATAGTATTTCTTGATTGCCTCAAAGAGGGCAATGGAGTCTCTGTCTGGAAGGTGCTCTGATTTAAGGTGAGTATAGACGAGGGAGAGTATATAGCTGTTGTCCATGCACGTCCTGAACAAGTCCATCAAGAACTCTTCAGACAGGACGCAGATGTTTTTATTTGATGCCATTTTCTAATCGCAATCTATAGATTTCAGGGAATTTTCTATTTGTTTCAACTTTGCATTCCTCAGTGAATTTGCATTCGGAGCAACATTCAGATTCTGGGGACCAACCAAGCGTTGACGATTGGCAGATAAGAAAGCCGGCTTCGTGATTAAGCAACCGTCGTTTTGTCGGCTCTTCCATAGGCAAATAGATATACTTGGCCTGCGGATGTTGGCTTTTGTCTTCTATCAGGGACAGGAGATCGGCTCGCGTGATATTGGCACTCGCCAACCACCTGTCCTCATAGTATCGCCGCCCTTTGTCAGTATCGAACCGTTGCGTTGACTTGGGACCGAACACTTGGTTTATTTTCCACTCTGTTCCTCTGTCTTTGAAGATATAGGCCGATGTAATGCAATAGTCCACGATACGTTCCCTGGAGAGACCTCCGCATTTCTTTTCAAGCCTCTCCAGGGCTTGCGTTACAACACGAGTAGCGGCACCTCCGTTTGGAAAACGAAAGCCCGGGTTGATAAGATTAACAGCAATCCGAGTAAATATCTTTATCGTCTGCTTTATCAGGTATTCTGTCGCCATCTCGTGTCAGGTGTTTTTTAAGATACTGTCTGGCCAAGAACAACCGGCTTTTGACAGTCTCTATGTTTTTAGATTTTAGGGTACCTTTGCGGTGCTCTATTTCAGCTATTTCTCTGAGGGAATATCCAGCTTCCTGAAGGATAAGGGCGTCTCTATGTATCGGTTTGAGCTCGTCAAGTACAGCAAGAATGTCGTCATTGTAAAGCTCCCGATAATTTTCTACCCCCATAGTGTTACTGCTAAGGTGGTCGTCGTCATAGAGCGTATCTTCATCGCCAAATGTTTCGATACTGTCATCATCACAAACTGGAATGTCCTTGGCTTGTCGCTTGCGTTCCAAGGTAAGGACGTGTCGCTTGGTACAGATGTGCAGCCATGTACGAATAGGGCGATTTGGGTCATAGGTTTCTATTCTCCTGAAGAAATTCACCAAAACCTCAGTATAATTCTCCTCTACGTTGCTTGAACTATAGCTGTATCTGATACACAGCTTATATATCATATTGTAGTAGGGAGAGACGTATTGCTGGAACAGTTTGTTTCTTTTTTCTGCGACCTCAGGGTCTAATTCTTTGTCTGCGTATGGCCCTTGATATACTTGTGCTCCCATTCATAAGACACCTTGGCATTAAACATCAAAGATGTCCGAATGTCGAGGTGGTTCTGGAGGCAGTACATCTTCCATTCGATTTCCCTACGTTGAAATTCGGTTCGAACTTCTTCGTCTGTCGGCTTGGGCTTCCTAGAAAGAAAACCGAAGAACGCAGAAAGAATAGCTTTCAATTTTTTCTCATGCTTTCTGGAAGCATGCTTGTCAACTATAAGATTGCGATTGTCGTCGTTCATATCTAAAGGTTGAAGCGCTTTACATAACAGAAGAAGATATGAACGGCATCTGAATGATTGTCGTCGATTGGATCAATTTGCCAACGGAGTTTGCAGAACT
>CAVJCD010000041.1:0-14433 GCA_963648005.1 Tannerellaceae bacterium | reverse complement strand
GGATAGCCGCGCTCCATATACGTATCGGCATAGATAGGTGTCTGCCAGTTCTGTTGACAAACAATATCAAGCGTGGTACGGATAATGCTGCTGCCGATAGTCACATAAGTTGTAGTCGCTGTTTTGGTTTCGCCGTTGTCATCCGTATAAGTTACTGAGGCACGTACACGCAACTGTTGCTTTCCGGATATGAGACACGAACCAAGGTCTATCTCAGTGTAATTGGAAGTATCGGCGTAATTCGTACTGCTGAGTATATCCTTACGCGTGTCTACCGTTGTCCATTCGCTACTATTGGTCTTGCGCTGGACTATCAACGTACCGGCTGCACCCATATTCAAACGGTCGCCGTTGTTCGTTCTTACCGCTGCAAAACGCAACTTAACCTTGAACTCGCTGCCACTGACGATATACTCATTTGAACTCTTTACGTCTGCCCACAGATAAGCACCGTACGAGTCTCCCTGCACGGTACTGATAGGCAATGCTTCGTTTACAAGCAAAAGGTTAGCACAGCCTTCCGGGTCTGCCATATATGCAATCTTATCGTCTTCGTTGGCAAAGCCCCACAAATGATAAAAATTGCTGGCATCCGGCGAAGAAGACCAACAATAACACCCTATCTTGGTTTCACAGCGCTGCAAGCTATCCTTGATAAACTTCTGCACTGCTTCTCCAGAATACGGCATATCATTGGTCTCGTCAACTGCTGCCGGGGTGGTGTTGCTCTTGCTCCCTCCCCAATCCTCAGCGTAATTGCCGCTGGGGATGCTGTCAGTTCTGTATTTCTTAGCCATATATACTGTTTTTAATTATGATATACTGAGTGTTCGCTTCAAGGTCAGTACCATATTGTCCAACCAATTGTGCGGCCAATACCTGTTCCCACTACCGTCAAGGCGAAGTCTATCCAGTCCCATTCCCCACCCCACTGAACGTCTTTCAATTCAAGGGCTGCGGCAATTCCAATACCTGCACAACCGGCACAATACCAATCGTTAGAACAGAAACCAACAAAGACTCCACCGACAAGATGCTTCCAACGATTGCTTGCCTTTAGCCATTCGATAACCTTAATCCTCATTGCTGTATGCTAATTTTTCCAAGCTTCGTCGTTTCTCCAAGGAGAAGAATTGTTCCAGTAACCGCTGCCAAAGCACGAGCGTATAGCTTGCCAGACCAAATACAGTCCTCTATATACGGCAGAGATTTGCTTCTTGCCATAATATAGGGACTGAAGTTCTTCATTGTTCTTGATTATCATTCGCTATACACGTTGTATGTAGTGTTGTCGTCTACCGTACCAGCGTCTACAAGCGCATTGTATTCATCTTGAGTACAGTAAACGATTCTATTGGCATTGTCAATAAGGTCTTGCACCCTACTGACAAGCTCATTAAATTCTGCCGCAGTTAGTTTTCCAGATGCGGTAGCCCCTTGGTTAGAGGTCTTTTCTCCTATATCTAATCTTGCTATACTCATATCTAGAACAATATTGGGAATGAATAATCAAAGGCATCAAGGGTCATAAGTTCACATACATAAACTTCACTGGAGTCAAGCAAACAGTCAAGCGTAAGCGTATTGCCTTCAGCAACGCCATTCATCTCCAGTTCCGTCATATCGGAAGCCCTGTAACGATGCCAAATAAAATTGAAATGCCCTATCGCATAGGCCTGGTCAACCAACGCACCCTGATAGTACACATTAGCAGTCAACGTCGTACCGCAAGCGCCGTTCTGGAAGGAATTGCCGTTCGAGGAAACCACTTCCAGCGTATAACCCTGAACATATTGCTTGCGTATCGTCTTGACATCCATATAGACGTGATTGCTGTCCAAAGTTACCACGCACTTGATGTTCAGTGTTGTTTCGCCGCCTACAATCTCGCCATTGCCGCTTGTGCCACCCCACCATTCAGAGTCCGGCGTAACAACCAACGACGTACCGTTACCATTTTCAATCGGGTACCATACGCTTCCATTTTTGAAATACCATTGACGCTGGTCTGAAGTTGATGTGTAGCCGACTTCATCCAAAGTAAGCGTAATGCTGACCGGGCTTGTAGGGGCGCTGGTATCATAGCCGATGACTGAGAACGTATCCTCGCCCATAATGCGGCAATAGCGGTTGCGTATTTCATCTTGCGCATCTCCACTCAGATTATCCCAATTGAGCGTAACACCACTGCTAAATGTAACCTTGCCTTTCTTGTCCCAGCTTATATTCTTTTTGGCAAGATAACCGCTGCCGTCTTGCCTGAGAAGGAATGACTTGGAACGTGTGCCAATACCACCGTCATTGCCGTCATCGTCTGTGAAATTCAACTGAAGCAATGGATTCTGCATCGTACCGCCAATGCCGCCACGACTAAACCACGCTCCGTATTCTGTGGTGGTGTTCAAAACATCGTCAGTCGCCTGATACTGAGTTACCGTATCTCCTGACTCCAACTGAGGTGCCGTGAAATACATAACATTGGAATCAGGGTCTGCCGCACTACCCTCAAACGTGGTATATTCAGACTTGGCAAAAGTTGGCGCTACCTTAATCAACAAGTCCTCATATCCTTCCTTCTGTATATCAAAGCAAGTGTGAACTCTACGCCATTTGTGCGTTTGCTCAGAAGTGATTGAGATTGCGCCTACCGCTGTATCGTTCTGGCTGACCGTCAATGTTGCCGGTCGCTTCAGATATACCCAGAACGAGAAGCAATAGCGACTACCCACGTTGTCAATTACCCATAGGTAGTCCTGCGCCGTCATCGTAATGGCAGAGCTGGAAGAATACACATTGCCGACTCCGGTAGGGTTAACAACACTCGTATCTTTCTGTACGCTGCCTGTAAAGTCAGGGGCCAACGAATTGATGAAACAGTTACGGTGTATCTTACCGCTGTAAGAGTGCCCGATATATGTGCCGAACTGGAAGCGTACAGCTTTTGAAGATACGCTCCATAGCCATTGAGCTGACCGAATACATCATCAACCACACCGTCCAGCTTGCCAACGCGAGTCGCACTTGCATCACCGAAATTGGCTACGCTGGAAAGTAAAATTATGTTGAAGTCGGCAATCTGTATGCTCTCGCCCACTTCCAGCTTAGACATATCCAGCTTAAAGGAACGCAGATGACGGCCCGAATATTCAATCGTAACTGCACGGAACTTGTACTCCCAAGAAGTGGTCACTTCTTCTGCCCAACCTGCATCTATCTGAAGGTCGTCTACATACGCAACAGAAGCTCCGACATTGGCAATCTTCTTGCTGCCACGTATCTTGTATGAGATAAGAACTTCCTCGCCTGTGCGGACGAATTGGTAAAAATCTTGCTTCAGACCTTCAAAACCATACCCTCTTTTACTTTTGCGAGTTACTGTAAGAATACGGCTATTACCATCGCTGCTATTACTGTATTCTGCCTCCAGTTCTCCGCTACTCTTTACAATATACTGGGTGGCTGCATCTTCATAATCACTGGAAGCAAGACTTTCGGGCCACGACAAACTTTTGTTCTTGCCAATGCCGCCCAAGACATCCATATACGGCGCTTGGTCATCTGAAGCCGTAAGATAAAGCGCTCCCAAACGGTCTTCATCAAAAAGATTGGTAATTCGTGCAAAGTCCAGGACTTCGTTTTGACTGCCGTTGTCAAGCTTATCGCCCTCCAGTAACGCACCGATAAAGTAAGAACGCTTCTCTTCCTTGCCGGACTCTTCCTTGCTTGTTTCTGTGCCGTATGACAGCACGCACATCAAGGAGTAGACGATATTGGTGCCATCAAAGTATTGCCGGCGAACAATATCGCCGGTTCGCAAGCCCTGTACCTTTTTCGAGTCGGGTTTGATTAATACTTGATATTTTTTATAGTCTACTAATGCCATTAATTCAATGCTATCACTTCGTCGCCTGAGCAAGAGTCACTTACCCACAGAGAACCGTTAGTTACCGATATTTTCTGTACTTCCAGCTCATAAACGCGCATCTTTTTGCGGATTGTCAAGCTGTCGAACGTCGCGTGTATGCCTCCAGCCGTCACGTCTTCCATAATGGCCCAACCACTGCCGGCAAAGCCACTGGAGAAGCTGACTGAGGAAGTCGCAGGGTTGAAAGAGTAAAGGTTGTTGTCAAACAAAGAATTGCCGGACAAACGCATACCTTCGTTCATTCCTTCCAAGAACACGCCATCGCTGAAGAATAGAAGATTTTCGTCTAACTTGGTTTTGTATTTAGAACTTTTAACAGCAAACGTGGTGGACTCGACGGGGACCTTAAACGAAAAGTAATCGGCATCACTGTAAAATGCCGCTTCCGCCATGTCTTGACGGCCAGTGGGGTTGTATACCAAAGATGCTGCGTTTTGTGCAACTATATTGAACTCTACCGATGTCTGCCTTTGGCCATCGCTATCGACATAGACGTAAGGCAGTTCAACGTCAAGCTCAGAGCCGTCGCTGTATAGTCTAGGACCATCTGCAACGGCAAAACGCATATTGTTAGCCGATACTACGCCGTAGTCATCGCTGTTATTGTAATAGGTATAGAAGGATGCGCCAAGAGAGTTAGCAGCACCCGTACTAAAGCCATTAGGGAAATTTCCATTGCCATCATGAGTTATTATTGTATATGTTCCATTGTAGTTCTTTATATCGGCTTGCAGTCCTATGTATTTGGTTGCAATAGTATTGTTTTTAGAGTCGGTGTCGCTGTCTCCCAAATTCATTACAGCCCCTGGAGACGAGAAAGAAACAACATTGCCATTGTCTCTTACGGCTACGATATAATTGCCATTAAGCTTAATACCGTGGCTATTGATTATTGATAAGTCGCCGTTCAATGCTATATGGACACTATCGCCTGCGCCTTCTGTGTACAGCAAAGCTTGCTCATCTATTGATGCCTGGAAGCCGCCATTCATCATCATCAAGTCATCGAACACAGACTGGCCTTTGACTGTAAGCGAACGCGCCACGTTTGCATCGTGCATCGTCCAGTCCACGTCTTCTTTGTTGCTATTGCCGCTATGGTAGAACTCATAGTCTCCGAACTTCAAGCCATCCTTACTTATATTTACGTCGCCAATCTGGAGTGCTCCATCTATTGACACTGCGCCTGTCATACCTATGCCCTCAGCTTTGAAATATAGCTTGAAATTGTCTTGCCATATAGTTTTTTCGCTGCCTATCAAAATGCCGCCTGAAGGCATAGTAAGCGAACCCCTTATGCCAACATCCTGAGACACTACCAAGTTGCCTGTTACCTCTGCGCAATAATAGCCGTCAGCGTCCATCAACATCTCGAACACCTTGACGTTGTCGGTGCCTGCCGTAAAACCATACAATGCTTCCAGTGAGCCTTGCATCGTATCTCCGGTACGGGCAACATAACGGCTGTTACCGTCTCCGTCCTGTGTGCTTGATGCAATGGTGGTAGTAATAGCGTTGGCCAACATATAAGCTGAGTTCTTCATAAGAATTGTGGAGTACTCCGTCATCTGTTTGGCCATCGCTTCAACGTCTACAATCCTAGCGCCGTCTTCGTCCAATGCGTCCGTACCGTCCTCATTCTTTTTGTAAATGGGGTCGGTCACAAAACTGGGGGCATCTACGCTGTTAGCTTGCGTCATGCCGTCATAGAACTTCGTATAAAGATTGTATAGCGCTGACGATGTATTCAGCCCTTCAATGGCTGGGTTAAGTGTTGCTTGTGCCATTACTTCTGTACCATTACTTTCTTAGTTAGGAATCCGCTTTCACCTGCCTTGTAAGCATCAACTTTTGCTTTTAATGCGACAAAACTTGCCATATTCATAGGAGGTTGGGGGCCAAGTAAAGTGTTTGTCAACATCTGTCCCATATATCCCAGAAAATCTGAAAGGATGCCAGCCAACTCTTTACCAAGGACGGCATTGTCCGTTCCCGATGTGCTGCCTACATATACAGTGCCGTCCTGAACCGTTACCGATGAGCTTCCGACCTTCTCTTCTATTTTGTCTGATTTGATGGTTGTCTCAGCACTGTCACGCTTCATGTGAATCTGGTCCTTATCCATTTCAAGCGTAGTGCTTTCATCGTCAATAGTTGCCGTGAATTTTTCACCTGTAAGAGTTGTTGAGCTGGCGTGCGAGTCCTTTTCGTTGTGTACCTCATTCATAATCGAGTTTTTGAGGTACGTTGTCTTAGACATTACGCCGGTCTCTTCCAGCTCGTCAATGTCCGGGCTCTCTTCGTCGGTCTCGTCAAACTCTTCACGCTCCTTGACTTCAACAACAACGCATTCGTGAGAGTCAAGCTGTATCATATCGACGTGAGAGAACATCGACACGTACTCAGCTCCAGTGTCCGGGTCTTGGGACACTATCACTTCGGAATACATCTTGGGGATTATCACATAGCCCTTGGAACTATCTTGAAGGGCACTGAGAAGTACGCCTTCGTGATAGCCCATCTTTGCTTCTTCAGTTTCTTCTACCGCCAAATTTACATATTCCTGCACGTCAACGGTTCCGGCAAGGTCGCCCTCAGTGTTTATCTTCGCAATATAGCCCGTAACTTTGGCTGTGCCTTTAACGGCGCCAGTGTCACGGTTGACCATAGTGTGCCAAGCAATTTTCTGGATGGCTTCACGTATGGTCTGATTGTTCGATATGTCCGTATGTTTATTTGCCATTGTTATCCTTCTTAATACGTCGTATACAATAAGGCAACTTTATGGTCTGCCGATAGCCTCCAGTGCCGAATGTTGTATGAACTTCATCTACCAAGTAATAGCCGTTTTTGCCTGGGTAGCGGTCATCAACCAACTCAACTTCTGTTGCCGTATGCAAATGCAAATCGCCAAATAACGTCAATGAGCCTTCTATACCGTTCATATTGTAAGACTCATAGTATTTCTTTGCTTCTTCCAACAGCTCATCTTGGGTTACTGGAATCTTACGGGAATGATACGGTATTTTAGTGTATAGCGACATATCAACCTTGTCCGTCGCTTTCTTTAACGGTTTCACGCCAGCTTTAATCGCTTTTTTGCTTAACTGCGAAACATTGACAACACGCCACTTGTCCGACCCCGACTTGCTTGCATCATACTTTGGGTTCTTCAGCAAAGTCAAATGGAAGAACTTGTCATCCTTTCCTACGCCTTCAGCTTCAATTGCCAAGAATTTCTTATCCGTACTGTTTAATGACAAGCCATTGTTTGCAACGTGATAATTGAACAGTATCTGGGGAATTGAATTGGACTTTGACGACGAGTTCAATATCGAGTCCTTTTTTGCATTGTCGAAATAGCTGCGCCCAATAGCCACAACCGGCTCACCATTTTCAGTCGTAATGTAACAATGTATTCCGAACTTGGACCACTCTGTAAGTACATCGGCTACCGTCAGGTCTGGAGTGAGAGTTATCTTGCCAAGGTCCCAGCGTTGCGTTTTTGCATTGGAATGAAGCTTCAGTCCGGTGCCTTTAAGAAGCTTGTACTTGGCTTTGTCACCCAAAAAGTCCAATACTGTAGACTTGCTTTTGATGGTTACTTTAGGGCACGTCACTTGTTTTAATGCACTGCCAAGATTCTCGCACTGGAGCTCTATGGGGGTATCCACACTGATTTTGGTTATGTAGCCGTCAAACGCAATGTCGGTGTATTTTTCTACCGTACCGTCCGACTTCTTGCGCTCGCTGCCGGAATATGCCTTTTCGTACTTGCTGAGGGTTTCGCTATCATTGAAGATACTCTTCTTGGAATTGCTTACCTTTGCCAATTCCGCAATAGCCGGGTCTGTTGTGTAGCCCAAATAGATACGAATGCGCTGTCCTACGCTAAAACTGCTGGAAGTGGCAACGCTCGATGTCGACGTTCGTACCTCTTCCACAATTCCAGAGTCGCTGATATTGGCATCCAGCTGTTTGTTCTGCGCCGCTTCCTCTTCGTTGTATGTCGTTATGGTCTTGCGAATAACCGTACCGCGAGGAAATCGTACAGAAGCCGTTCCTATCAGCTTCTTGTACGATTCATCTATCTCTATGTTTTCAACCTCGCTAATCAACATAGCGTCATCTGGAACTTCCATAGGCTTGGTTTTGTCTTTCGGGGTCCAGATTTTTATAAGGCATATCATAATCTGATAGCTTGGTTGTCCTTCAATACACTTCATTATATATTCGTCGCAATTTTGTCAAGTCCTAGCCCCGCACCGTACGTAGCCATAGAAGTCGCTGTGTTAGCGATAGACTGAGCAATTTTATTGTCCAGAATAACGCTGTACCATGCGTCCATCGGGCTTTCAGACAGCTCTTTGTTAATTACCGATATAGTGTCAGCGCTTACCTTAACATCCTCATCCGGCTCAATCGCAACGCAGTTGAACGAATATGGCTGGACGTTCTTGTAAGTTTGCTGACTCAGGGAATAGTCCTTAACTATTATTCTTGTAACATTGAACGGCTGGAACATCATAAAATTGACGTTCAAAATGCCGTTGTATTCCATAATCTGAACAAACTTTTTGACCGCTTCTGTAGGATAAACGCCACGCTCATTGGATACTATATTGCCGTTTATGCTAAACTGCAAGTCGCCGCCGGATACAAGCTCTTTACGGGTATAATCTCTGCCCTGAACCTGTGTCATAACGATATTTTTGCTGCTATTCATAGAAACCTGAGGGGAAAGGTCTATGTGGCAAACGGTCTTGGTATCATAAGGTTTCAATTCTTTATTTTTATTTTTGGCTTCATATTCGTCGGTTACTTTATGCGATTCTTCCGCATCATAATATACCATAAGCGCTTCCGGGACTAGAGTGCCGTATTTGTCTCTTGCATGAATATCGTGCCCTCCCTCAGCGTGAACAACTCCCCAATCAGCAGCGTTTGCTTCCTGGTTCGCTATCAACACTTTTTGGTTAGCTTCTTGCTGCGCCAACATCTCGTCACGCGCCTTGCTCTCCAAAGCCTTTTTGAACTTGGGGATAAGCTGGTTTAGATTGCCTTCAAGCTGGGACATCAACAACTGTTTGGCTGCAAAGACAACCACGCTTTTATATCTGGGGTTCTTGAATACCAGCTCAGATTTGTCCTGCCGGATACGCCAATTTGTAGCACTGGAAACTACATCTGTGAGTGCGTTTCCAGTGCTGAATATTAAATTGCCCCAAGGGTTTGTATGTACGAGGTATTTCATTGTACTTATGTGTTTTGTTAACTATGCCACGTCTCGTCAAAATCGTGTACGACATCAATCAAAGCCTGGGAAAGCTGTCCCTTCAGGTCGGCTATTACTGCGGCCTTGTCTGGGTTGCTGAGGTCTACCTTGTCAACGCTCATCAAGCTACCGATACGGACAATGACTTGTTTGGGAGCGGCGGTGTTGGTCTTGTAATGGTTCTTGTAGTCTGAGGCGCTAGCTCCGGGGTTGCCTCCAGTGCCTTTGCCGCCCTTGCCGCCAGTATCTGTATTGGTACCCGAACCGTTTTTGCCGCCAAAGCCGCTGCCACTACCGTTAATCGCAGCTTGCATTTCCGCGTTAGTCATTGCCAAAGGAGCACCTACCCATGAGCGCCCCTTTTCATCTTTTGTTGGGTACCATTTCCCATCTGTGTCCGAATATGCCCATGTCTTGCCATCATACGTTACTTCCGTTCCTTTGTTTCCATAGCTAGCTGACCAATTAGCGCCCGGTGGATTCGCAAACGACTGGGCAAGTGCAAGTAGCGAAGTGGCATAACCTTGCAGATTTTGCGCCGCAGGGTCAGACGTCATACCCAACTTATTGATTGCATCAATCAATGACTGCATGCTCTTGGCCGCAACTTCCATTGTGTCTGACGCAGTTAAACCGGGAAGCGCATGCCATTTCCCATCGGAAAATCCGAAGCTCTTATACCAACTGGCGATATTCTTAGGATTGTAGTTTTCTAAAACGGTAGAAAGAAGACCGTAATCGCCATATTTCAGGGCATTTACAATATCACTCTCTTCGTATTTGCCAGCTTCCACTTTTCGCTTAAAGTCATATATGACCTCTTGCCCTTTGGCAATCTCTTCCAGCCTTCTCCACAATATCGTTGCACCCAAATACGACTTGGCAATATCCTCGCCTGTCCAGTTTTGCGCTTCAGTAGCACTAACATTCCACTGATTAGGGTATATTAAACCCTGTTGGTGTGCAGGACTATAGCGCTGAATAAACTCGTTACGCCACCCCTTAACATCCTCAGCGTCGCTGTTCTTGTCGTAAAGCAGCATAGCCAAACGCTTTTGGTTCTCATCTATGATTTTCTGAGAGTATGTACCTTGCAGCATTTCAATGGCGGCTGCTGCATCGTACATAACAGCGTGCGCTCCAGTTGTAGACATACCATCTGGGTTGTTGTATTTATACGATTTCCCAGTACGCTTATCATTGAGAAGCCAACCGTCTGTAGGACTGTAATGGATAGACAAACCAAATTGCTTTCCATATTCATTGAACATATTGGCGGTCTTTTGTGCTGCTGGATCGTGATTCCACCACGCATCTGCGCCAATCGCCTTGTTATAGATTTCTTTGAACAGAGTAGAGTCTATGTCTTTTGACGTCGTGCTTTCTGGGCTTTCCAAGCCATACAGTTCTCTGGAAAGTTCTATGCGCCTTTTGATGAGTTCATTAATGTCGTAATTCTTACGCCATACAAACTCCAAAGAACGCTCAGTCCTAGAGCTACTGTCCAACATCACGCCATCAAGCATACGATGCTTATTAACGAAAGTTGCCATAGCATCCTCCAGATTGCTCCAATGTTCATACGAACTTGCTATATTTGCAGCTACGCCTGCGGTACCTAAAAGGGCTGCTAATGCTAGTCCTGGAACACCGCCTACCATAGCGGACATACCGGCTGCGCCAAACAAGCCACCGCTTGCGTAGTCCCAACCATTTGCATCGTCTTTGGTTATCTGCTGCATTGCAGCATAAGAGCCCAGCAAACCCAAGCCCATCGTGCCCACATTTCCAGCGGCTCCAAGCATATTTTCACGCAAGGCTGCACCACGCCCCCAAAGATTTTTAACGCCAGCCCAGCCTTTTTGAGGAATTACCATAAGCCCACCGCCCGCTGCCTTCGTTCCGTTCCAAAGGCCAGACCCTAAAGCCTTAATACCTCCCCAAAGGCCTAAGCCTGCGGTTTTAGCGCCATTCCAAAGTCCAGCCCCTGCGACTTTAGTGCCATTCCAAATCGGATAGAAACCTCCTTGACGACTATTGCCAGAACTAGTTCCACCCGCTTTATTCCAAACTGGGAGCCAGCCTCGCATAGTGCTTCCTGCATTAGAACCAGTTGTCTTTATCTTATTCCAAAGGTCCGAAGCAGATGACTTAGTGCCTTTCCAAGCGTCTGCAAACAAGGCGCTGGGGTTACTTCGGTAGTAATAGGCGTTTGCAATGGCTGATAAAGATGACGGCATAGACTTACGTAGCCTTGCGATCTCACGGTTAAACGCTTCTATGCGTTTAAGAACCACTGGGGAATCGCGTCCCGGCAACATTCCTGGTTCAACGCCCTTTCTCTTTCTTATTAACGCATTGAACTTATTTTGCTCAGCAATAAGCTTCCTTCTTGCATTTATAGCCGCCTCCCAGCGCTTATATTGTCTAGGCAAAGTCAATGCTTCGCGATACAGCTTAGGTAGGGACTTCCCGGCGCTCAACATTTTATTCCAAGCAGAAACACTCTTGCCACGCATTCCGCTTAACGCAGCGCCGCTACTTCGCATCATAGATTGCGCAGCAGGACCTATGCCTTGTATGCCATTCTTAGCTCTAGAACCAGTATTGCGTAAACTGTTCCACATATTTACGGCACTAGCTCGCGTATTGGCCCACATACCGCTACCAGCAATCTTGGTTCCGTTCCACATACCGCTACCAGCAATCTTGGCTCCGTTCCACATACCTGACGCAACCATACCAATGCTTCCCCATCTACTTCGTGCAGTAGCAGTGTTTAACGCATTGGTGGCAGCAGCGGCTTGATTGGTCGTAGTAGCCAGCTTGTTCATATTTTTCGAAGCATTGCCTATTTGCGTGCCAATAGCCTTTAGTCCGCTTAAAGCATACCACACACTTCTAAAAGCCTGCATAGCCTTCACAACAGGCCAAATGACAAGCTGGAATTTAATCCACGTCTTAATCATCGGCCCAAACATTGTAAAGAACCTGTAGAAGAATTTAGTAGCATCAATCACTTCCTGCGCAAACTCCCTCAGGGCATTTGTAAAGTCCCTGAAAGTCTTAGCTGCCGCATCGCTTCCAAGCCAATCAAGCGCCTCACGCATCCAAGCACGCAATTGTCCCTGGATACCTTGGAAGGCATTTATGCCCACGTCAGTAAACTTAGAAGTTACTTGCGCCCAAAGTCCCTGAAGCGTGTTCTTTTTTTCGTAAGCCAGGTTTGCAGTCAAACCTTCTGATACAAGGTTCTCAAGATAGACGTTGTTCCATTTATCTACATGCTTGGCTAACGCAACAGCGCCAGAAGCAGCGGTTTTATGGAAAAGCTGATAATAAGTACCAGCATCGAGTTCTTTAGCGTTTAGCTCCTGAAATATCGTAAGCAGGTCTTTTGTTTTGCCGTTCTCATCTTTGGTTGACACTCCTGCCTTTGCCCACGCCTTCGCCTGTTTTTTCGTAGGGTTAAGGATGTTGGCCATTATCGTACGCATAGTAGTACCGGCCTGAGAACCCTTAATACCAGCGTCTCCAAGAACGCCAATTGCAGCAGTAGCCTCTTCAAAGCCAATATCACCAGCAGACAACAAAGAAGCAGAATATTTATACGCTTCCGCAATCTCTGTCAAAGTCGTATTGGACATAGTGAACGTATTGGTCATTATGTCGGCGATTTTACGCATCTGGCTCGGCTGAATCTCGTACGCAGTCATAATATTTGTCACTACGTCCGCAGTCGTGCCCAAATCAGTGTCGCCTACCAAAGCAATATCGGCAATAGGACGGATAGACCTGTTAATGGCGTCAATGTCCAAGCCTGCCATTGCCAAAAACTTAGCCGCGTCCGCAACCTCTGTTGCTGTAAATTTGGTTTCGAGACCGACATTACGAACAGTACGGGTCATAGATTGAAAACGCTCCTGGAAGCCACTCTTTGTGTCGTGCGACTTCAAAATATTCTCAACCGTTTTGATGGTATTGTCATAAATCGTTGCCTGCTGTACAATGTCGGAAACGGCTGTCATTAAGCCTGAAATACCATACGCTATACCCATGCCTTTCATCATGTCGATAGCCATGCCGCCATTGGAAGGCAGAGGAGCCGGACCCAAAGCCTTATAGCCCCAATTCATATCTTTGGGCGCTGCGGGCGCAGCTGGTCTAGGAGCAGCTGACTGCTTTGTTGTACCTTTCGGCTTGGCCCCGCCTGTTGTTGGGCTACCAGGCAAAATTACTGTGTTAGACCCAGCTGCTGCTCCGGTAGGCTTTGAAGCCGCTGCCGTAGTCCTTGGCTGAACAACAGAAAAAGTCGTTACGGTAGACCTAGGGGCTGTAACTGTCTTTGCCGGCGTTGTAACAAAAGGCACGGATGAAGAAAATCTGGAAGCGGAGCTCAACGGGGCTGGTGCAGTTTTAGGCGCAAGCGTCTTGCCTGTCTTTCCGCTTACCGCTTTGCTTGTAGCAATTGTAGAAATGTTGAGGACAGCGCCCTTTGCCGCCAGCTTCTGAATTTTTTCTATTTTAGCAATTACTCCATTAAGCTTTTTGTTTGCGTCAGCGGTATTGACCTTCAAAGTCAAGCTGCCCTTAGAAAGCTTTTTGAATGAAGCCGCAACTTTGTTAACGCTCGCTTCAAAAGCCTTCAAAGTGTCTGCGGCTTTGGTTAATGTACCCGCAAAAAAAAGAAAAGACGAAAGAGCTTTAAGCGCAGCTTCCGTATTAACATTTATACTATAATTGACTACATAATTTTCTGCCATTATATAACATTGCTTTTAAGAAGAATAGAAAACGGCCAAACTATCTGGTTAAGAAAAAATCCCGCCAGCAAATTAATGCTAACGGGATTAAACGAATTATGACAGTAATCCAAGCGCATTTGCTTGACGTGTAACGATTTGCTGGGAATGAAACCATTCCGCATCGTTCGCAAGAATGGCGAATTGCTCCTCATCCAGCTTCTCTATGTCTACACCTGGAAAGTAATGCCGTATAAAAATTATCTTCTGACGAAGACCATCGTTGTCGTCTACTTTCCAGGTTTCGATAAATTTACCAAACGTCCGTGGCGCATCTCAATAATCTTTGAGAGCTGGCCCATAAGACCGAAAAGGAAAAGCGAGTCGTCGTCTACGAGCTCCTTGTCGCCATCGAGAAAGCAGTCCTTGGCAAGAACGCGCATTGCAACTGCCTGATTGGTCTGAGCTGCGGTGAGGTACTTGCTGAAGGT
>CAVJCD010000040.1:5078-14457 GCA_963648005.1 Tannerellaceae bacterium | reverse complement strand
CTTTTATCGTTCTCGCCCACGACGCAAGAAGGAAAGCGTTGAATAGAAAATTTTATTGTATTCATATATTTAATTAATTAAGTCATGAGAAAGAATATTGTTGCAGGAAACTGGAAGATGAACACTACTCTTCAAGAAGGTCTGGAATTAGCTAAAGGATTAAACGAAGCCCTGAAAGGGAAGGCTATCAACTGTGATGTAATCATCGGTACGCCGTTCACTCACTTGGCAAGCGTTGCTGCAGCTATCGACACAAACAAGATTGGTGTGGCAGCAGAAAACTGCGCAGACAAGGAGAAGGGTGCTTTCACCGGTGAAGTATCGGCTGCAATGGTCGCATCCACGGGTGCCAAATATGTTATCTTGGGTCACTCGGAAAGACGTGCTTACTATCACGAGACTCCAGCCATCTTGAAAACAAAAGTTGAATTGGCATTGGCAAATGGTCTGACTCCTATTTTCTGTATCGGTGAGGTATTGGAAGAAAGAGAAGCCGGCAAGCATTTCGATGTAGTGGATGCACAGGTAAAAGAATCGTTGTTCGACCTCTCTGCTGAAGATTTCGGTAAAATCATATTGGCATACGAACCGGTTTGGGCTATCGGTACAGGTAAGACTGCCACTGCAGACCAAGCAGAAGAAATCCACGCTCACATCCGTGCGACATTGGCTGCCAAGTATGGTAAGACTGTAGCCGACAACTGCACAATCCTTTATGGTGGTAGCTGTAATGGTGGCAACGCCAAAGACCTGTTCTCTAAACCAAACGTAGATGGTGGGTTGATTGGTGGTGCTTCTTTGGCTGTTGAGAAGTTCATGCCGATTATTGAAGCATTCTAAATGATATCATCCAAGGCTGGGAGGAAGCATCATACTCTTCCTCCCTCCTTTTTAATACAAAGCTATAATGAAGAAATTCCCTTGTATCATATTACTATTGATGTTGTTCTGCGTAGCCGGTGTATCCGCCCAAGAGGCCACTGACGAACCTATTCAGACCATCTTCGATGACTTGCAAACATCCAAGACGGGTAAAGGCAAGGTGATTATCCATCAGCCGGAGGCTCTTCGCAAGATGATTGGAGTACGCATGTATGGCGAGAACGTGGAAAAGACAGACAGCTCTACTTACCTAAAGATACAAGGATTCAGAACGCAGGTATTCTCAGGAAACGACCAACGCAAGTCGAAAGACGAAGCCTTTGAGAAAGAGAAGATGATTAAAGAGTTGTTTCCTACTGTTCCAACCTACGTAACCTACACTGCTCCGTTTTGGAAATTGCGTGTGGGCGATTTCCGTTCGCACGAAGAGGCTTACCACATGCAACGCCTACTGATGACGGCATTCCCCTCGTTCGGAAAAGAGATGTATATTGTAAAAGAAGAAGTAAGAATTCCATTGGATTAAAATGGCAAAAGTGATAGACGCAAAGACACTGACCGACCGCGAGAAATTGGCCGACCACTATAAACAGATACTCGGTCTGCTTGGCGAAGACGTTAAACGCGAGGGATTGCTCAAAACGCCCGAACGCGTGGCCAAGGCAATGCAGTTCCTAACAAAAGGATATGATGAAGACCCCGTTGAGGTGCTGACTTCCGCCATGTTTCGAGAGGAAGACTACAAACAAATGGTCATAGTAAAAGACATCGATTTCTTTTCTCTTTGCGAACATCATATGCTGCCTTTTTTCGGTAAAGCCCACGTTGCCTACATCCCCAAGAAATACATCACCGGACTAAGCAAGATTCCCCGCGTGGTAGACATCTTTGCCCGTCGCTTGCAGATACAAGAACGCCTCACGATGCAAATTAAAGACTGTATCCAACAAACGCTTGACCCTTTAGGCGTAATGGTAGTTATCGAGGCACAACATATGTGTATGCAAATGCGTGGGGTGGAAAAACAAAACTCTTTGACAACCACTTCCGACTTCACCGGCTTCTTTCAGCAGGCAAAGACCCGTGAAGAGTTCATGAATCTAATCAAAAGCCGATAATCCCTTCTCCCCTTTCTCTGCTTTCCACAAAAAAGCACCCGGATTCTTTGTCTCTGCCGAGAGGAGACAAGAATAGTACTATTCTTCTCCCTCGAAAAATTCGGGCAACAAGAATAGTGCTATTCTTATTTCGTGCAAACTGAAGGAGCATTAAACCCCTCAATTTTTGCTTTTCTCAGACAACTTGTGTTGTCACAGGCTTATTTGTCGTATGTCTTTTCGTTTTGCCCAATGACAGAACAGTTAAGCTGCTCCACCTTCAACCGTTCCGCATATTTCCGCAATTGTTCTTTATGGCGTTCGCAGGGAACAAGGTCTTTTTCCATGTCTCCACGAGGTGTTTCCTTCAAACGTTTCTGTCCGGCACGGATAATCGCTACAGCACGGGTATATTTCTCCTTGTCACCACGAATACCATCCAAGCACGGACTAACCTCCGGACGGTCGAAAGCAATCTGCGCCGTCAGTTTTCGCCCGTGGTTGTTAAGGTCCCATATATTCACTCCCGTCAGCTGCACGAGTTCGTTAATCTCATAATTGTAAAGGGGGCTTCTTCCCGCCAAAGTGGAATCGAATGCCGACTCATACACCGGGTAGTATACACCATTCAAGTCCATCCATGTATAAAGGATTTCCTTCTCTTTGGTTGACAGTTTAACGCCTTTATGGTTGCCGTCGATAACCTTGGTCAGTTTGCTGGCGTGTGTTCCCCAGGTGTATGGTTCTTGTATTGCTGCCGGTCCACCACCAACAAGAGTCACTTCCTTCTTCACATACATATTGACATAAGCAGCATTGAAAAACGTATTCTTATCTTTTGCCAACACGAGTTTGTCGCGATTCTTAGTATCGAAATCATGGCAACGCACACATTTCTTGTCTAATATGGGCTGCACCTCTTCCATAAAGGAGAATTTCTTGGGAGCCTTGCCCATCCATCCGTTTAACTTCGCCGGAGCTTTCTTAAGAGCCAAAGGTTTGGGGCCTGCCGTGGTGGGGACACTCAACCGGTCTTCGTGGCAACCTATACATCCGTTTGTCTCGCCCGGCATAACCATCGTGCCACTTCTCATCGACTGAATCATCTTCTTATCCTTATCCAACAGTTGGAAATACACGTATGTACCTGAAGGCACCTCAAAATTGGCTGAGCCATCTTCTTCCACCGGAACCTCGCCCAAAACACGTTTTACTTCGAAACTGTGCCAATTGACAGCCGGAGCCTGCTCGCCTTGCCCAAACCATCCGTTACGTGTCCACGTTCTCTTTTCCGGTGATTCTACAACACGCAGATATTTGACCGTGCCCGGTTCCACACCTTTCATATGAGTTCCGTTGTAGACGTTTTGAACATAGAACGTTCCCTTTTTATCCGTGTAGTTCCGGTTCGAAGGTATTGCGTGCGGACAAGGGCGCGCCTCAACAATCATCGGGTCGAAAAGACTTCTATTCCCCTCCACAATCAGCTCTTGCGTACCATCTCTACCTACCAAGTAGATACCGGATTTCGTGTCGACAGGTGTCCAACCGCCATTCTTTTTCCAAATAGTTCGAGACGTAAGGAAAAAGTTCTCGTTCAACGGATATGGATCTTCAAAGAAATAATCAATCCACTTGAAAGAATCGATATCTCCCTTGCCTACAATATTAAGGCTTTCCTCCGGCCATATCTGCACAACCGGTTCTACACCATCCACTCCCTTTTTCCTATCGATGATAGCAAGAGCTCCCCAAGGACGCTCATGGCAAGAGCCGAAAATACAAATCACCTGGTCGGTACCCGGTATCTGACGTCCGTCGATGATAGCCCCGGGCGACGGTGTGTTGTTGCCATAATAGATGGAATGTTTGGTACCGTCAGGATTGACAGTCCACAACCCTTGTGCATCTCCAAAATTACGGTCAACGTACTCCCATCTGTCATATAGAATTCTACCATCATTCAGCAACGAGGAGTGTCCTTCAAACAATGTACTTACTCCTATCTGTGTAATATTTGCACCATCTGCCTCCATTCTATAAAGGTTACACATAATGTGACGGTTACACATACAATATTTCGGTTGACGGGTAGAACTAAACAAAATCCCCCCATCCGGCAGATACAACGGGTCAATGTCCGACACCCCTTCGGCATAAGTCAGCTGCCGCAGCGCACTACCATCCGTGTTTATCTCATAGATATGATAGTAATCGTCTTTGTTTTTTCGCATGGAGAAAACAATCTTCTTGCCATCAAACGAAAGCTCCGGGTCACGAATGACCCCGTCCTTCAATTCAATCAGTGTGGTTGTATTACTTGTATTCACATCGAAGATACGCAGAGCACCTCCCGGGAAGAAACTGTTTTCGTTGATTTCTCCTTTTTGGAAAATGGTAGCGGTGTTATGATGGTCGGGGGCATATTGTTCCCGTTCAACATACAATATTTGTTTTCCAGCCAATTGTTCTTTGGCTTTAGCTGTAAGTGTAATCTTCTTGGGGTTCATCTTCTCGGCAGAAATCGGTATAACCCCGATGCAAACCATTGCCAAAGCAAGGGTAAATGTGTTGTGCATGTTCATGGTATCTCTATATTTAAAAAGTGGTGATTTGTTTTCCTCTTACATTTATATATGCCCTAAACTTCGTTTCCTTGGTAATCGGGCATAAAGATAAATAACCTTTCTCAATCTTACCACCCTTGAAGGTCGCAGGATAGGTTTCTTTCATCATACGATGGCTTTCGTAAGCTTCTCCGTTCATACCCTCGTAAGTTATTTTAAACTCTCCGGTTGATTGAGAGGCGATATATCTTCGAAACAAGTGAACAGAAAGCATACCCATCGTATAACGCATATTGATTTCGAGGCAAGGGTGGATTGCATACCCGCCATCCTCTTTCTTGTAGACAAGCATATCCACTCCCAAATGTCCACGATAAACATTTCCATACATTACAGTCAATGCATTAGTCAAGGCTTGTAACATCTGTTGGTAGGCTCTCTCGCCTCCCCAACTTCTGATTACGCTCATCAAATAGTCCTGACTACCCAAAATATTTCCATCGTAAGTACCTCTTTGAGTTGTCCCGAATACCGACAATCCCTCATACGTCACATTCCCCTGCCCATCAGAATAGAACTCCGCCGCCATGTCCTGCACCTTCTCAAGAGCGCGCTCGATGGTGACCATACCTTGTTTCTTGATTGCGCCCTCAATCCATCTACGGCCCTTGTCCGTCAAATTTCCGTCCAACAACCACAACAATCCTCTCCCGGATGACGAGTATGGCGTTTTCACTACAAAGGGGAATTTTTGCTGATGCAGGCACGTTTCCACCTCTTCAATGCTTTGACACAATATTGGCGAAGAGGGGATATGCATATCGGGCAACTGCCTACGAACCATCTCCAAGCATTCGGCAGCCGACTGCCGTCCGGTCAACCTAAGATATTCATCTTTCCATGCCGGTACGGATACATTCAGACTGCACCTATGCTTCAACGCTTCGAACAAATGCAAACTATGCGGAGAAATGCCCCATGGGTCAGCTTCCAACATCAAGGAGGATGTATCAGAATCTTTCAGTTCGTTTTCCGTAACGAGCCTGGCAAATGGTCCAAGTTCATTAGGTAGTGAAGAAAAAAAATAGGACGAAATGATTTCATCCACGAGGACTAAGTCCGAAGAATGGGAATACCATACCGGGAGACATGATAAATCCCGTACCATTTTCTGCACGTTGCTCGATGGGGTATAATTTTCCGCACCGAGCAAAACAGATATCTCATGGCCGGGATTAAAATAACGTATCTTGGAAATCATTCAAGCGTTTCGTCTATCGCATCGATTTTCTTGATAGTAAGAGCCATTTCATTTTTCAAATTCTCTATCTTACGCTCCAACTCTTTCACGAGTCCGCCACCACCTTTGGAAGAGACGCTAAGGAAACCGATGTTATTTTCGTAGGTATGCAGTTCACTCTTCATACGATCGTACATCCTCATCAGTTTTTCGCGTTCGCTGAGCAGTTTGCCTTTCCCGTGCTCTCCGCTTGTCATATCATTTAAGTTGCTGCGGAACGACTGCATTCTGCGGTCGTCTTGGTCCACTTTCAGTCGGTCGAACTGTTTGTCTACCGCGTCGTGATAAGCTTTATAGACTTTATCTTTCTCCTTGAAAGGCACATGCCCGATTGCATTCCATTCAGCCATCAAGTTTTTCAACTCAGCCAATGCATCATCGGTGGCCAATGTCTCATCAAGATTCTCAACCTTTTCAATCAGAGCTTTCTTTGCAGCCAAATTGGTTTGTTCTGCTCCTTTCTGAGACGAAACACTCTTGCTCTTTTGCTCAAAGAAATAATCACAAGCAGCAATAAAACGTTTCCAAACGATTTCCGAATGCCGGCGAGCAACCGCACCGGTTGCTTTCCATTCTTTCTGAAGGGCTATCATTTTCTCAGTAGTACCCTTCCAATCGGTACTGTCTTTTAGGGCTTCTGCCTTTTCGCACAAACTGTTTTTTATCTCGAGATTTCTTTCCATCTCGTTCTTGACAATCTTGAGGAACGCCCCTTTCTTACTAAAGAAGACATCGCAAGCCGTACGGAAACGTTCAAAGACTTGCACATTGGACTTTTTGGGAGCAAAGCCGATGGTTTTCCAACGTTCTTGCAACGCAATTACATCCTTGCTCTTTTTTTCCCAATCTTTAAAAGTCTTCAATGCATCGTAGTCTATTCCTTCTATCTCCTCGCAAATAGCCGTCTTGGCTGCGAGGTTATCTTGCTCTTTCGACTTCAGCAAATCGAAATGCTCTTGATGACGTTTGTTGATTTTAGTGGAAGCTGCCTTAAAACGAGCCCAAAGGGATTCCCGCAGTTCCTTGGCAACCGGACCAATTTCGCGCCACTGTTGGTGCAACTTCTGAAGTTGATGGAAAGCAGAGATCACATCCGACTCTTGTTGCAATTTTTCAACCGTTTCACACAAGGCGGTTTTCTGTTCCAAATTCTTCTTGAAATCGTAATCGCGGAACTGATTGTTTATCTTAATTATGTCGTAGAATTTTTCAGTGTATGTCTGATAGTTTCTCCACAGTTCACCGGCATGTTCCTGAGGAATGAGTTTGATTTCCCTCCACCGCTGCTGAATGTCTTTGAATTGGCTGTACAGCCTACCAAAATCGTCCTGACTTTCGATTAATGTCTTGAGTTGGTCTATCAACTGCAGTTTCAATGCATAGTTGGCAACCTTTTCACGCTCTTCTTCAGCCGCTATAACAGCCCTCTTCTCTTTATAGGCAGAAAGCAAATCTTTCAACCTATCTTCAGCGGCATCTTCCGGAGCCACAAAATCCTTTTCCTCTCCACCTCCGTTGATGAATGCTTTTTTCAAGTTTTCAACTTCAGCTCTACGGACTTTGTAGAATGCTTGTCTTAGGGACTCTATCTCGCCACGCGAAACCTCCGCGGTGGAACCAACCACCACAGCCAACTTGTCAAGAATTTCTTCCTTCGACAAGTCATCAGCTTTTTTCAGAGCCTCCTTTCCCGAGGTTTCTGCCACTGCCACTTCATCTACAGTATTTTCCGGAGCCACTTCCGGAACTCTAATTTCTTCCAATGTACCGGCACCTTCGTCCGGCAAATTAGTCTCAAGAGTATCCTTCATATTCAATCGCTTTTAAGAAGAGTGAAAAAACATTCCTAATATCAAGACACAAATTAAAGTATTTATTTTCGAATTATAACATTCGAGCTTAATTTATTTATCGGAGGAGACAAACATATTCCACCCCCAAAAAGGTCTCCGGTTCACTCTTTTTATCCCAAAAACGAAATCAGCACACCGGCAGCAACGGCAGAACCAATCACACCGGATATATTGCTTGCCATACAATATTGCAGCACGTGATTCTTCTGGTCGTATTTCAGAGCAATCTCGTTCGCCACACGCGATGCCATAGGAACGGCGCTCAGTCCGGTGGCTCCGATTAGCGGATTGATTTTCTTCTTTGTAAACAAGTTGACAACTTTCACAAAGAGGATACCACCGGCAATTGACAAAGCAAACGCCAAGAATCCACCAATCACGATACCTATGGTCGTCATATTCAGAAAAGCATCGGCTGTCATGGTTGCACCCACTGACAAGCCAAGGAAGATTGTTGCCGCATTCATAATACTGTTTGAAGCCGCATCAAACAAACGGGAAGTGTTGGTTCCGATTTCTTTCACGAGGTTACCAAACATCAGCATACCTATCAGCGGCACGGCGCTCGGCACAAACAAAGCAACAACCGTGGTCACCACAATCGGGAAAACAATTTTCAATACGCGCAGGTTCTTAATCTCCAGCGTAGAGGGATATTTCTTTTCCTGTTCTTTCATATTGATGCTAAGTTCCTTCTTTGTACAGAGAAGGTTTACGACCAACGGGATGATAATCGGCACCAATGCCATATAGGAATAAGCTGCAATGGCAATCGGACCCAACAGATGCGGCGCCAGTTTAATGGTAGTAAAGATAGCCGTAGGGCCATCAGCTCCACCAATGATACCCAACGAGGCAGCCTCCTTCGGGGTGAAGCCCATCAAGATGGAAACCAACAAGACAACGAATATACCCAACTGCGCCGCTGCACCGAAGATGGACAAACGGAGGTTGCGGAGCATAGGTCCGAAATCCGTCAACGCTCCCACACCCATAAAAATGATTGGCGGAAGGAATCCTGTCTTTATCAGCATATAATAGATGAAGTTCATAATCCCCAACTCGTGTGCAATATCATGCAGAGGCATATCCCAAATGTTTTTCATGACACCCCCGACACAGACCATACCATTCTCGTCGGCTTGAATCACTCCCATTTCGCCGCCGGGGAAGTTGGCAAGCAACACCCCGAATGCTATAGGCACAAGCAACAATGGTTCGTATTGCTTTTTGATGCCCAAGTAGAGCAGCGTAAATGCGATGACGTACATTATTAGGAACTGTGGTTCGGCAACGATATTGCTGAACGCCGTCATCTCATACAGATTGTGGAATATCTCTTTCATCACCCAATTGTCATTAATACGTCATCTTCTGAAACGGCATCTCCCGAGCCAAAGCAAATAGCAGTAATCGTTCCGCTGAACTCTGAGCGCACGGCATTGTAGGTCTTCATTGCTTCCACATAGCAAAGCACGTCGCCCACCTTCACAGCGTCACCCACCTTAAGCGGGGTCTCGGCGGTGTCTTTCACCAAGAAGAAGCGTCCTTCCAAAGGAGACAACACCTCTTTGCCACCGGCAGGGGCGGCAGGAGCAGCACTCGGGGCTGCGGGAACAGCAGGAGCAACCGTTGGTGCGGCAGCGGATGCCGTAGCAGCAGAATCGCCAAAGGCTACGG
>CAVJCD010000040.1:0-4989 GCA_963648005.1 Tannerellaceae bacterium | reverse complement strand
TCAACATCCACCGTCATTGTTTGCGGAGTGGTGGGAAAAGCTGTGGTCGGGGCAGCAGGATTCTTGCCCTCCTGCAAAGCTTTCTTCTTACGGGCAACATCAGCCAAGAACTCAACCTTGGCCTTCCCTGAGCGGTATGCCTCATACTGTGCCGGGTGCATGGCGTATTCAAACAACTCCTCGTCATCTTCGCCCATCTCCCAATGTTTTTCGTTCATCATCTTACGGTATTTGTCGAGAGCATCGGGATAGTTGTCTTGCGGGTCGCCGGTGAAGAACTCACGTCCTTCGGCATGTGCTTTCTCTATTATCTCGGGGGCAAGCGGACCGGGCAATCTGCCGGCTTTACCAAGAATCATATCCCAGATATCATCGGCAATCATGCTCCAACGCTCCTTGCCCTTCTCCATCTGCATCACGTTCATCAACGCCAGGTTCTTAACGTATTGGCTGAAAGGCGTTACCAATGGAGGATAGCCAACGCGTGGCCAAACGTATGCCACTTCGTCGAACAGCTTAACAAGCAGTTGGTCTTGTGACATAAGCGGCTTGTTGTTCTTGATATTGCTTTTGTTGATTGACTCAAGGTTCTTATCCAGGTCTGCCATCAAGCTACCCATCATACCGCCCGGAAGTCCCGGTCCAATCAAGAGGGAGTTCATCAAGCGGTTTCTCGGACTGATATACAATTCCAAGAAGTCGTCCATAAACTCTTGAATCATGCTGCGCACCTTCATATAGGCTTCCATATTGATTTCCGGCACGATGTAGCCGGCATCCTTCAGCATTGCCTGTACAGTCAAAAGGTCGGCATGCCCCGTACCCCAAGAGAGCGGTTCCATACCTACATCGATATAGTCGCAACCGGCAGCACAGACCTCCAAGATGGAAGCCACATTAAAGCCGGGACCGGCATGGCTGTGATACTGAATGGGTATTTCAGGGTGTTCGGCTTTGATATTGGCAACAATCTGCCCAAGTGAATGCGGGCGACCAATACCTGCCATGTCTTTGATACAAATCTCATCTGCCCCAAGGCTTATCAGCTCGCGCGCCATCTTGGTGTAGTAGTCCACCGTGTGAATCGGAGAATGGGTGATGCAAAGCGAGCACTGCGATATCATCCCCGCCTCTTTGGCATATTGGATTGAAGGAGCGATGTTGCGCACATCGTTGAGTCCGCAGAATGTACGGGCTATATCCGTCCCCTGTGCTTTCTTCACCTGGTAGAACAGGCGGCGCACATCGGCAGGGACAGGGCTCATGCGAAGTCCGTTCAACGCACGGTCGAGCATATGCGTCTCGATACCTGCTTCGTGGAATGGCTTTGTCCATTCGCGCACTGCTCTGTTGGGATTCTCGCCAAACAGCAAGTTAACCTGTTCAAATCCGCCGCCATTGGTTTCCACGCGGGCAAAACAACCCATCTCGATGATGGCAGGGGCAACACTAACAAGCTGGTCTACAAGCGGCACATATTTCCCGGCTGATTGCCACATGTCGCGGAAAACCAAACTGAATTTCACTTCTCTTTTCATGTACTATATTATATTTTTTCGATTTTCGTAACTTTTCCTTGTCCGCCGGTAACCGTACCAACGGCAGCGACTATTGCCGCAGTTGTCTTCGTCGGGACACTTGAGGAGGTCGGCGCAACGGCTCTTGAGGGCTTCTTTGCCACCACTTCTTCCGGTGCATATTTATTTACCAGAAGAATCAGTCCTTTTCCCAAATTGATAACAATCAAAAGAATTACAAACACGGTGGACATACCAACCACCATCAATAAAAGTCCGATACCTATATTTTCCATAGCCTACACCTTGTATGTATCACATAAGAACTTGTTTTCTGCGCGCAAAAGTAGCAAATATCCCGTCCCCGTGTTCCCCATCGCCATTTAAAGGGCGTTAAAACGTCGTTCAAACCTTATGTTTTCGGAAGGGGGAAAATCCAAACGGCCGGTCGTCTTAGTTTTCTCGGTAAGGCGGATTACCCCGAGGGACGACACATTTCATCAAAAGGGACGACACATTTGTTTTTCCACGTAGGGCGGGTTTTTCCCAATTTGATATCAAGTTCGTTTTTCACCCCTCGTTTCAGGCGTCGTTCCATCTGTATCCGCCGAGGCGCGGGTTGTGTAAAATATTCGTACTTTTGTAACACATAAAGAAGAAAAGAGATGAAACAATATTTGGATTTGTTGAACCGCGTGCTGACCGAAGGAGTCAGGAAAGACGACCGAACGGGGACGGGCACGCTGAGTGTCTTTGGTCACCAGATGCGCTTCCACATGGAAGACGGGTTCCCCTTGCTCACAACAAAGAAGCTACACCTGAAGTCCATCATATACGAGTTGCTTTGGTTTCTCAAGGGCGACACAAACGCAAAATACCTGCAAGAACATGGCGTGCGTATATGGAACGAATGGGCCGACGAAGACGGGAGTCTCGGACATATATATGGTTATCAATGGCGGTCGTGGCCGGACTACAATGGCGGGCATATCGACCAAATAAGCCAAGCCGTGGATATGATTCTCCACAACCCGGACTCCAGGCGTATCATCGTCAGCTCTTGGAACGTGGGCGACTTGGATAATATGAACCTCCCGCCTTGCCATGCGTTCTTCCAGTTCTATGTGGCCGACGGCAAACTCAGTCTACAGATGTATCAGCGCAGTGCCGACATATTCTTGGGCGTTCCGTTCAATATTGCTTCTTATGCACTGCTGCTGCAGATGATGGCGCAGGTAACCGGGCTAAAAGCCGGAGATTTCATACACACCTTGGGCGATGCGCATATCTACAGCAACCATATCGAACAAGTGAAGCTACAGCTCACACGTGAGCCCCGCCCCCTTCCCAAGATGGAACTCAATCCAGAGGTGCATAGCATCTTCGATTTCGAATACGATGACTTCCATCTCACGGGCTACGACCCACACCCCCACATCAAAGGCGAAGTGGCTGTATAAACCTACGGAGGCGTTTTATGAGTACGATTTCAATCATTGTTGCAATTGCCGACAACAACGCAATAGGCCGCGACAACCAACTGCTATGGCATCTGCCGGCAGATATGCGGCGTTTCAAGACCCTTACAATGGGTCACACCGTGATTATGGGGCGCAAGACATTCGAATCGCTGCCCAAAGGGGCACTCCCCGGCAGACGAAACGTGGTGCTTACCACCCGACCCGAAGCCCATTTCGAGGGGTGCACCGTCTATGCCTCAATGGAAGAAGCCTTGAACGGCAGTGCCTCGGACAGCGAAGTGTTCATCATCGGCGGCGCCAAGGTATATGGCCAGTCGCTGCAATTTGCCGACAAGATATATCTCACACTTGTTCACACCACACCTAAGGATGCCGATGCCTTCTTCCCCACCATCGACCCAAGCCAATGGGAGGAGACAGAGCGTCAGGAGTTCCCCACAGACGACCGTCATGCTTATCCATATACATTCCTTACCTATCGTAGGAAATAAATCTTTTTTAGGTCTATGAAGTTGAAAGCAATTATTGTTTCCGCATTATTACTGTGCTGCCTGTCGGTCATCATCATGTATGCCATGGCAGAGGAGACAACAACTACGAGTTCCATTGCCGCCAAAGCCATCCAACGTGGGGATACGCCCCAGTTGATTAAGGTCCTTATCGGAAGTATGAAAGAGAAGATGGAGGTAGACGAAGACAAGTTCCCGGAACTTATCAGAGAGGTGGAACGTTATGCTGTTGAGTGTAGCGACACAGCCTCAATAGCCGTGCTCCACTCAATGGTCGCCGAGATGTATCACCATTATTACACATCCAACCGCCGGAAGATTGACAACCGCCGCGACATTGCCGGCTACACGCCCGAAGACATTCGCGAGTGGACTACCGGTCATTTCACTCAAAAGATTCAGGAAGAACTCTCGGCTTCGCTCCACGAGAACAGGTTGCTGAGAAACACATCCGCCCACTCATTCCGTGCAATCATGGAAACGGGGAAAGACGCTCCCAACCTTCGGCCTTCACTCTACGATTTCCTTGCCTTCCGGGCATTAGACATCGCCCCTTCCGACGAACTCTATCGGCAAGTCATATCATACCTCAACACCCTTCCTAATAAGAAAGCCGCAGCGCTCACCACACTCAGCTACCTGAAGTTTCGTTATGCGGATGCATCTTCAGAGAAGTGTAGGAAGGAACACACTGCCTCGCTCGATAGCTTGCTGGATGTTTACGCCGACAAAGACTATTCGGTGGAGATATTAGACGCCAAGCTTAGCGACGGACTTTACGGGTTCTCCTCTCCAGGGGACGCCAATGAGATGGCTGCCTGCTACGAAGCATGCCGCAAGGCAGTGGAGGGCTTCCCCCATTACGAGAGGATAGGATTAATAACAAACCGATTGGCGGAGATGCAAAACCCGATGCTGCAAGTGAGTGCTGCCACCACCGTTTATCCCGGGAAGATGCTTTCACTCAAACTTAGCTATCGTAATGTTGAGCAACTCACCATACGCATTTATAACAGTCGGATGACACCCACGGAGACTCTCTCATACGACGACGAGGGCAAGGCCCGTGCCCGGGGAGAGTTGGTTAGAGAGGAAAAGTTCACTTTGAACATACCGAATACCTACACTACAACAGACACCGCGCTTACGATTCCCACAGAACGTTTGGGGTTGTATGAATACATTGTCTCCGCCGCAGGCAGCAATATCAAGTCAAGCGGATTGTTTCAAGTCAGCCGCCTTGCCGGCATCTCTCGAAGCGTGACGGGCGGAAAGACAGAGGTGTTGGTTACCGACTACCTCAGCGGCAAACCCATTACGGATGCCGTGGTTGAATATTACTCGGGGAAAAGCCGCGAGATGAAACCACAAGGGAGTGTTCAAACAGACAAAGACGGCATTGCCGCCTTCACACATAAGGATGGCAGGATGGCATATAGGGTAAGCCGCCCGGGTGATGAGCAGGTTCTGCTCACACAGGTC
>CAVJCD010000039.1:0-14505 GCA_963648005.1 Tannerellaceae bacterium | reverse complement strand
TCGGCTTGAATATTGGTCACCGATAAAGTAGATTTCGTCTTTGTCTTTTTCCATAGTTGTTTGTTTGCACTGTTAAGGGTTACAGATGCCCGGAACAATCATTTCGTACTCCCGTTGCATCTGATGTATAATTTGCCATTCTTCGTAGGACATATTGCGCGGATCGTTGAGTTGTTCGTCAAGAGCCTTGCTTTGCTGTTCAGCGTAGTGTTGGCTGTAAGCGTCTGCCCTTTCGCGGATGAACGACTGAAGTCCTGCCATGATGGTCATTGGGTCTACGTTGCCGTAGAAAGTGCCATAGTTACCGGCTTTGAACCTACGGCTAAAGAGCATCAGCTCTGCCAGGTTAAGGTACCAAAAGTCGTCTGTTATGAGTTGGACGAGCTGGCATATCTGCCCTACTGTAATCTTGTTGCGTACTCCCGAAAATTCAGACAAGTCTGTCATGAGATACGTGAGCCATTCTTGTGCCGTTCCGTTGCCGTAAGCGAGATTGACATCACATAGTGTTGGTGCATTGGCGAAGTGGCAACGCCGAGGGTTGTGTGTTATTTCAACCAGGCGGCTGATATGAAATGTTGCCAGGAGTTGCGTTTTGTCTGACCAGCGCATTCGGGTCGTTATCTGCCTGCTGTCTCCAGTATGCCGCGACACCTGCGTAACCTTCAAGCCGTTGACGCTGGCCGGTATTAATGATGCCACTGTTTGCGGTTGGCGTAATGATTGTGTGTGTTCTGTCATTGTATTGTCCTTCTAAAATTTTCGGAAAATTATTTGGCCTGAACATCCAGTCGAAGTCGGCCACGAAGCCTTGGTTACCGCCGCCGTTGAGGAACGAGCTGCGCGAAGCGTTGATGATAACTCTGTATGCGGCAACGATGCCGTAGTCCTTTACGCGCGACACAAGCCAAGACTTGCGCCTGTTGGATATAGAGACTATCTTGGGGATGTTGCTGCGAAGCATACACTTGTTGAAGTGCTGGGCGAACTTTTTCAAGTCCAGATTAACGACCTTCCCCCCTCGCGCACGCACGTTATTTACAGCCCCAGCGTCATAAGTCTCGTTAGAGACTTCTGACAAAGCTGCGTAAGCAGCTTCATCATCGTCTTTCTCTTTGTCTTTTTCTTTATTATTTTCTTTTTCTTCTATAGGGAGTGTGAGGGGAGTTTCTTCTTTTTCTTTGTTTGTTTCTTGTTCTGTTTCTCTTTCATCGTAAATTGTTTGATGATTGTTTGATAATTGTTCGCACTTTGTTTGATAATTGTTTGATGATTGTTTGATGATTGTTTGATAATTGTTCGCACTTTGTTTGATAATTGTTCGTAAACTATCATCATCAACAATCGCATTAAGTATCAAAGCCTTGCGCAGTGTTCGCAATTCCCGACACCCCCAATCTGCACCCTTGTCACTAACCTTGTCGGCTACCTTGTCCGAGTACCCTTGCTGATTACCGCTATCAAGAGCAGAAGCCTCCAGGATGTTACGGAACACCTTTCCGACCTCTTCATCAGAATACTCTTCGATGAGGTCTAAAGTCTGTTGGATGTCGAATATCAGTCTGCTGTTCTCCATAATAAATCTTTTTTAATGGTTGGCAGTATGGGAGTCGAACCCACGAATGCTTGTTGCTATCCTCTCCGGCAGAGGAAACATCCGCGCTGAAGGCGCACCGCCAAAACAACTATAAATAAAACAATGAACCACTCATGCGAGATACCATTCAAGATGCTTAATGAAATCATCAAGAGAGCGGCAAACGATGTACTTGTATTCTCCCGAAGCGGTAATGGCATGTTGCCATTGCAACTGCTTCTCTGACTGTTTGCCCGAAGCCGTCTTCATCTCAATAAGCAGCGCGTAGAAACCGCGTCCGGGATGAAGCAGGATAAGGTCGGAAACACCAGGCAGTGCACCTTCGGCCTTGAGCATGGCACCCGTTTTCTCATCACGTCTGCCCCCGTTTGGAACAGAGAATAGCGCGTGTGCGAGATGTGGGTACTTTAATCTGAACCAGCGTACACACGCCACTTGAATATCGTGTTCCTGGTGGCCGGGCTTACGGCGAGCCTTTTGTTGGCTTTGCGCCCTTTGCTTGAATATGTCGTATGCTGATGTCATGCGTGCAAATGTAAGTAAAGAATGTGTCATGTATCTTTTATCTGTTTACTCTCGGATAAAAATCTTTCGGCATTGAGTTGTCGTATGCGTTCACGCGCCTGCTGTTCTGTGGAGAATGTTGGCTCTGTGTAGAGCATTACAGCCGACACCGCCAAGGAAGAAGCAAACCGCACCTGGAATATGTGCCAGGTATCAGGCCGTGTTTCTCTACAGTAATATTGTCCTTTGTACATTGAATTATTTATAAGAAGCGAATTGGCTTTCAATCTCGTCTATAATATCGGTGCGAGAAGTGCCTACAAGATAAGTTTCAAGGATGATGTCCAGTGAGCGGTTGTAGAACCGATTGAACTGTGCATTGTCCATCTTGGCGAAAGAGATAGACCTTGGTATGGTTATCTCCTTTCCGTCTACCATAACCACATCGAAATGTCCTGCGGCAATCTTTATGGCCGAAAGGAGCGACTCAATACTGTGTATGTTGTCACGCTTGCGGATGTGGTCGGGCATATTGTCGAAACATATCCCAAGAAGAGCGAAGAACTTGCGGTGAAACTTCACGTTGCGCGGAACGGATATGGACACCATGTAATCGTGTTCAGTCCGTAGGGCGGCAAGAGCTTCGGCATCTTCCTGGAACATGGGAACAAGTACACCATCGTGGTAGCGCACGTAAGCCTTAATCATTTTCCAGTGATTTGGAGAGTTTGGCAGACATAAGGCGCATCATGCGTATCTTGTTGGCCGTAGATGAAGACTTGTCTTCTAACCCCGAAATGTATTCTACAGCCCAAGAGAGCAGGGATATTATCTGCTTGCGCGATGACTTACAGATGTCAATATCCGTGCTGCACTCTATGGGATGGTCAGAAATTTTATCAAAGTCTTCTCCGGCAGAGAAGTCAAGGTTATCGTTAAGCCACTGCGACAGAGCAATCAGATGTTCCCTGCTGCATTGAATGGAAAAGAGTCTGTAGAGACTGCTGTTGTTTTCGTCCATCGTTGATGATATGTTCTATTGTTTCGTTGGCCAGCTGCACCCTTTCGGTAAGTAGTTTTGCATCGGCAATGACTCTTGCAATGGGTACAACGTGAATAGGGTTGGTCTGCCATGGGCAATAAGCGATGAAATAACAGAGAGATGTTCCGGTACATTCCATCTCGGCTTGCACTTGCCAGTAGTATTCGGGCTTGACCGCTTTAAGAGACTCGGCATCGTGGATGTCGGTAACGTATTTCAAGTAAGTTTTCTGTTCGGGGCATTTCACTTCTACGCAAGCAATGGGTCGCATATCCTCGAATATCACGCCATCGGGCGAAGCTGCGAAATTGGGTATTGTGTCGTGTGTGCAAGAAGAGACTTCCTGAACGTGCAGCCCCGACATTTTCTCGAAGAGAGCCTTGGCATTGTCTTCTTGTTCTGTTCCGAAGCGCATGGCCTTGGAAGTTACCTGCACTGTGTCGAGATACTGACCGAAGAGTTCATCGTCGTTGACCACAGCCGGGTTCATCATCCGTTCAGCAGCCAACTGATAGATATACGACTTTGCCGTTTCGGAGAATATTTCCTCTTTCTTGCGTCCAGACTTCATAAGGTCTCCACACCGTGAGCCGGTGATATGACCAAGGCGCACCCGGAACCAAGCCGGAGTGCGCTGTTCGGTAGCGATGTCAATCATAGCAGTGTCTTTTTAGGTTGTTCCACTTCAGACTGCAATTCGATTTCTTCGGGAGCCTTTTCTTCTGCTGTTGGTTCTGGTATTACCGCTGCCATTTCTGCTATATCGGTAAGGCTCTTATGTATGGGCTGTTGGTCGGCCTTGTAGTCTTCGATGATGGTTGCGTCCTGTATCTCGTCTGTGGTGCTGAAGCCCATAGATATTTCGGGACAATAGGCACGTTGGAAGAAAGCTGCTGCACGATAGATGAGCATCTGCTTTGGCATGGTTTGCCACTTGGAACCCGACTTGGTGTACCAGCGTTCGCGTATGGCCATGCGTACATCAATGGCAGAGCCTTCAACTATCTGTCCGGTAGCTATCTCGGTAGCGTAAGCCTTGCAGTAATAGTTGGGTACGTTGTCTCCGTTAAACACTTTCTTTACCAGTTTGTTCTTTCGGGTAACTGCGTCCCACTCATTGTCTTCGTATTCTACTTTACCAACCATTCCGTCTTGTCCCTGCTCGAACTGCATAGTAGTGAAGCGGCCTGACTTGTTGATGCAAGCAATAAGGAATTGCGACTGCCATGTAGGTCTGCCCTGCACTATTACCAGGTTTTGCATTACGGTAAGCGGATTGCAGTCCATGCGCATGGCCATGTCTATGGCAATGGCACAGTCGGCCACGTTGTTCTGATATGCCAGCGGCACAATCTTTGACTTGGCGAACATGGATGCGATGCGCTGCTGCGCTTCAAACTTCTTTACCACTTGTCCGATGGGTGAGAGGGCGAACTCCAGTTCTGCCTGCTTCTCGCGCTGTACCAATTCGGCTGACTTGGTTACAACGACTTGGTTCATGTTTTCTTCCATATCAATAAATATATAAAGGTGAATATGTTCTGGAAAAAGGGGATGGGACATTGAAGCGAAGAATAGCATTACCCATCCCCCTAAATCAACTTAAAACTATCCTCTCGGACGGCTGCCGGCAACGCTTTGCCAGCAATGGGAATACTGATATCCTATAAGTTTAGTCAAACGGTGGGTAGTCTGTGTTGGTGTGAAGCGGCCTCCGCTGAAGGATGTTGCCGCCCTTGCCACCTAACTTACCCTGCGTCTGCATTTTCTTGCCCCCGTGCGTGTTCCGGTGAGAACGCTGACTGATGCACCCAAAGTGGCATCACGAGGTTCGGCACATAGCGTTACCTACGTTTCAATGGCCATGCCAACCGTTATTTCTAACTTTGTGTATCAATATGTCAAAGAACCATCTGTGATGAAAGCGGAACAAGAGTTGCCCAGTCTCTCTGGTTGTGGTAAGGACAGCACCACCGCAGACCCACACGATTGGGGTGTTCAGAAAAATTGAGGAAGGCAGCAGGGAGTCGAACCCCTAAAATAATAAAACAGCAATACCTATTAAAAATAAAACATTAACTTATGAGTAAACTTGCACTCCGTGTGCCTCAACTGCCTTCATGTTGCGGATATGGCCTTCGCAGGTTTATTCCGCTGTGCGGCTCGCTTGCCGCGTGACTAAAAACATGTATATGATCACTGTTCAGACTCTATGGTTGACCCATGCTATAAGCGACTCCTTGGTGAAGTAGTATCTGCCTCCTACCTTGGTGCGCGGTATGCGCAGTCCGTTCTTCTGGAAATATGAGTATGACCTTTTGGTATAGGCGGCAGCTTCGCGCATGGTTAGCAGTTCTTGGGGTATTTCTTTCTTTTCCTGTTCGGCCTGTTGGAGTTTGAACAACTCCTCGGCTATCATCCGGGCTTCTCTACGTGTCATCATAATTATTCCTCCCCTTGGTTAAGCAGTGTGTCTATCCAAGACATTTTGCCCTGGCGATACCAATAAGTGCCGAGCATTACGCCTGCTACGAGCGAAGCGAAGCCAATGGCCTTGCCGATGAGCAGTGAGAGAATGCTGTCGGCTGACGAGCATATAAGGACGATGCCTACCATTACAAGAATGTTTACGGCGTGGAAATGTACTGACGACAGATAGGTGAAGTGTTTCATTGTAGTAATACTTTAATGGTTAAAAACGCTTGATATATCCAAGTTCACGTGCAGCGGCACGTACACGGTTTTGGTCTTCGGAGTCGGCAGTCCATCGCATAGCGTTATAAACTGTTACAAGACTCACGCCGCAATACTCGGCCAGCTTCTCTTTTGTGCCGATGCGAAGTTTAATTGGTTTTCTCTTTGTCATATTCTTATTATTTAATAATTTTGCAAGATGTCGTTTGGGTTGCCACTAAATGGCGATTGCCCTTGCGATTGGTTTACGGATGCAAAGATAAGAAATATCACACTTATGTCATTGGAATATCATTATTATTTAACTTTTATTTGCTAAAAAGTGTGATATATATGTAACTAATAACATTCATTAACAATAAGCTATGACTAACAACAATGTAACAACAAGGGTGCAAATGCTGATGCGAGATAATGGTTACGACCAGGTTGCGCTTGCAGAGTTGGCAAATATCAATCGAGCAACCATCAACCGATATATTAACGGCAAAATGGAATGGTCAGACAAGACACTGCGCAAGATAGCCTCTGCTCTCCATTCCAACTACCACTGGCTAAAGACTGGCGATGGTGAAATGTTTGAGGAAGCCCCTACCAAGAAATTCTATGTAGAGAAAGGGCTATTAGACGACAAGACCGCCAGGGCGATAGTGCAGCAGATGAACAGCGGCGAGACAGAGACACGCCCACGCATACCTATGGCGGTGGCAGCAGGTAGCCTGTCGGGACTATCGGAGAGTATCAAGGCCAGCGACTGCGAACAGCTGCCCGTAATAAAGGCATTTCCACAATACGACTGCACCATGATAGTAAAGGGAAACTCAATGGAGCCAAAGTATGAAGGCGGTGACGAGATAGCACTGCGTAGAGTAAACGGCTTTATAGAATGGGGCAAGACATACGTGCTGGACACAAGAGACGGAGCAGTACTTAAACGGCTGTACGACGACGGCGAAAACTTCCGATGCGTATCGTTCAACCCCGAATACACGGACTTCTGCGTACCTAAAACAGATGTGTTCGGAATATTCAAGGTAGTGGGACTGATAAGAATATAGCCCCCACTTCTGCTAACTATTTAGGTTGTTCTGAAATAGATTTCTTGCATTATGGCAACATTTTAGTTACCTTTGCATTGAAATACGAAGGACAATATATTTCATTGAAATAATAGAACGCTTGAGTCCACATCTCTGTGAAGAGGTGCGGACTTTTTTAGTGTAAGCAGAAAACTACAGTAGGTGTTGGTAGTTTTCCACCTTATTATATATATAGAAACCTAATTAGCGCGACATCAGTCAACAATATCTTCGATGAGGTCGGCCAGCCGGTCGCTGATACGTCTCTCCTGTTCGCTTACTGCAACATCGGCAGAAACGCTCTGCATCTTGGGCAAGGTGTAGTTGAGCAGCTTGTCGAAGATATACATACGGTCTTTTGGTTCGAGTTCGGCAAAGTCGCGCGCGAGAAGTCCTGACTGCTGATATTCGGTAAGCATAGCTGCAATGACTTCCTTGGTCATTGTAGTAACCTTATTGGGAGTACCCTTTACCCTACCCCCATACTTGATGCCGTTCTTTGGTCGGCCTGGTTTTCCTTTTTCTTTTTTTTCCATATTAGTTCATGAATAAATAGATAAAATGCGCTGACAAAAATAAATAATATATTTGCAAAAATTATTTTATCTTTTTACACATGATAGTTTCAGCAATAGTAGGAGCGGCAGCATCGGCCGCAGGAGCGATAGGCGGAGCAATGAAGGCCAAGAAAGCAAGGCAGTCATTGGAAAACCGCAGGATAGACAACGAGGCATGGTATAACCGCCGTATGAACGAGGATGCTACACAGAAAGCAGATGCCCAGCGACTGCTTCAGCGTACCGAGGATGCCATAAGAGAGCGTAACAAGAGCATGGCCGGAACACAAGCCGTAATGGGTGGCACAGAGGAGAGCGTATCGGCAGCCAAAGCCGCCAATACAGCTGCAATGGCAGACACCGCTTCGCAGATAGCCGCAGCAGGAGCCAACCGCAAAGACAGCATCGAGCAGACATACTTGCAGCGCAAAGACAACATACAAGCCGCGCAAGACGAAATGAACGCACAAGAAGCACAGAACTTTGCCCAAGCTATCCAAGGCGTAGGGTCGGCAGTTGGCAGTATAGCCGATGCAGCCATTGGTTCTGCAGGATCATCGGCATCAAAGACTCCCAAGACAACCAAGAAGACAAAAGTGTAAATATATAGGCATATGAGTACATTAGACGACATAAAGCGGTTTGATGATGAGCCGCAAGCCAAGAAGCCCCAACAAGCGGTGGCTGCTCCAAAGGATAACTCTACGAGTGTAACGACCACTGCGGCTGCTCCAAAGGATAACTCTACGACCGCCGAGATAGACCAGCGGCAAGCTGCACAGACAGAGGCCGTTGCCAACGCTATAGCCAATGGCGATGGAAAAGGCATGACCAAGGCATTGCAAATGCCCGTACAGCCAAGCCAAGAGCGCGTATCGGCAGCACCCGGTGTGCGTCAGGCAACCGAGTATCTCAAAACGCATCCGGTAGATATGAACGCAAAAGTACCTGCTCCCGAAACTCACAAGCCGGAAAAAGAGCAGACAGCCAACCCTACATCGTATGACGAACTACTCCCACTGCTCAACAGCGAGATAGAACGCTACCGCAAAGAGTCGGAAGACGATGAGAAGGAGATGAAGCGAGTGGCACGCAACAAGAGGCTTGCCGCCATCTCTGACGGCATATCGGCACTGGCCAATATGTGGGCAACATACAAAGGTGCTGTGAATGCCTACAACCCCAAGAACAGCCTATACGGAAAGGCACGCGACCGCTACGACAAACTGAAAGGCGAAAGAGACGGCAACCGCAATGCGTATCTTAACGCTGCACTGAACAAGTATAAGATACTGAAGGGCAAGGAAGATGCAGAAGTGGCCAAGGCCAACGCAGCCGACAAGATGGAGTTGAGCTGGTACAAGCTACTGTACGACAAAGACTACAAGGACAAGATGCTTGGTGCCAAGAATGAAGCCAACAAACAAGCCGCCGACAAAGCCAAGGCCGACCAGGACTACAAGGACAAAACTCTGAAACTGCAAGGAGACCGGCTGGCCGAACAGAACCGCCACAACAGAACTATGGAAGGTATATCCAGCTCAAGAGAGGCAAGACTTGCATCAGGCGATACAAGCACCACATCGGGCGGCGGCAAAGGCAAGGGCGGTAAATACACCATTAAATTGCGAGACGGAAGTATACATACATATACCAAGGAGCAGATAGGCGCAATCAACGGCCTTTCCGGGGATATGATTAGACGGTCAAGAGCTGCCGCCGAAGCGTACCGTAAAGAAGGTAACTATAATGCAGCAGACCATTATGAGGCAATAGCAGATGCACTGGAAGGGGACAACTCGACAGACAGAACCAACTCCATTATAGTTAAATACATTAACGAATTTCCCGGTATGCAGGACGGCATCCGCAAGATACTGGGTATAGGCGGCAAAAAGGCACAGCGCAAGGCGAGCAACAAGACTACAAGCACAACCCCGACAACGAACAAGAAAAGCAGTAATGTAGGTTACGGCGGCATCACATTTAACTAAACGACTATGGCAGATACAAACATCAAGCCCCTTAACGGGCTATACAACACGCTTCGCAAGAACGGAGCGCAGGTTCCCGAAGACTATGCTTCGTTCGAGGCCGCATTTACACTGCCCGGCAAAGCTGGCGCAGACAACAGACACAAGTTGTACAACCAACTTGACAAGGACGGACAGACCTATGGCGACGACTACGGCACATGGTACACCACTTACTTTGAGCCTATAAGCAAGACATCGAGCAAGGCAAGAGGCGTAGGAACGCCAATGACAGCAGAAGAACGCGATGCAGCACTTGGCAATACCGCCAATATGGTAGAGCGAAGCAAAGAAACTGTCAAGGCAGCCGACAAGAGAATGAAAAGCGCACAAGCCAATACCGGACTGAATACCAAGCCTGTAAAACTTGGGCAGAACCGCAACGTGCAAGAAGTGGAGACCGACACATGGGATGTGGAAAAGGCAGCCCCCGGAAAGGCATATATAACCGACAGCGGCAATATATATGACAACAGAGCAATGGCAGACACCGAGCAGAACGCTGTAGATGAAGCCAAATGGGAGGACGAAAATACCGAAGCCTATCTCAAACAGCGCAAAGATGCACTGACCATAGAGCTGAACAAGCGAGCCGAAGAGATAGATGCCGAGGTAAAGAAAAACGAAAGTCCGGCAAGCAATATATTGAGAGATATTGTAGGCGCAAGCGATCCATTGAGGTCGGCTACAGTCCGCGAAGCTCCACGGCAGACCGCACGCATGAGCGATGACAAGTATAAGTCAATACAAGCATCGTTGGCGAAAGTGGATGAGTCACTTGACCTACTGAAAGAAGCAAGCAAAGGCAAGGCCAGTGATGCGTGGATAAACAATTCGAGCAATGTGTTTGAGCGCAACGGCAAGAAGCTGTTGGGCTTCTTCGGTGGTGCCGGACGTGGTTTTCTGAATGCCGTGGGTAGTGTGTCTACTTGGGATGGCGGTCTGTCAGACCTACAAAACAACGCGGCAGTGCTTTCGGCAGTGAGGAAGCAAGAGAACGGACAAGCCATGAGCCAGGACGAACAAGACCTGCTGACCGATGCAGCCATGAATATTAAGGTGCAGGAAGACACCAAGGACTATATAGGTCATGGGTATTCGTCAGGAGAGATAGCCGGGCATAGCATGCCTATGGGACTTGAGATGTATATAAACCCTGCTTCCGGAATGGGTAAAGCCATAACCAAAGGAGCCACCAAGATGGCCGTGGAGAAGATAGGCAAAGAAGCCATAAAAAAGAACTTAAAGAAATATATTGCCGCCAAAATAACCGCAAGAGTATTGGGCGATGCAGCCGGAGCAGCCACCATGTCGGCAACAACGGGAATGTTTCGTGTTGCCGCCGATGCCACCAAACGCATGACCGGCGATATACAGTATGGTTATGACGACCATGGCAAGGTGATGTTCGCAGGAGCCAAGGGTGCAGAGAGTGCCGGCAGTGCCTACTGGAAGGCTTTTGTGGCGAACAGTATCGAGAACCAATCGGAAATGGTAGGCGAATACTTTTCGCCATTCCTCAAAGCTACCGGCAACATTGTGGCCAAAGGAATGAACAAGGTTGGACTGGGCAGAGTAACCGAGTTTATAGACAATGTGACCACAACGGACTTTGCCAAGATGATAAGACGATTTGAGAGCAAGACCAAGTGGAACGGAACTATAGGCGAGTATGCCGAAGAGGTGGCTGGCAATATAGAAAACGCACTACTTGTAGGCGATATGACCATTGACACAAAGGAAGGCACCGGCGTGTTCAACAAAGATGTGAACATAGAAACATTCTTGGGAGTAAGTCTAATGGGTGGCTTTATCAGCGCGGCCAAGACCATATCATACCGAGGCGAGAAGCGCGAGACCGCCAACCGGTTGGCACGACAAGGCAAGGCCATAGACAAGGCATTTGGCAGCAATATGCAGATGATGGACTGGTGGGACGGCATACGTAACCGTCTGCTTGTAGGCTCAAGCGAAGAGAAGATTAAGACCATGCGCGAGGTGATGACTGACAAAAAACTGTCGTTTGCCACACGCAAAGCCATAGTAGACTATGCCGGCACAGCCATGAAGTTTGAGGGAATAGTAAGAGGCTTGCGCAACAAGAAAGGCGCGAACACCGTTGCCGACCGTCAGAACGAAAGCTACGAAAGAGGTTATGGAGCCAAGCCCCAGGAGATGGCGCAGATAAAGGACGATTATGCCAAGGCGCAGGATGCACTGATCAAGGCATACGACATGCCAGCAGAAGCACTTGAGACCCTTAACGATGAAGGCATAGAACGGCAAGCCAAAGAAAGCAAGAACGCAGAGACACGGAAAGCATCAATGGACTATCTTGCAGCCAAAGCCGCCTATGAGGGAATGATACACCATGTGCAGGATGATATACGAGATAGTCAGGACTATCATGAGGCACTGATAGACAACCGTACAGACGAGGACGGAAATATACAAGAGGTAACACTGAATGAGAAGAACGAAGACGGAACCGACCGCACAGTGTATCTCACCAAAGGCAAGGTGGTAATGACCGACGACGGCACAATGGTAGACACCAATGCCAGTGACCAATCGCTGATAATAACCGATGAGCAGGGGCACACACAGATGGTATCACCAAAGGATATATTCAGTGTGGGTACTCCCGTCAATGCCGAAGACGAGATAAAGACTGTGCGTACAGCCATAGCCGAGGAACGGATGCAGCACTATGCCGACATCATAGACGGAGTAAAGGATACCGAGGGTAATCCTATTGTGCGTGAGGACGGAACGGAGAATACAGAAAGTAAAACTCCAACGGAAGCACCCGTCATGCCGAAGGTAGGCGAGACGGTAGCCATTGCCGACAATGAGGGCAACAGTACCAACGCGACCGTCCAGGCAGTCAATGCTGATGGCTACGAAGTGACCGATGGCCAAAGGGTATGGGTGATGCCACAAGATGAAATGCAGAATGTTGTGGAGCAGAAGGTGGAAACCGAGACCGCAGAGACGGACAACGGACAGCAAGAAGCAGTTACACCCCAAGAGACCGCCACAGAAGAAAAGCAGAATGCAGAGCAAGAGGCCACAACGGGCAATGCGAGAAGTGGTGTTGTGCGTGACAAGAACGGAAAGGCCATCTATGACCAGTCGCCTATAACGGCCACAGTGGAAGATCTATACGATGGCGAGCTTGATGATACGGAAGTGGCCGAGTTTGTGGAAGCCAACATAGCTGCCGCCAAAAAAGACGTTGCCCGTATGGAAAGGAAGAAGCCCAAGATGGGTACTGACAAGGCCGCATACATAGCAGCCAAAGCCCAATGGAGTGCAGCTGTAGACGAGGCCAAACGCAAAGCGCAGTACTGGAATGACGTAAAAAGCGAGATAGAACGGATAACGACACCTGACGATGCCAAAGGTTGGCAGGACGAAGTGAGCGGCAAGAATGCCCGTGAATATTTCCGCGACAACATGGTGCAGCAGGGAGAAGCAAGCAATGTCCGTGAAGTTACGGCAGAGTTCCTGCAATACGCAGACTCAAAGATTACCCCGGAGTCTTTCCGCAAGGAGACCGGCATGGGTGTTGAAGAACAGCGTACATTTGTAGGCAGAATATCAAAGAACGGCAAATCAATAGACCGACTGGCTGAAGAGCTGGTAGATTTTGACAACGCCAACTACCACGGACAATTCTTTGGCGGTGATAGCATTATGGCCAAGGGTGTCATCATAGACCATCTGCTGTCTGACGGCAACCGAAAGGGCATGGCAAGACTGCAAGAAGAGGCCGAGGATAAGTTTGTGGCAGACCATGAGGCAGAACGTGACCGCATCTTCTACGAGAAGTATCACATGAGCTATGAAGAATATCTGGCTTATTCTGCCGCAGAGATGCCCGAAATATTAAGACAATATAGTAACTTTGACGAGCAAGACTTCTACAACCGCTATGCGGACGAGATAGAAGACCAGCTAAAACAACGTGAGGAAGAATTAAAACAAGAGAATAATGGAACAGAAAGAGATGACACCACAGGAGAAGAGCCGGGACATGATAGAGGCAATCAAGTACAACCTGGAGAACGGACTACTGACGAAGGAAGAAGTGGCCGAAGCGAAAACACCGAAGGAGAAAGTGGCACTGGCCATGAAAGCCATACTGAACCGCAAGCTACATCAGAAGGCGCAGGAGCAGTAAAGGATGAAGCTCGACGAATAGAAGAGCGTCGGGGGAAGATACTTACCCACATGGGTGACAAATATTCGTTGTCTGACGAATATGCGAATGATGGTGAAGCCTTTATCCAAAACGAAGAGGGTTCGACAAATCTTGCCAAAATACCGGATGAAATTTTCGACAGAATTGGTATCGCTCCCGTACCATTCAAACTGACAGAAACAATGGGATGGCATGTATATGACCATCATCAGAAAGAGTTGAAGCTAAAATCTGTAAGTGACGCTGTTGATTTCGTATTGTCTATTGTTAATAATGTAGACCATGTGAGATTGGGACGCGACAACAGTTACATATTCTCGGTGGAAAACGACAGAAAGAAGGTTGGCAAGCGTGCTGTAACCATAATGATTAACAGCAGAACCGGCGAGTTTATGGGTATTAAGACTTCTGGATACGAAAACTTGAAGAATATTCAAGAAAGACCATTGCTTTGGGAACGGGGCGCAAACACCGCTCCTGAAGATGTCGCAACTCCAACCATTACCACTATCGAACCTCAACAAGGCGACGAGAGAACGAGCCGCACTAAAGGTCAGAGCAATGTATCTTCCACCGACAAAATTACGGAAAAGGAGAAAACCACGCAAGAAAATTCCGAGAAAAATTCTGAAGGAAAGGAAAAAGCCAAGCCCCTTTCAGAGAAAACAAAGGATGCAGCCGCCGATAATAAGATAGATAAGACTGATAAGGATGAAGCGGCACGCCAAACCGAGCGAGCAAGCTATGACAAACCGTTTAAGAGTGCCAAGGAAGCCAAGGATTTCTTGAAGT
>CAVJCD010000038.1:0-14603 GCA_963648005.1 Tannerellaceae bacterium | reverse complement strand
CCCGACAAGCCCAAGTGCCTGCCGGGGTTTCTTTTTGCCCTCCTGTCACGAAAAACCACCTCCACACATGATACACCAGCAGCGAGAACCGCGTTTCTAGCCCCATGCAGATTGCATGAGGCCCTTGATGCATGTTTCTTGGTCCATGCAAACTGCAGGAGCCACGGAAACCGTAACATTTACCCCCACGCGCCGCCCCATTACTCTGTCATCCCCGAGGCTACGTCCTCGGGAATCTCATGATGAGGCTTGATATGAATGAGGACGAACGTTTCCGCACAATGCCGTCCCCTGTCGAAGAGGGTGACAACAATAGGCGGTTCTTCGGAATGGGGGGGAGCAGGGTTGCATAACAGCCAAAAAGTGTGTTTATTTGCAGACCATAACAAAAACAACTATTGAAAAATGAAAAAGTTTACAGTTTTAGTTCTCTTGCTGGCTCTCGCAGCCATGCCTATGAACGCAAAGGTTAAGTTTGGTGTAAAAGGCGGTTTGAACATTTCGTCGGTTCACTTCAATGAAAACATTTCCAACATCATTAACTCGGACAACGTAACAGGTTTCCAGATTGGTCCGATGATTGAGACCTCCCTCCCGTTGGTAGGCTTGGGCGTGGACGCTGCCATTCTCTATTCGCAGAAAGGATGGAAATTGAAAGCCACTGATGATATTTCCACAGACTTGAAATCGAACTACCTTGATGTCCCCGTCAATCTGAAATGGAAGTTCGGGTTGCCCGCCGTGAAGGGTTATCTGGCCGCCGGTCCGTATATCGGCTTCCGCTTGGGAGGCGACGATTTCTTGGATGGTCTCCTGGGTCAGGTTAAAGAGAAGACCTTTGCTGCCGGTCTCAACTTCGGCGCCGGCGTGGAGTTGGTGAGCCATCTGCAGGTGGGAGTAAACTACGGACTGGGTCTCACCGACAACTACAGCATAAGCAAATACGACGCGAGCTCGAAGAACCGCGGATGGTCCATCACTGCGGCATTCCTTTTCTAATTGAAATATGCCGACGTCATATTGCCCCTGCCGCTCGAGAACGTCTATACATACAGTATACCTGCGGACCTGGAGGCTGAGGTAACTCCCGGCTGCCGCGTTGTTGTGCACTTCGGCAAGAAACGTTACTACACAGCCATAGTCCTCAAGGTGCACAGCCAGGAGCCCAAGGCGGGGTTCGAGACGAAAGAAATCTTTGCCCTCCTGGAGGCCTCACCCGTCTTGCGTGAGCCGCAGCTTCGCCTTTGGCAGTGGATTGCCTCGTATTATATCTGTAAGCTGGGGGATGTGTATAAAGCGGCACTGCCCTCCGGACTGAAGTTGGAGAGCGAGACGGCAGTGACCCTCCTTGCAGACTTTGAGGCCGACACCCCCTTGCGTCCCGGCGAACAAGCCGTGCTGGATGCCTTTGGGGGCACATCGAAGCTGACTGTCTCGGAGATAGAGAAGAAGACGGGACTGCATAATGTGATGCCCCTTGTGAACTCTCTCCTAAGGCGCGGCGCCGTGGAGGTGTGCGAGGAGATGAAGCGGGGGTTTGTTCCCAAGACCGAGACATATGTTCGCCTCGGGGAAGAATACACCAACGAAGAACGCCTCGGGGAGGTGTTTGCCGACTTAAAGAGGGCAAAGAAGCAGGAGCAACTCTTGACGTGTTTCCTCGAAAAGAGTGGGGCAACCCATCGCGAGGTGTCAAAGAAAGAGCTGCTGGAAGGCAGTGGCTGCGACGCCGCCGTATTGCGCGGGGTATTGAAGCGGGGCATCCTGGAATGCTACGAGAAGGAGGTGGGGCGCCTCTCCATGCCCTCATGCCCTCCTCAGCCCTTCCTCAGCCTGAGCGATGCGCAGGAGAAAGCCTTGGGCGAGATACGCGAGGCATTCACCAAGAAAGACGTCTGCCTCCTCCACGGGGTCACCTCGAGCGGAAAGACGGAGATATATGTCCGGCTGATTGACGAGATGCTGAAGAAGGGTCGCCAGGTGCTCTACATGCTCCCCGAGATAGCCATCACCACGCAGATAACCCAACGGCTGGCAAAGCTGTTCCCGGGCAAGCTGCTGGTCTACCACTCCAAGTTCTCCGACAACGAGCGCGTGGAGGTGTGGAATCACCTGCTTCACGACGAAGGGCCGGTGGTTGTGTTGGGTGTCCGCTCGTCGGTGTTCCTCCCCTTCCACCACCTGGGACTTGTTATAGTGGACGAGGAGCACGAAAGCAGCTACAAGCAACAAGACCCTGCGCCGCGCTATCATGCCCGCAACGTGGCAATAGTGTTGGCAGGGATGCACGGGGCAAAGACCCTCCTTGGCTCAGCCACACCCTCGATAGATTCTTATTTCAATGCCACGAATGGCAAATACGGACTGGTGGAGCTCGCCACCCGCTATGGCAATTGCCTTATGCCGGAGATTATCACCACCAACATCAAGGAGCTACGGAGGAAGAAGATTATGAAAGACACCCTCTTCTCGCCTCTCTTGGTAGAGAAGATGCGCGAAGCCCTCACCCGTGGTGAGCAGGTGATATTGTTTCAGAACCGACGTGGGTTTGCTCCAATGATGGAGTGCAGGAGCTGCGGATGGGTGCCGCGCTGCGTGAACTGCGACGTAAGCCTGACGTACCACAAACATCAAGGTCTCTTGGTATGCCACTATTGCGGACACACCACACCCCTACCCCGGCAATGTCCCGCCTGCCACGGCACGGAGCTAAGGATGATGGGCTTTGGCACGGAGAAGGTGGAAGAAGAAGTCCAGAGGCTGTTCCCCTCAGCCAAGATGGAACGGATGGACCTCGACACAGCCCGCACCCGCAAGGCCTACGAACGTATCATCTCGGATTTTGCGAGGGGGAAGACGCAGATACTTATCGGCACGCAGATGTTGTCGAAGGGTCTCGACTTTGGCAATGTGAGTGTGGTGGGCATACTCAATGCCGACGGGCTGATGAACTATCCCGACTTCAGGGCTCACGAACGGGCCTTCCAGCTGATGGTGCAGGTCAGCGGACGTGCCGGGAGAAGAGACAAGCAAGGCACGGTTGTGCTCCAGACCTCCCAGCCGGAGCACCCCCTGATACGTATGGTGCAGCAGTCAGCCTACAAGGAGATGGCACGCATGCAGATGGAGGAGAGAAGCATGTTCAGATACCCGCCCTACCACAGACTGATAGTGTTGGTGCTAAGAAGCCGCAGCGAGGAAGCCTTGAGGGAGATGTCGGCGGTATATGCCGGGGAGTTGCGTGCCCATCTGGGAGAAGAGCATGTATTGGGACCGGTGGCGCCACCCGTCACCCGCATACTGACCCTGCTGATAAGGGAGATTGTGCTCAAGATAGACATCTCTGCCCCCACCGCCCATTTGCGCGAGACGTTGGAAGCCATCCATGACCGGATGCAACGCTATCCTTCCTTCAAGCAGATGATGGTGCACTACGACGTAGACCCTGCGTAATACAGATGAGTTATTTCTTCAAATCGGGATAGCTGATGCGTGTGTGGAACATAGTCTTCAGTTTGTCCACAAACACACTCTTTACCGTCTCCACATCGCGGAAGGTCAGCGGGGCACTCTTCAGCAGCCCGTCGGCAATCTGTCCGTCAACAATCTTGTCCACCAGCTGACGAATGCTCTCCTCGGTATGCTCCTTCAAGCTGCGCGAAGCCGCCTCCACCGAGTCTGCCATCATCAATACGGCTGTCTCCTTCGAGAACGGGTTGGGACCGGGATAGGTAAATGCCGACTCGTCGATTTCCCTGTCAGGGTATTGGTTTTTGAATGAGTTGTAGAAATACTTGGCCTTGCCCTGCCCGTGGTGTGTGCGTATGAAGTCGATGACAGCCTGGGGCAGCATGGCCTTCTCTGCAATCTTCACCCCTTCGGTAACATGGTTGATGATAATCCTCGCACTCTGGTCGAGGGTCAACTGGCTGTGCGGGTTAACGCTGCCCTGGTTCTCGGTGAAGAACGCCGGGTTTGCCATCTTACCTATATCGTGATACATGGCTCCCGTACGCACCAGCTGAGCGTTTGCCCCAATCTTGGTGGCTGCCGCAGAGGCAAGGATAGACACCTGTAGGGAGTGTTGGAAGGTTCCGGGGGACGTCTCCGACAGCTTCTTCAACAAAGGCGTGTTGATATTCGAAAGCTCCACCAAGGTGATGCTCGAGACGTAGCCGAAAGTCTTCTCCAGGATATATACCAATATATAAGAGAACATCAGAAGGATGAAGTTGATGCCGAAATAGAGTATCATCAGCCAGTTTATCTTGTTGAAGTCCGCCTCCTGATAGAGGGCAAGGCTGATGTAGCACAGCGTGTACGACATGAATATAAAGAAGGCACAACGTATCAGCTGCGAGCGCTCCGAGAGGTCCCTAAGGCTAAAGGTCACCACCATCCCCGCAATGATTTGCAGCAGCAGGAACTCGTGGGGGAAGGGCACCATGAGTGAACAAATCAGCACTATGATGAGATGCGTAAAGAGCGCCGTCCGCGAGTCGAAGAAGGTACGCACCACTATCGGCACTATCGCCAGGGGCAGTATGTATACGTTGAACAACGCATAGGTCACGCATAGCTCCGTCAGTATGCAACACACAAAGATGCAGAGCACAAGGAAGAGAGCACCACGCCTGTCGTGTAATATCTGCGGACGGAACGACCATAGATAAAGCCAGAGGCAGAAGATGATGCCGAAGACAAGGATAAACTGCCCGCCGAGGATGATGCCCTGGCGCTGGGCTCCACCCGACTTCGTTTCGTGCACTATCTTCAGCGAACGCAATACGTTGTAGGTATGGTTGTCCACTATCTCCCCTCTGTCCACTATGCGTTCTCCGGCTTGCACCATGCCACTTGCCAAGGCAACGCCACGGAGCATGTCTTCCTTGACCTTCTCCGACGTGGCCTCGTCGTATGCAATGTTTTCCTTCAGATAGTTGTTGATGTCGCACGACTGAAGTACGGATTTGTCGAGATGCGAGGGACAGTTGTTGATGATAAACTCGTAGGCTGTCTTCACCGTGAAGAAGTCGCTGGTATACCTCGAATGCGCAACATTGTTTTCCACCAGAAGGACCTGCGTATACTTGTTTTTCTTCAAGTCCTCCATCTCCTTCGATGCTATGATGCCTTTGCCATACAAATCCACCAGGCTGTGCTCAATGTATTGCATATAGGCGGGGGTCGCCTTCTTGTTAAGCCCCTTGCCATAGGCTTCCTTCAGGCGGTCGACCTCCGCCTCTTCCACCGTTTTGTCCAAGCGGTAATAGGGTTCAAACTTGCCCAACACGCTGTCGCGCTCTGCCTCCACCTCGGCTTCGGTCTTGTAGATGGGGAAATCGCTCGGGGCTGTCAGCAACCCGTATCTCCATGGCTTACCTTCATAGAACTGATAACGAAACTTGCCCTCACGCGGAAAGAAATAGGCAATCAGCAGCGCTGCCACTATGAAGTAGGCTGCCGGGTGTATACTGTTTTTTAGTTTCATAAGCATCTCATTGTGGGGCGAAATGTACGCAAAAATGTTTGCAAGAGAAAAAAAAGGTATACTTTTGCCGCGCTATCACATATAACGCAAAGCAATTATGACCCAGAGAAAAGTAAGAGTACGTTTTGCTCCCAGTCCTACGGGAGCGCTTCATATCGGAGGTGTTCGCACCGCATTATACAACTATTTGTTTGCAAAACAGAATGGCGGAGACTTGATTCTTCGCATCGAAGACACCGACTCACAGAGATTTGTTCCGGGAGCCGAGGCTTATATCATCGAGGCCCTTACCTGGCTGGGGATTAAGTTCGACGAGGGCGTGAGCTTCGCGGGCAACAAGGGACCCTATCGTCAAAGCGAGCGCCGTGGCATCTATAGGCAGTATGTCGACCAGCTGTTGGAGGCCGGATTGGCATATATTGCTTTCGACACGCCGCAGGAGTTGGAGGCCAAGCGTAAGGAGACACCCAACTTCCAGTACGACGCATCCACACGCCTTCAGATGCGTAACTCACTGACGCTGTCGAAGGAAGAGACAAAGGCATTGATAGATGCCGGCGAACAGTATGTTGTACGTATCAAGATTGAGCCGGGCGAAAGCATCCATGTAAACGACCTCATCCGCGGTGAGGTTATTATCAACTCGTCGGTTTTGGACGATAAGGTATTGTATAAGTCAGCAGACCAGCTGCCCACCTACCACTTGGCAAACATCGTGGACGACCATCTCATGGAGGTGACACATGTGATACGTGGCGAAGAGTGGTTGCCCAGTGCACCCCTTCACGTATTGCTGTATCGCTACCTTGGTTGGGAGGACACCATGCCCCAGTTTGCCCACCTGGCACTGCTCTTGAAGCCCGAAGGCAACGGCAAGCTGAGCAAGCGCGACGGCGACCGCCTTGGGTTCCCCGTCTTCCCTCTTGAGTGGCACGACCCCAAGACAGGCGACATATCCTCGGGCTATCGCGAGAGCGGCTACCTGCCGGAGGCTGTGGTAAACTTCCTCGCCCTCTTGGGATGGAACCCCGGCAACGACCAGGAGATAATGAGCATGGACGATTTGGTGAAGTTCTTCGACCTTTCGCGTTGCAGCAAGGCAGGTGCGAGATTCGACTACGAGAAGGCAAAATGGTTCAACCACCAATATATCCAGATGAAAGACAACAAAGAGGTGGCAGCATTGTTTATGCCTATCCTCGAGAGCCACGGCATCAAAGCCGACCCCGAATACGTAGAGAAGGTGGTTGGCATGATGAAGGGCAGGGTATCGTTTATCAAAGACCTGTGGGAGACTTGTTCGTTCTTCTTCGTTGCCCCGACGGAATACGACGAGAAGACAATGAAGAAACGTTGGAAAGAGGATTCGGCAGCCCAGTTGACGGAGCTTATCGAGGTGTTGCGCGCCCGTGAGCCGTTCGACATCGAAGGCACGGAAGAAGATGTGAAGGCATGGATAGAGAGCAAGGGCTACCATCTTGGCAACATCATGAACGCAACGCGCCTGGCATTGGTGGGCGAAGGCAAAGGTCCCCACATCTTCGACATCACAGAGGCCTTGGGTAAGGAGGAATCCATCCGCAGAATAAAGAGAGCAATCGAGGTGCTTAAGTAAGAGATATAATGTATAGCCTGGCAATCCACTTCTACGCATTTATCGTAGCACTGATATCTCCGTTCCATAGAAAGGCTCGGATTATGCGCCTTGGTCAATGGCGTACAAACGCCATTCTTCGCAGCAAGATTGACCGCGGGGCAAAGTATATCTGGTTTCATGCCTCCTCGCTTGGCGAGTTTGAGCAAGGGCGCCCCATGATTGAGAAAATCCGTGCAGAGCATCCGGAGTACAAGATACTGCTCACCTTCTTCTCGCCTTCGGGATACGAGGTGAGGAAGAACTACGGCGGGGCGGATGTTATCTGCTATCTCCCCTTCGATACTCCCTATAGGGTAAAGAAGTTTTTGGACCTGGCGAACCCTTCCATTGCCATATTCATCAAGTATGAGTTTTGGGGCAACTACTTATGTGAGCTGAAGCGCAGGAATATCCCCACCTATATCATCTCCGCCATCTTCCGTCCCGAGCAGTTGTTTTTCCGCTGGTTTGGCTACCCCTATCGCAAGGTGCTCCACTGCTTCACACACCTCTTTGTGCAAGACGGTCCCTCGGCTTCGCTGCTTGACAGGTACGGAATAAAGAACGTTACCGTAGCCGGTGACACCCGTTTCGACCGTGTGCTGGACGTGCTTGGCCAGGCCCGCGAGCTGCCCAACGTGAAACGGTTTGCGGGCGAGGGAGAGCACTTCACCCTCATTGCCGGAAGCTCATGGGCACAGGACGAAGAGATACTCATCCCCTACTTCAATGCCCATCCCGAGATGAAGCTTATCATTGCTCCGCACGAGATACACCGCGAGCATCTGATGTATATCGAATCGCTGTTGAAACGTCCGTCCGTACGCCTCTCGGATGTGAAGCAGGATACGTCGATGTTGGAAGGCAAGGACTGTCTGATTGTGGACAGCTTCGGACTGCTCTCCTCCATCTATCGCTACGGCACGGTGGCATACATCGGCGGCGGTTTCGGGGCAGGCATCCACAACACCTTGGAGGCTGCTGTCTACGGCATCCCCGTCTTGTTTGGGCCCAAATACCATAAGTTTAAGGAGGCACGCGACCTTATCAGCGTAGGTGGCGGTTTCTCCGTGTCCGACAAGCAGTCTTTCTTCAACAAGATGGACGAGCTGCTTGCCTCCCGCGAGAAGTTGGAGATGGCAGGAAAGAACGCCGGAGAGTTTGTTCACGGCAATGCCGGGGTAACCAACAAGATTCTAAAAGAAATCAATCTCTGAGTCCACTTTCCAGTCCCATCACCCTCTCCCACTCCCTATCATTCCGGACTTGACCCGGAATGACAGAAACGCAAGACGGCATGATGTGTGAGGAAGGGTGCTTTTCGAATTTTTTTGTAACTTTGGGGGACATTAATAACGAATCTTTTACCCACTTTATCATGAAAAAGTTATTTGCCTTGGTGACGGGATTGTTGTTTGCCACCGGTTTCGATGTTTTGGCCGACTCGTATGACTCTCCGCTCAAGAACTTGGAGAAAACGGATAAGATGACGAATGGCGGGGAATATTTCCTCACGATGTATAACGGTGGCACTAATGTCAAAGATGGGGTGCTGACAGTGCAGGGCGACTCTTTGGCGATGGTGGATTATGAGGTGTTCGACAACTACTCGCGCTCGAGGCAGGATTCGAACCTTTGGGTTGTGAACTGGACTAACGAGGCTGTGTACGGCAATTTTGTTTACACCTTTACCAACAAGTCTACCGGCAAGAATCTCTCACTCCCGAAAGAAGAAGGCAAGGCTTTGGTGGATGCCCCCAACGGCTTTTCGCAGTACCTGTGGATAGGTCATCCTACGGGTACGGGGTCGTCGAGAAAGTACACTAAGGGCGACATACCGACAGGCTATATATGCGCCGACACCTCCCTCTGGGTCTGCAAGACCTTCACTCTCACAAAAGACATCACGGCAGAGGCAGGCAAGCTTTCCTACAATACGCTAAAATCTCTTAGCGGAGAAGACGCCGTGGGCTACGAGTCTATCCGCTTGGTTAAATGGGCGAATAGCGCACCATCTATTAATGTCGACATCCAGGACACCCAATCTGCCACCGACGAAGAGATTGCGGAATACAAAAGAGTCGTTGCTCTGTGGGACTCCCTCTTGGCAACCTATGGCATGAGTCGCGAGACTGCAGGCTTGGAATCATACAAGAGGGTGGCAGATGCTGTGGATGGCCTCTCGTCGGAGAACCGTGATGTAAGCGGATTTTATCACGGTGATAGGATTTATGCGATTGATGAATTAGAGAAAGTTATCGAATACGGCGAATGGGGCTCATGCGGCAAGGATTATGCTACCGGCGTATGGAGAGGAACTCTTTTCAATATCCCAGACAGAGGATTCCTGAGGGCAGGCGAAAAGTATGCTGCGGGGACTGTGCTCATTGCCGGTTACGAATGGGTAATGGCGGCGCAATATAAGAGAGAGGAGATTGCGGATGGTGGCAGATATTTCGGGGAAGGCTCAATTGACAAACCCGAGAATGACCCGACATACATTGAGAAGTTTACAAACTTGTTTAGGGAAGGGGAGCAGCCCGACAGCAGTGTGGTGTTGACTCTCGACTTCTCTCAGGGCGATGCCCCAACTGCTACCAACAATATCCTTGAGGGCAAGAAAATCCAGCTCGTGAAGAAGAACCTCTTGCTTGATGGCGACTTGGTCAGCTGTTTGACCCATCCCAATGCTTTGAGCGACTTCAGATGGGCGCAGATGATATACGACCCCGAGGCAGACAAGTATCTCTACGTATCCGACGACACCTACGACGAGACGTCCCAGAGCACCAACTTCGTGCTCAAATGGGTTTCGCTCAAGGACCTCTCGGGATGTCTCACGGGCACGGGTGAAAATGCCCCCAAGGCGGGTGTAAGCTACAACAATATATGCGACGAAGAAGGCAACGCTCTTCCCCACGCAGGCTCTGCCATCTTCCGTATCCTCTACAACCGCACCGACAGTTCCATAGCTATCTTCCCGTATAAGTTGTATCTCAAGCAAAGCGAGGCGTCGGCAGCCGACACTACAGGCTCATCTGCATATTATGACTATAAGGAAAACCCCTATTCTTTGAACAATTCCGAGCTTCCCGAATTTGTTCTTGGGTTGAAGAAGTTGGGCAGCGACGTGGTGCTTACTGTGGTCAACACCACGACCGACAAGCTGTACCCCATCCATAAGGGCATAGCCCAAGGGAACTACACCAAGGCAGAGACCGAAAGCGATTTGTATTTCATCCGCCACGTCTCCCATGAGGATGCGGAGAACAACGGTAAGTACTACACTGCCGGGGGCTTGAAAGCCCACCTCACGGAGTTTGAGCTCAAGAACATGCCGGAGAACCAGTGGGTGCTCCTCACCGACGAGGGCTCGGGCCTTTCCTCCATCCATAACCGCGGGACCAACCTCGTGTTTACGGACCTCAGGGGCAAGAAATACGAAAACGTACAGCTATATGACGGCACCGGCCTCAAGGCAGAAGACATCATCGTGACCACCATCGGCGGCGACACGCTTAGACTCACAACCTCTTTGGCTGCGGATTCCCTTAGGAACAAATCCACCCTGGGATACTTCGTGCCCTCGGCATACAACGAGGTCATGGAGTATGAGTTCAATTACTACAATGGTTTGGACGATACCAAGAAGCTCGGTGTTGACAACGACAGCCTCCTCTTTGTAGACCCCACGGGCGGCAGCGCCAAGTTCAAGCTCATCGTGGGCAATCTATCGGAATACGGTGCACCGGGAATCCCCGGCAAAACAGCTACGCTTCATAGATACAGCTACAACCTTGCTACCACGGTGAATGGAGATACCTGCGTGGTGGTGGAGAAGGGCGGCAAGTATGCCGTGGCAAAGAAGGGCAGTACCGCTGCGGTGGACTTCTTCTTCAAGGAGATGGCAGAAAACGGCTATGCGCTGGTTGAGGCAAACAGAAGCTGCAAGGCATCCGTAAGCGACGAATCGCTCCGACTCACAAAGGAGCCCCTCACGGAGGTACGCACCTCTCTCTTCTCGATGCAGTGGAACAGGTTCGACGTCTACCGCCGCTTCGGGAAAACAATTGAGGACTGCATCACATGGAACGACACTGCCTACGTCCGTATCTTCAAGGCCAACGAACCAAGCCGTTATTTGTATGAGAACAGCATGAATGAGGTGGCAGGAATCCTTCCCGACGGACTTGGTTACCTCGGCATGTATAACAGGAACGATAAGGAGAGGAACGCCTCCATCTTCGTTGACCCGGTTTGCGTGACCGACTCGGCTATCATGTTTACTTATATGCTGGCTGTGGACGTAACGGCCGGGGCAGATACCTTGAGCGGACGCTACTTGGTATCCTTGAGCGATTCCACATCCCGCCCGGCTGCCACATACAATGGCTACACCCGCCTTGCATTCGTTGATGCCAAGCATGTGGGAGGCTCGCTGATTGTCTCCGGAATGAACGACACGATAGCCCTCACGAAGGACTTGAACAAGGCAACTTTTGCCCTCGAGCTTACGGATAGGATTGAGAACAACGCCTCTGCCGACTTCTACATCAAGAGCAGCGACGGCTACGTATGGGTAAACAACGGCGTGCCGGTATTGACATCAGACAAGGAGAAAGCCGCCGTGTTCAACGCCATGAAGACAGAAGTAGTGCCGACAGCCAACGAGAACATCCTTGTAGAAGGTCTCAAGGTCATGGCAGGCGAAGGCTTCGTAGCTATTAAGGGCGCCGAAGGCAAGAAGGTAACCATCGCCAATGTCCTTGGCCAGACTATCGCCTCCGAGATTGCATCCTCCGACGAAGTAAGGATAGCCGCTCCTGCAGGCGTAGTGCTCGTAAAGGTTGAAGGCGAGAAGGCCGTGAAAGCCATCGTAAAGTAACCCCTCAGCACTAACGAATAATCAAAAGCCCCGGCAGTTCACTTGTCGGGGCTTTTGTTTCATCATGGCAGTCTCCGTCTCGAGTTCCGCGGAACACAAGAGGCGTGTTGTGTGTTATGTGTTACCTTCGTTGATACTTCACCTTCCGCCATCACGTTAGGAGGTTCGTCCCTCCTCATATCAAGCCACATCATGAGATTCCGGGTCATTGCCCGGAATGACAGAATGAAGGGGGGCATGATGTGGGTAACTGTTGCGGTTTCTGCGGCTCGTGCAGTATGCATGGACCAAGAAACGCGGTTTCCGCCGCCCGTGCACTCTGCATGGACCAAGAAACGCGGTTTCCACCGCTCGTGCACTCTGCATGGACCAAGAAACGCGGTTTCTGCCGCCCGTGCAATCTGCATGGACCAAGAAACGCGGTTTCTGCCGCTCGTGCAGTCTGCATGGACCTAGAAACGCGGTTTCCGCCGCCCGTGCAGTATGCATGGACCCAGAAACGCGGTTTCTAACCCCATGCAGAATTGGCATCTAAGTGGCGTCGACTATTCATACTGCGGCGCAGGTCCTTACAGCCCTACTTTGACTATGGACTATTACTACAGCACATCGGCCATGTTACCACCTGCGAAAAGAGGTATGGCACATTGCTGACAAACAACCGGTAATAGTGCTTTGGGGTTGTAGGACTCCCTGCCAATTTGCATGAAATTTTTCCTCATTATATAAACGCCATGAAAGACAAGGCGGCAACCGACACAACGGACGTTTCTACCTACTATGATTTGAAGACGAACGACTAGAATTATCGTTAACCTCTAACAATGGACATTCTTAGGATATTATTGTCGGGCAATGAATAGGCAAGTATAATTCGATTGCATATACCTAGTTCATATATTTCGATAACAACAATATCAGTGGCAGGTAATCTTTCAAGGCAACTCGCAATTGTTTCACTGCTTGAGTAATCCGGTAATTCACCGTTTGGGTGGAAACCTGCAGAAGCTCGGCTATCTCTTTGTAGCTTTTATTTTCGAAACGGTGCATGATAAATGCTTCCCGGTAACTGGCGGGTAAGGCATGAATCGCCTGGCCAATCTGTTTTTTCAGTTCCTCCGCCTGGTAGAAATCGCTGTCCGACAACATCTCCAACATATATTCATAGTAACGTGTCTCTGCCCGCAATTGCGACTGCCGGTGGGTAAGCTGGTTGATACTTCTATGATAGACTGTTTTGTAAAGATACCGGCTGAAAGATGTATTGAATATTTGTACCTCCCTGTTTTCCCATAGCCATAACATGACATCCTGCACAATTTCTTCGGCATCTTCCAAACTGACAAACCGGTTCGCATACGCACACAACATCGGGTAGTACCTTCTGAATAAGGTACCATAAGCTTTTTTATCTCCACGTTGCATGGCCGATAATAGGAATGAATCGTCTATTGCTTGTGAGGCCTTTTTCATACTACCCCTCCTTGTTGGCAAAGTTAGCTTTTTGTTGAAAAAAATATCAAGAAAAATGGACTTTCGTTTAGTAATCCGTCGGAGTTCCCTTGTCTATATAGGTGAGCATAAAAATAAAAATGGAAACATTCAATATAGACCAGATAGAAGAACTTCTTCCCCGGTATTGTTCCGGAGAGGCGACAGTAGAGGATTGCCTGATGGTGGAGGAATGGATCGGGCAGTCGGAAGACAACTACCGGATTGTTAAACAAATCTATGCTATTGACCAGGTAATGGGTACAGCACAGATGGAATCGAAGGTGGATACCGAAAAGGCTTTGGCTTCCGTAAGCCGTAGAATGACTAAGGAACGTCAGCTGGTGAGTTGGTCCACTTGGGTGCAACGGGTGGCTGCGATTCTTTTTATCCTCCTCCTTGTCACCTGGGGAATCGAGCATTTTACTCCCCGGAAAGATATAGCCCATATGATCGAGATAAAGACAAATCCGGGAATGACGACCACCGTCAATCTTCCGGACGGCTCCAAAGTATACCTCAATTCGGAGTCTTCTTTGACCTATCCTTCTTTTTTCAGTGAAGACAAGAGATGTGTGCAGTTGAAAGGGGAGGCTTTCTTCGAAGTACAGAAGGATCCCGAACATAGTTTTATTGTTTCAGCCCCCAACCATACGCAGATCGAGGTATTGGGTACTTCCTTTAATGTAGAAGCTTTTGAAAGAGATTCTTTTATATCCACTACACTGGTTGAGGGTAAAGTCCGCTTTGCCTATCAGAAGAACCAGCAGTCCACAATGGTAGTCATGAAGCCCGGACAGAAACTGATGTACAATACAACTTCTTCGCAGGTCAAACTGATCCAGACAAGCGGTGAAACCGAAACGGCGTGGAAAGACGGAAAGATCGTTTTCCTGGCAACGCCGCTGCCGGAAGCGTTGCGGATGTTGGAGAAGCGGTTTAATGTTGACTTTGTGTTATCCAATAACCGTCTTCGTACAGAGGCATTCAATGGCTCTTTCACCAATCAGCGACTGGAACGTATATTGGAAATATTTAAAATATCATCGAATATAAAATGGCGTTACCTAGATACCCAGGATACGACAAACGAGAGAACG
>CAVJCD010000037.1:0-14633 GCA_963648005.1 Tannerellaceae bacterium | reverse complement strand
TCGGCGAACGACAGTATTTCGGCTTTCTCCGACAGAGAGGTTAGGAGCAAGGAGTTGCTCACCCCGTCGGCCTTGCGTATTTGCAGACGGCGTATACCGCTCTGCTCTTCCTCTGAAATGACGGTAAAGATGTCTGACGGTTCAACGGTGCCCTCGGACGAGATACTTAGGGTAAAGGTGTTGTTGCGGAAGCGGTTTCTCACCTCTGCCACGTTGCCCGAGAGCACAACCTTTGATTGGTTTATCAGCGCAATGTTGTCGCATATCTCCTCAACCGACGCCATGTTGTGAGTGGAGAAGATAATGGTGTGTCCCTTATCCTTCAGCTCCAGTATCTCTTGTTTCAGGCGCTCGGCATTCACGGGGTCGAATCCGCTGAAAGGTTCGTCGAAGATAAGCAGAGCGGGCTCGTGTATCACGGTGATGATGAACTGCACCTTCTGCTGCATACCCTTTGACAGTTCCTCCAGTTTCTTGTTCCACCAAGGCATGATGTCGAACTTCTCGAACCATGTGGTGAGGCGTTGTTTGGCTTCGGCATACGACAGGCCTTTGAGTTGTGCCAGGTAGATGGCTTGCTCGCCCACCTTCATCTTCTTATACAGTCCGCGCTCTTCGGGGAGGTAGCCAATCTGGTAGATATCCTCGGGCTGAAGCTCGCGTCCGTTGAAGCGCACAATGCCGCTGTCGGGGGCGGTGATGCGGTTGATGATGCGAATCAGCGTTGTTTTACCCGCGCCATTGGGACCAAGCAACCCGAATACTTTTCCCTCGGGCACCTGTATGCTGACTTTGTTGAGGGCAAGATGATTGGCATATTGCTTTACAACGTCCTCCGTCTCTAAAAAATTCATAGGCTATGATATTAATTGTTTCATTACATCTTTAAAACGATGCGTTCACCCAGTTTGCTACACAAAACATTCTTTATTTCGTTCAAAGTGGTAAGTTTTTTCATCAGGTCCAGCACCTGCTCTTCATTTCCACAGGCGTGCGCTTCTTTGATTTCTTGTTGCATATCCTTAATCTGCTTGAGTATATAGGCATCTTTCAAGGCATACAAATCGTGTATGACCATTTGGTCGAGCTTGTCTTCTTCCTGCTCCAGCTTGCGATATTTGCTGTGGCATTTGCTGAGCTGATATTTGTCGCTAAGCAGATTGGCAGCCAGCCGGCTGACGTTGGGGTCGGGGTGTGAGAGAAAGTATCGGCTGGCTTTGAACCCTTCTTCCCCGCATTTCTCAACCGCTTCATCGAGCATGGCCTTAAACAATGGGGTGCAGAAGGTCAAGTCGTCGCGCTCCAAGTCGTAGCAGATATATTCAGCCACCCGCATCTTCACAGGGCGGTTTGTGTCCTCGTCCACATAGTCGAACAGCAGCTGCTCGCCATACCTCACCACATATCTCAGCAGCATCAGCTCGAACACCTCAAAGGGTGAACCCTTGGGCGGAGTGGCTCCCAAGGCTTGCTCCTTCTGTTGCTCCGGTTCCGGCTGCTTCACCGGCGAAGTCTGTGGCGCGGACGGCGTGGGAGTCAAGGTTACACCTGTGCCCTTCAATCGGATTTTGTTTACCTCGTTGAGCAATACCCTCTCGTCTATCTCCATCATCGAGCTGCATTCGCGGATGTAGATGGTGCGGGCAATATTGTCGGGGATAATGGCCACCGTGTGTATGATGTCGTTGATTAGCGAGGAGCGTTTGATGGGGTCCCCTCCGGCATCCTCCAACAAGAGGCGGGTTTTGAAGCGTACGAAATCAGTCTCGTTCTCCTTGATAAACTCTGAGAACTGCGTGGCGTTGTGCTTGCGGGCAAACGAGTCGGGGTCTTCGCCGTCGGGCAGCAGCACAACCTTCACGTTCATGCCGTCCACCAACAAGAGGTCGATGCCTCGCAGCGCCGCCTTGATGCCGGCAGCATCGCCGTCATACAACACGGTGATATTGCCGGTAAAGCGATGGATGAGCCTTATCTGCCCCTGCGTAAGAGCCGTTCCGGAAGAGGCAACCACATTCTCTATTCCCGCTTGATGCATGGATATCACGTCGGTATAGCCTTCCACCAAGAAACAACGGTCTTCTCTCACTATTGCCTGCTTGGCGAAATAGATACCATAGAGTTCGTTGCTCTTGTGATAAATCTCGCTCTCCGGAGAGTTGACATACTTGGCGGTCTTCTCGTCTTTCTTTAGCACACGCCCGCCAAAAGCCACGACTTTTCCGCTCAAGGCATGTACGGGAAAGATTACACGACCGCGAAAACGGTCGTTCACTCCGCCATTGTCGTAGGCAATGACGAGTCCGGTCTTCTCCAGGAATTCTTGTTTGTAACCACACTTGAGGGCTTCCCTATACAGGGCATCACGCTGGTCGAGACTATAGCCAAGCTGGAATTTCCGGATTGTATCCTCCCGGAAACCACGTTCGGCAAAGTAGCGCAGCCCTACAGACTTTCCCTCTGCATGCTCATGGAGTTGGGTCGTGAAGTATTTTTGTGCCCATTGATTCACAATGAGCATGCTCTCGCGGTCGCTCTGACGCTGCTTCTCTTTGTCGGTGAGTTCACGTTCCTCAATCTCGATGTTATATTTCTTGGCAAGATAGCGCAGGGCATCGTAGTAGTTGAGCTGCTCGTGCTTCATGATGAAATGAACGGCAGTACCTCCTTCGCCACAAGCGAAACATTTGCATATGTTCTTGGCGGGGGAGACATAAAACGAGGGACTCTTGTCTGCGTGGAAAGGACAAAGCCCCACATAGTTTACCCCTCTCTTGCGCAGTGTAACAAATTCGGATACCACATCCACTATGTTTGCTGCGTCGAGTATCCGGTCTATTGTAGGCTGGTCTATCATTTACATCCCTTCTTTTTCTTAACAACGGAAGACAAATGTAGGGCTTTTTGGGATTCGCCACATTCGCGGTATGTGAAAAATACCTATAAATAGTGGGCCGAATAGGGTAGCGAAAAACACGGCTAAGAGTTACTTTTGCTGCGAGAAAAAAGTAAGAGCATGAGGGTAGGAATATTTTGTTTGTTGGGGTTCCTTATTATCTGTGGTACGTGTTATGGCAGTCCCGTGAGAGACCGTTCGAAGAAGAGATTCGAGAAGGTTGCGGTTCCGGATTCCATTACCGGCCAAAGGGAGCGCAATGGATATGTTGTGCTTCATTATTGGGACAACTACGACTTCTCGGACACGCGCCACGCTCTTACGGAGGAAGAGATGGAGAAGGTTTTTGCCCGCTACATCAGTCTGATGCAAGAGGTTGCTCCTTCGGTGGCAGATTCCTCCATTCGGGGGATGATGAGCCGGGCGGCTACAGACAGCCTCACGTTTGTTTCCCTTGCCAACCTTTACGAACGACACCTCTACGACGAAGATTCTCCGATGCGAAACGAGGCGTTGTATGTCACTGCCCTTGAGTCCGTGCTGAGTGCGCCCGTGCTTGGCGAACTCGACAAAACACGCCCGGCATACCTGCTTGATTTGATACTCAAGAACCGGGAGGGAGAGCCGGCAACCGATTTTACCTATACCTTGGAGGATGGTACGACGCATACATTATATAATACGGAAGCCGACTGGTTGTTGCTGTTTTTCTATAATCCCGACTGTGTGACCTGCCGGGAGGTTTTGGGGATGTTGAAGCTTTCGCCTTTGGCTTCCAAAGGGCAAGAGGGCAAGGAGGTGAAGGTCTTGGCCGTCTATCCGTATGAAGATGTGGATATATGGAGAGGCTACATCCCGGAAGTTCCGAAGGAGTGGATAAACGCTTACGACAGGGAGGTGATTATATTCAACTACGAACTGTATGACCTAAAGACATTGCCCAGACTTTACCTTTTGGACAAAGACAAAAAGGTGGTGCTCAAGGATGCTTCATACGACAAACTAATGGAGTTTTTGCAGGGGAAAAGTGAATAAAAGAGTGGAATAAGGCAGGGTTTGTGTTATAGACCCTTAAACAGATGGTGGTATTGATAAAATAATACTAAAACACGAATATTTATGCTGAGGAAACATGTTGTATAACATAAAAACCCGTATATTTGCACCGTGTTTTTCATGGTATTAGATTTTAAGGTTAGCAATGGGGATCGGTTGTCGAGAGACAACCTTTTCTTTTTTATATACCCCGGGTATCAAATGAAGACACAATCGTTATTTTTGCGATGACTAATGACAGGAATTATGGATAAGAAGGTAAGACTACAAGTTCAAGCCATTATAAACAACAACAAACAGCCCGGCACCTACCTCATTGAGCTGGGGGAGGTAGACGGAGAGCGCAGCATGTCGATAATTGTAGGGACGCCGGAGGCACAGTCCATCGCGATAGCAATGGAGCATATAACGGTGCCGCGCCCCATTACCCACGACTTGTTTGTTTCCTTGACGGAAGCCTTGGGCGTGAAGCTTGAGGAAGTGTTTATCTACAAGATGGAGAACGGAGTGTTTTGTTCGGAGCTGTTGTTCAACAACGGCGGGAGCACCTTGCGTCTCGATTCACGTTCGTCGGATGCCATAGCCATTGCCCTGAGAGCGGGATGCGGCATATATACAACGGAGAAGCTCCTGGCGGAGCGCGACGCAGTGCAATGGGGATTGAAATCGAAGGAAGAGGATGAATCTTTCAACGACAAAGACCCCATGGAAGACGAAGAACTGAAGGACATTGAGGACATAAAGGATGAGGAGGAGCTACGGAGATGGCTCACGACATTGAGCAGCCATAGCCTGGAGGAGCGGCTGGAAGAAGCCGTGGCGGAAGAGAACTATGAACATGCCAAGATATATAAAGACGAACTCCAACGGCGTAAAGAGATAGAGGAGGCCATAAGGGATGCCGGTAGAAACAGGAATCAGTATTGAATCGCTGCTCAGGGGGCTGTTGGGAATAGCGGTTGTCATGGCTTTGGCATATGTCTTGAGCCGTGACAGGAAGCATATCGACTGGCGCTTGGTAGGCGGCGGATTGATTATACAGTTGTTGTTTGCCCTGGCAGTGTTGTATGTGCCCTTCGTAGGGGTGGCGCTTGAGTGGATAGGCAAGGCCTTTGTACGGCTGATGAGTTTCACGGAGGAGGGCGTAAAATTCCTGCTCGGACCGTATGCTTCGAAGAGTGGGGGATTTGTGTTTCTCATCCATTCGTTGCCGGTGGTGGTGTTTTTCTCGGCATTGGTGTCGTTGTTCTACCATTGGGGAATCATCCAACGGGTAATCGGTGGTATATCGTGGGTGTTGAGAAGGTTTATGAACATATCGGGGCCCGAAGGATTGGTTACCTCCGGCAACGTGTTTCTAGGCATGATGGAATCGCCCGTGTTGATAAAGAACTACCTGCCAAAGATGAACCGTTCGGAGTTGTTTTTGGTGATGGTAGCGGGGATGGGCACCATTGCGGGCACGGTGATGGGCACCTACATCGGGATGCTTTCTGCCGGGGAAGCAGTGGCGAGGGTGTTTTTCGCCAAGCATCTGATATCCGCCTCACTGATGGCAGCGCCGGGTTCGATAGTGATAGCCAAGATGCTTTGTCCGCAGACCGAGGAGGTGGCGCACCGGGATGTCAGGGCAGAAGGAGTGGAGAAACACTCCACGGCATTGGAGGCCCTGTCGGCAGGCACGACCACAGGTGTAAGGCTGATGGTGAACATTGCAGCCATGCTGTTGGTCTTCATCGCCCTTGTGGCGTTTGCCAACTATATCCTTGAAGGAGTGGTGGGGCGCTACACGGGTCTCAACGAATGGATAGCGTCGGTGACGGGCGGAAGGGCAGAGGGTCTGACCTTCCAGTTTATCCTCGGGGTGATACTCGCGCCCTTCATGTGGCTCGTGGGCATACCTTGGGAGGATATCATGCCGGTAGGCTCGCTGTTGGGGCAGAAGACAATATTGAATGAGTTCGTGGCATACTTCCAGCTGCAGGAATGGAGAGATGCGGGAATGTTTGTCTACCAAAAGTCGGTACTGATGAGCACCTATATTCTCTGTGGCTTTGCCAACATCTCGTCGGTGGGGATGCTGTTGGGAGGCCTGGGGGTATTGGCTCCGGAGAAGAAGGACGTGATATCACGTCTTGGATTCCTCGCGATGGTTGGCGGGGCATTGGTGTCGGTGCTCTCTGCCACGATAGTGGGCATGCTTATAGGATAAAAGAAAGAATAAGAATAGATATGCAACTGTTTTACACACCTGATATTGCTACAAGCAGTGAGCTTCCGGAGGAAGAGGCAGTGCACTGCGTGAGGGTGCTTCGCCTTTCGGAGGGGGACGAGATAGAACTGACCGACGGAAAGGGATATTTCTATCGTGCGGCAATACGCCGCGCCCATGCCAAGCACTGCGAGGTGGAGGTGCTGGAGAGATGGGAACAGCCCACACTGTGGCCCTTCAGGGTGCACGTGGCAGTGGCACCCACAAAGAATATCGACCGCCTGGAGTGGTTCATCGAGAAGTCCACGGAGATAGGTATCGATGCCGTCACCTGTCTCAACTGCCGTTACTCGGAGCGCAGGGAGGTGAAGATTCCCCGCTTGGAGAAGATACTGGTCAGCGCCATGAAACAATCGCAGAAAGCCACCCTCCCTACGCTTGAGGGGATGACCGACTTCGGAGCTTTTGTGAAGAGGCCTTTCGAAGGAAAGAAGTTTATTGCCCACTGCGAGGAGGGAGAGAAGCATCTGATAAAGGAACTCTATCACCCGGGGGAGAATGCGCTTGTTCTCATTGGTCCGGAGGGAGATTTCAGCGAAGAAGAGATATCCCTGGCACTAGGGGAGGGCTTCCAGCCCATCTCACTTGGCGAGAGCCGACTGAGAACGGAGACTGCCGCCCTTGTTGCCTGCCACACCATACACGTACTCAACCAATAGCCCATATCCATACCTTTTGCGGGAGGCTTTTGCTTTCACTCCGGAAACAATTCCGGAGGGGTTTCTTACATCTTCCTCACGGAGCGAAGGATGGGAGGAAAGGTCGCAATATTTGCGTGAGGGGATTAGATTTTCCCGGGGATAAGTGATATTTTTGGCATCCGAAAAAAAAGAAAACAACTATGGCAGACGAAAACAGAACAGGCACGGGAAGAGGTCGCGGCGGAAGAAGCAGTGCCAAAACAACAGTGGTGGTATCGGACATGGGGCGCTTGCAGCCACAGGCCAGGGAGCTGGAGGAAGCAGTGCTCGGAGCATTGATGCTGGAGAACGATGCCTACTCGATGGTGAGCGAGATTCTCAAGCCCGAGTGCTTCTACGAGAAGTCTCACGAGATGATTTATTCTGCCATAGTGGACCTGGCAGCAGCCCAGCGACCCATCGACATGCTGACGGTGACGGAGCAATTGCGCAAGCGCGGAGAGCTTGATGCCGTGGGAGGGCCTTTCTATATCTCTCAGCTCACCTCCAAGGTGGCGAGCACTGCGCACATTGAATATCACGCCCGCATCATTGCCCAGAAACACTTGGCACGCGAGCTTATAACTTTCTCCGCCATGGTGCAGGGCAAGGCTTTCGACGAAACTGTGGACGTGGAGGACCTTATGCAGGAAGCCGAGGGCAAACTGTTTGAGATATCGCAGAGAAACCTCAAGAAAGACGTGGTGCAAATCAATCCTATCATCAAGGAAGCCATGACCCTGCTCGAGAAGGCAGCGAACCAAAAGGAGGGACTCAGCGGACTGCGTTCGGGCTTCGGGGAACTGGACAAGATTACCTCCGGGTGGCAGAACTCCGACCTTATCATCATCGCTGCACGTCCTGCCATGGGTAAGACAGCCTTTGTGCTCTCCATGGCAAAGAACATGGCGGTGAACTTCAAAACCCCCGTGGCCATATTCTCGCTCGAGATGAGCAACGTGCAGCTGGTGAACCGACTCATAGTGAACGTATGCGAGATACCGGGCGAGAAGATAAAGAACGGACAGCTTGAGAGCTATGAGTGGGAGCAGTTGGATTATAAGATAAAGGAACTCTACGACGCACCTATCTATATCGACGACACGGCAAGTCTCTCGGTCTTTGAGCTGCGTACCAAGGCACGGCGCCTGGTGAGGGAGCACGGGGTGAAATGTATCATCATCGACTACCTCCAGCTCATGAACGCCAGCGGCATGAACTTCGGCAGCAGGGAGCAGGAGGTGAGCACCATCTCGCGTTCGCTCAAGGGACTGGCCAAGGAGCTCAACATACCTATCATTGCCCTCTCGCAGCTCAACCGTGCCGTGGAGAGCCGTCAAGGCAACGAAGGCAAGCGGCCGCAACTGGCAGACCTCCGTGAGTCGGGTGCCATTGAGCAAGACGCCGATATGGTATGCTTCATCCACCGCCCCGAATACTACAAGATAACCGAAGACAGCCATGGCAACTCCCTTATAGGCCTTGCAGAAGTCATCATCGCCAAGCACCGTAACGGTAAGGTGGGAGACGTAAAGCTCCGCTTCAAGTCTGAGCTTGCCAAATTTATGAACATCGAAGACGATTTTGCCGTGAAGGAGTTCTCATCCTCCATGAACAACGGGCCCGCGCCCATTCCGCCCTCGGGAGTGGACTTCCTGAGCCCCGGCGACAGCAATAAAGTACCCTTCTAACCCTTCCCGCCGGCTCGCGGCAACTTGGAAACATCGTACTATTGCTTCCCGCCAACTTGCGGCTGATTGGAAACACTGTACTATTGCTTCCCGCCGACTCGCGGCAACTTGGAAACACTGTACTATTGCTTCCCGCCGGCTCGCGGCAGCTTGGAAACATCGTACTATTGCTTCCCGCCAACTTGCGGCTGATTGGAAACACTGTACTATTGCTTCCCGCCAACTTGCGGCTGATTGGAAACACTGTACTGTTGCTTCCCGCCAACCTGCGGCTGATTGGAAACATTGTACTCTTGCTTCCCGCCGGCTCGCGGCAGCTTGGAAACACTGTACCCTTCTTTCCCGCCGGGCGGATACAAAAAAGAAGAGGTTGCATCGCATATATCACGACACAACCCCTCTTTTTATCCGATAAAATCCCGGTTTTTACCAGGGAGTAATGGTTACGTTGCGGAACTCAACTTCCTTGCCTTCGCTCTGAAGACCGATAAAGCCTTCCTTCTGCTTGTTCCAACCGGTGTTCTGGTATACGCCGTTGATGTAGACGTTTATCTTGCCGTCCTTAACGTAGATGTTGGCCTCGTTCCACTCGCCGACAGGCTTCTCGCTGCTCTCGGCATTCTTCTTTACCACGGGGAAATCGGGACGTGGTCCGAAGAACTGAATAAGGTCAGAGCCGCCCAGCAATACAAAATCACCCGCATTGCCTGCCTGAAGCTGACACTCTATGCCGTTGGGGAAGGGGTTCTTCGGCTCGGCGATGAGCAGGAAGATACCGCTGTTGGCTTTCTCTCCGCCGTTCGGCCAGCGCCATTCCACATGCAGGGTATAGTTGCTGTATTTCTCCTTCGTATACATATACCCTAACGGATTACCCTTAATCTTGATTACTCCGTCGCCCGCAGAGAACACCTTTTCGGCAGGGGTGTTTCCGTCAACCACGAAGTTCCAGTTCGAAAGGTCTTTCCCGTTAAACAACTTCTCTGTCTTCTGTGCATTTGCACTGCCGAAGCAGAGGAACGCGGCAACCACTGCCGCAAACGATAACATTTTTGTTTTCATGATTAATACTATAGTGTTAATTGGTTATAAGCTTACGGTAGCGTATGCGCTTGGGGGCAATGTCGATGCCCTGACGACGCTTGTATTCCTCATACTCGGAGTAGGTACCCTCGAAGAATACCACGTTTGAATCTCCCTCGAAGGAGAGAATGTGAGTACATATACGGTCAAGGAACCAACGGTCGTGAGATACCACCACGGCACAGCCGGCGAAGTTCTCCAATCCCTCTTCAAGGGCACGGAGAGTATTCACGTCGATGTCGTTGGTAGGCTCGTCGAGCAACAACACATTGGCCTCGGCCTTCAAGGTGAGGGCAAGGTGAAGGCGGTTGCGCTCTCCTCCCGACAACACTCCGCACAATTTCTCCTGGTCTGCCCCGGCAAAGTTGAACCGCGAGAGATATGCCCGCGAGTTAATCTCCTTGCCTCCCACGCGGATGAACTCCTGTCCACCCGAGACAACCTGAAAGACTGTCTTACCCGGGTCAATGTCCTTATGCGTCTGGTCGGCATATCCTATCTTCACCGTCTCGCCCACGTCGAACGTGCCTTTGTCAATGCCTTCCAGCCCCATTATCATCTTAAACAATGTAGTCTTGCCGGCGCCGTTGGGACCTATCACCCCGACAATGCCGTTGGGGGGAAGCATGAAGTTGAGGTCGTCGAACAGCAGCTTGTCGCCAAAAGCCTTCGCTACATGCTGCGCCTCAATGACCTTGTTGCCCAATCGCGGGCCGTTGGGAATGAATATCTCCAGCTTCGATTCTCTCTCCTTCTGGTCCTCGTTGAGCAATGCCTCGTATGAGTTCAGACGGGCCTTACCCTTTGCCTGACGTGCCTTGGGCGCCATGTTTATCCATTCCAACTCCCGCTCCAAGGTCTTGCGACGCTTGCTGGCTTGCTTCTCTTCCTGTGCCATGCGCTTGGTCTTTTGGTCCAGCCACGAAGAGTAGTTGCCTTTCCAAGGGATGCCCTCCCCACGGTCGAGCTCCAGAATCCATCCTGCCACATGGTCGAGGAAATATCTGTCGTGCGTGATGCAGATAACCGTGCCGGCATACTGCTGCAGATGTTGCTCCAGCCAGTCAATCGACTCGGCATCCAAGTGGTTGGTGGGCTCGTCGAGCAGCAACACATCCGGTTGCTTCAACAGCAGACGGCAAAGAGCCACCCTGCGACGTTCTCCTCCCGAGAGGGTGTCTACCGTTTGGTCCTTCGGCGGACAGCGCAAAGCATCCATGGCACGCTCCAGTCTGCTGTCAAGATTCCATGCATCCGTGGCGTCTATCTTATCTTGAAGCTCTGCCTGGCGGGCTATCAATGCATCCATCTTGTCTGCATCTTCCAGCACCTCCGGGTCTGCGAACTTCTCGTTCACCTCTTCGTATTCCTTCAGCGTATTCACTATCTCTTGCACGCCTTCTTCCACAACCTCTTTCACCGTCTTGCCCGCTTCAAGCTTCGGGTCTTGCTCAAGGTATCCCACCGAATAACCGGGCGAGAACACAACCTCCCCCTGATATTCCTTCTCTATACCTGCAATAATCTTTAGCAAGGTAGACTTACCCGAGCCGTTAAGACCTATAATGCCAATCTTGGCACCATAGAAAAACGAGAGGTAGATGTTCTTCAGCACTTGCTTCTGGGGCGGAAACGTCTTGCTTACGCCAACCATTGAGAAAATAACTTTCTTGTCGTCTGCCATGTTGATTGATGTTTGTTGTTTCTGCCACAAACGTACGGAAATATCTCCGGCTACGAAAGTCCTTGGGGGTGGAGAATGGGCAAAAACCTCTTCGAATATTTGCATAATATAAAACCGCACCATACTTTTGCCACCGCATTGGGAAACCTTAATGCATCAGGTTGATTCGCTAGCTCAGCAGGTAGAGCACATCCCTTTTAAGGATGGGGTCTTGGGTTCGAACCCCAAGCGAATCACCAAACAAGACTCGGAAGAATCGGGGTAAAGGAATCAGCTCCTGCAGTATTAATATTGTGGGAGTTTTTTCTTTTTAGATGGTTCTCCAAGTGATTTTAACCTATGGGTTGTTCTCAACATGAAAGAGTCGGTACGGATATTTCGTTTCATCATCGTGGGTACGTTGAATGCCATTATTGTTGCCGCGGTCGTTTGGGCACTGATGGATATGCTCGGCTGCAATTACATTTGGTCGAACGTTGTTGGCTACTCCGCCGCACTCATCAATAACTTCTTTTGGAGCAAGTATTGGGTGTTTTCTTCCCGCAAGGGCAAGTTCAATCGCGAGATACCGCTGTTCCTTCTGGCCTTCGGGTGTGCCTACGCCATGCAATTTCTCTCGTTGCTCTTGATGGTGGAGACAATAGGGATGAACGAATACCTTGCGCAGTTTCTTGGACTGTTTGTCTACGGTGCCGTCAACTTCGTGATGAACCGGCGGATTACATTCTTTGAGAAATAAGAATACGTCTTATCTTTTTCGTTCGTATATTTGTTGGCATAAACATTAAAACATTGTTTGTACCATGAAACATTCATTTTTAGGGGTGCTGTGCGCCTTGTTCTTTTCACTATTCTGCGTATGCCAAGTGGATGCGCGCAAACCTATCAAGACGTTGCTTATTACCGGGCAGAACAATCACAATTGGCCGGTTAGTCACGTTGTATTGAAACAAATCCTTGAGAACTCCGGTCGTTTTACCGTTGATTTCGCCATATCACCTGCGCAAGGGAAGGATATGTCGGGGTTCGTGTTAGACTTTACGCCATACGAACTGGTAGTGCTCGACTATAACGGCGATGCTTGGCCGGAAGAGACCAACAAGCGTTTCCTCGAATTCGTTGAGAAGGGTGGAGGCGTTGTTGTCTACCATGCTGCCGACAATGCTTTCGCAAAGTGGCCCGAGTTTAATAAGATATGTGCCTTGGGCGGTTGGGATGGTCGCGACGAGAAGTCGGGCCCGTATGTATATTGGAGCAACGGACGATTGGTGAAGGACAGCTCAGCCGGTCCCGGTGGTTCACACGGACAGCAGCATGAATATGTACTTAACAGCCGCTGCAAGGAGCATCCCATCATGAAGGGTCTGCCGCTTAAGTGGCGTCACACCAAAGACGAGCTCTACGACCGCATGCGTGGTCCGGGTAACATTGGCGATTTGCTCTACACAGCATATTCGGATAAAGAGACCGGCGGGTCGGGTCGCGAAGAGCCGCTGATTTTCACGGTTGATTATGGCAAGGCTCGTATCTTCCACACCATGTTGGGACATGCCGGTGCCACGATGGAAGACAATACAGCAATGCAATGCACGGGATTCCAGGTTTTGTTGCTCCGTGGTGCAGAATGGGCAGCAACAGGTAAGGTTACTCAGAAGGTACCAAAAGATTTCCCGACAGAGGCACAAAGCACCTACCGCAAGGATTATAAAGAAAAGAAATAACCATTGAATATGAGCCTTACTCCGACTTCGGGGTAAGGCTTACTATTCCATCCTCGATGGAGAATTGCTCGTCGTGTTCAGCCAAGAAACGAATGACGGTGATAAGTTTGTCGGAGGGGAAGGGTTGGCTTTCCGTTAGCTCCACAGCAGACACCGGTCCGTTGGCAAGCGCTTCCAAAAGGGCTTCGCGTATAGCGTTGAAAGTATAATTGTTCAGTCCCGAATCATTCTTTGCCAAACAAACATCACAGCAGCCACAGTCCCGGGAATCTTTCTCCCCGAAATAATATGTCAGCATACGGCTTCGGCAGATTCGGTCTTCGCTGATATAATCTATAACCTTACTTATTCTGTTTTCAGTCCGTTTCTTGCGCTCTTCGTATACAGAGCGTGGAATAGAGAGGTGTCGCGGCTCTTCACGTGTTTGGGTGTAGATAACGAGCGGCGTTTTCTTTTGGGGGATATAGTTTACGATACGGTATTTGGAGAGACCAATAAGAGTGTCGTAGACCTCCTGTCGGTTAAAACCCGTACGGGTGGCAATTACGCCTTCATCAATATATACGTAGTCTGCAAACAACCCGGTGTAGGAGCGGAGTATGCACTGTACAATCTCATCCGTTTTCCCTTCTTGCTGAAGATAGCTGTAGAGCTCATCACGCGTTACCACAAACATAAGGCGGGAGTTGTTTTCCTGTTCTTCCGTATACTCGATATAGCCTGCCATATCCAGAATCTTCAGAGCATGATGGGCCTGCAGTGGCGAGAACTTATACGCCGAGCAGAAGTCCACGAGAGAGAAGTTGTGTACCGTATCCAATCCGAAACCCATTGCCACCTGGCAGTAGTTACCCAAAGAATCGTATACCTTGCCAATCAAGTTTCGCTCAGGGAACTCATCCGAGAGACGTTTCTTGAGCTTTGTTTTGTCGATATTAGAACACAATGCCACGGCATAAGCCCGTTGCCCGTCACGTCCGGCGCGTCCGGCTTCCTGATAGTATTCTTCCAACGACCCGGGCATATCCAAATGTACAACCACACGCACATCGGGCTTGTCGATACCCATGCCGAATGCGTTTGTCGACACAATAACCCGGCATTCGTCCTTCTTCCATCGGTTCTGCCGCAGTTCTTTCTCCTCACGGTTGAGCCCGGCGTGGAAGAAGTCTGCCGAGATGCCGGCACCGCGGAGCATGAGTGCCACCTCTTTTGTACGTTGCCGGTTGCGCACATACACAATGGCTGTCCCGGGCACCTTCTTCAGGATGTGGACCAACATATTCAGTTTGTCCTCCGTATGCCTTACAATATATGAGAGGTTGGACCTGACGAAGCTCTTCTTGAATACATTTTCTTCCTTGAAGTGGAGCCGTTGTTGGATATCTTTGACCACTTCGGGCGTGGCAGTGGCAGTAAGCGCCAGCACCGGCACCCCTGGGAGGCTCTCACGTATATCGGCGATGCTAAGGTAGGAGGGACGGAAGTCGTAGCCCCACTGCGAGATGCAATGGCTCTCGTCAACCACCAATAGGCAGACCTTCATTACC
>CAVJCD010000036.1:4641-14634 GCA_963648005.1 Tannerellaceae bacterium | reverse complement strand
CTTTATAAAGGAACGGCAACGCCCCTGCCTCCACAATCGCTATATGCGGTAATTTGGGCATGGCAATGCAGACGGAGGCGTAATTTGATTACTTTTGTGACCATATCGAAAAAGTGGAATATCATGAAGAATAAAACCATTGGTTTATGTATGCTGGTTCTCGGAGTGCTCGCCTCGTGCGCTCCCGGGGAGAACGGCGCGGAGAAGGAGCATCTCTCTTCGTATGTCAATCCGTTTATCGGGGCATCGACAAGCATGGATGCCGGAGGTTCGTATCATGGTTTGGGAAAGACCTTCCCGGGGGCTACGGCTCCGTTTGGGATGGTGCAGGTGAGCCCCAACACCATTACGGGTGGCGACAACGGGCCGGGATATAGCGACGAGCACACCTCCATCGAGGGGTTTGCCTTTACGCAGATGAGCGGAATAGGTTGGTATGGCGACTTGGGTAACTTCTTGGTGATGCCTACCGTTGGGAAGCTGCGCACCTTTGCGGGCACGATGGACAACCCCGATGAGGGCTATCGTTCGCGCTACGACAAGGCTTCGGAGAAGGCCTCTGCCGGCTACTACTCAGTGATGCTTACCGACTATAATATAAAGGCAGAAGCCACTGCCCTCCCCCATAGCGGCATGCTGAGGTTCACCTTCCCCGAAAACAAGAAGTCACGCATACAGATTGACTTGGCACGCCGTGTGGGCGGCACGTCGACCCACCAGGCAGTGGAGGTGGTAAACGACCATACCATCCGGGGCGAGATGAAATGTCCTCCCGAAGGCGGAGGCTGGGGTAACGGCGACGGCAAGGCAGACTATACGGTGTATTTCTATGCCGAGTTCTCGCGTCCGTTCATCTCACGCGGCATATGGTGTGCCGACATTCCCGAGGGATGGACACGCAAACGGGGAGACATAGAGAGTGAGCGCTATCGCGATGCCATACGTAACGCATATATCATCCCCGACACGGATTCAGCCGACGGAAGGCACCTGGGCTTCTATGCCGAGTTCGATACCAAGGAGGGCGAGCAGATAATGATAAAGAGCGGCATCTCTTTCACCAGCATGAAGAATGCGGAAGAGAATCTGCATGCGGAGATGAACACATGGGAGTTCGACAAGATGGTGGCACGCTGCCAAAAGATGTGGGACAAGGCATTGAGCAAGGTGACAGTGACGGGCGGCACCGACGACGAGAAGCATATCTTCTACACCGCCCTCTATCATACCATGATTGACCCGCGCGTCTGCAGCGACGTCAACGGGGAATATATGGGTGCCGACAAGCAGATACACAAGACCGACAAGTTTGCCAAACGCACCATCTTCAGCGGATGGGATGTGTTCCGCAGTCAGATGCCTCTGCAGACCATCATCAACCCCACGATGGTGAACGACGAGATAAACTCCCTGGTGGAGATTGCCGACCAGAGCGGCAACGGGTATCTTGAGCGCTGGGAGCTGCTGAATGCCTACTCCGGATGCATGCTGGGCAACCCCGCCATCGTTGTCATGTGCGACGCCTACTCAAAGGGTATACGTTCGTTCGACATCGACAAGGCATATCGATATGCCCTCAACACCTCCCGGCTGTTTGGCAACAACGACGAGGGTTATACCCCCGGCTCCATCTCTTGTACCCTTGAATATGCTTATAGCGACTGGTGCATGGCGCGCCTGGCAGAGTGGTTGGGCAAGGACGACGACAGCAAGCGGTTCGCCCAAAGGGCAAAGAGCTATTCCTCCATCTTCGACAGCGAATCCGGCTGGTTCCGCAGACGCGACAAGGAGGGTAAGTTCACACCACTGCCCGAAGAGGGTCGCCTGGCAGAGGGATATGGTTGCACCGAGAGCAATGCCTACCAGCAGGGATGGTTTGTTCCCCACGACATAGACGGGATGGTTAGTCTCATGGGCGGACGCGAGAAGACCCTGGCAGACCTCACCGATATGTTCGAGAAAACACCTAAGGGATATCTTTGGAACAAATACTACAATCACGCCAACGAACCCGTACACCACATACCTTTCCTCTTCAACCGCTTGGGTGCCCCCCATCTGACACAGAAATGGACGCGCGATATCTGCCGCAATGCTTACCGCAACTGTGTGGCAGGACTGGTGGGCAACGAAGACGTGGGGCAGATGTCCGCATGGTATGTCTTGGCAGCAAGTGGCATTCACCCGATTTGTCCGGGCGACGGACGCTACGAAATAACCAGCCCCGTGTTCGAAAAGGTGGTGTTTAACCTCGACCCCAAATATGCCAAGGGGAAGACCTTCACTATCGAGACCCTCGGCAACAGTCCCGAGAACGTCTACATCCAAAAAGCCACCCTCAATGGCAAGCCCTACGACAAATGCTATCTGATGCACGAGGACTTGATGAAGGGCGGCACGTTGGTGCTCGAGATGGGCCCCGCGCCATCCTCTTGGGGGAAATAAATAAAAGAAAGTCCACTTTCTTGCGCCGCCGATTACCCGGGGGCTGCAGGAAAGTGGACTTTCTCTGTAATCTTACCTTATTGTTATTCTTCGTCGGCAAACATCGGGTCCCAAGCCGGGAGACGTGTAGGAGTCTGCTTGAGGACGTCCTTCACCTTCTGGGTGATGTATTTCTTTTCCACAACGAGGCGGAACATATACTCGTTGAACCATTCGTCGGTCATGATGAGGTGGCCGTTGTTGGCACCCTGACCCCAACTGTTTTCCACCATCCATTTCTTTGGCGTGCCATCGGCATCGAGGTCAACAGCCATCAGCGTCATGGCGTGCGACGAACCACTGGCAAAGGTGCGGATGCGCTGCTCCTTGTTCATGCCGAAGGTGGTGCCCATCAATGAGCCGTAGTCGTAGTAGTTGACATCCAAGATGCCGCGCTCGCGGTCGAAGAACTTGCCCACGTCGCACGAGAAATACATCATCGTGCTGTCTTTGATGGAGGCAATGGCCATCTCCTTGATATCCTCAATCGGAAGGTTTACGTATGTCCAGTTCTTCCCGTCGTAGGTGTGGCGGTCGAAGTCAATCTCGTAGAGCTTGTAGTATTCGCGGCTCGGGTCGTTCATCAGCATGACATAACCCTCGGTAAGGTCCTTGCCGATATATTCGTCGAAGAATGACTTCGGAGTGTATTCTTTTGTCTCCACGGGATTGCCCTGAGTGTCTTTGCGCGTCCAGGTGAACTTCGTAGGCGGCTCGCCGAGGTTGAGTGCAAGCATGCGATAGACAGTGCCCAGCATCTCAATCTTGCTCTTCTCCAGGGCTGATGCCTTGGCGCCTTGAGCAGCCTGCTCGCGCAGCTGCAAGCCGAATTCCTTCAGCTTAAGACTTATCAACATTGCCATGCGGCCCGTGCTCTCGCTGCTGTTGGTCTCCACCATCACGTCGGAAGGCACCACACCGTATTTGCTCAAAAGGTCGGAGATGCCGGTGAACTGCCCGCCGTCGCTAAGCGGATTGCGAAACAGCCACTCCACCATCTTGTCGTCCATCGGCTTCTCGCGCGTGTCGATAATCCCCTGAAGGAAGAGGTTCGACTTCTCCAACTGGTCCCAAAAGAAGGTGTAGACCTGCGAGAACTGGAACTCACCCATATTATATTTCGCGATGGCTTGCGCGCGGAACACATTCAAGCCGGTAAACAGCCAGCAGCGGCCCGACGACTTCTGGTTGGTGATGCCCTTGCTGTTCACCTTATTCGAGAAATAAGTGTCGAGGTTGTTCTTGCTGTCGATGTTCACCGCCAACCGATTGATGTCGTTGCCCGCAATGGCATTGTGGAGGGCCTTGTCCGACGGCGTTGCCTTATACGACTGCTTGATTTGCTGCAGCATTTCCTCCGAGATGCCTCCGGAACTCTTTTGCCCGTAGGCAGATAACGCGATGCCCAAAGCGAGGGCTGTTATCCATAAATTGTTTCGTTTCATTATGTTTTTAGGATTTGTTTTGTTAAGTCAAACTTGTTATTTCTTCCCGAGGAACTTCCGGCTCAGCCACTTCCTTACCGGCTCGTCGTAGAGCTTCAGGCAGAGATAAGCCAAAAGGACGTTGAAGACGTAGACACAGGCAACCACCGGCCACGTTTCCTCCAAGGTATATAGCTTTTGGTCAATCAACCATGCGTAGAACATATACATCACCGTATAGTGAGTGATGTAGAGCGGAAACGAGAGGTCTCCCACAAAGCGGCAAACCTTTTCCGTCGCCTCATCGGTATACGTTCCCGATGCCCCCATCCAAAGAATGAACGGGAAAGCAACAATGATGCAGAAGGCTTCATAGAGTCCGTTCAAGGAGAATCCTTCCACTCCCTCCACGTAGGGCACAGAGAAGAGCCCCAACAACAGTAGCGAACAAATCCAAAACGCACCCCTTATCCGCATAGGTTTGAAATGGCGGAAGAGAAGCATCCCCATGGAGAAGGGGAAAAGCATGCGCAGAAGTCCGCCCCAGAAATTCACCCCATCCATTGTCCATCCCACGCCAAAGCTACCGTAGCCCGACAAATCGAGCGTGGTGAATGCCGTAAGCGCCACTCCGAGTGCACACACAAGCACCGTAAGCGCCTTTGTAGACAACCGGCGAATGAACAAAGCATAAAGGATGTTGCCTATATATTCGAAGAACAGCGACCAGCTGGGACCATTCAGCGGAAACATCTCGCCATTGCCTCTCACCTCATAGGCCGCCCCCGGATATGCCGGAACGAAAAACATCGCACAAAGCAACGCAAGCATTACGAGAGAGGTGGAGACGTGCGTTCCGTCCCATTTCACACCCCCCTGAAGCATGAACGACACCACGCCCAACACAGCACCCAAAATAACCATCGGGTGGAGACGTATCAAACGGCGTTTGAAGAATCCCGAAAGAGTCAGGGTTGTATGCCAACGGTCGTCGTAGGCATAGGCGATAACGAAACCGGAGAGGATGAAAAAGAAATCCACCGCCAAGTAACCGTGATTGAAACTGTCGATGCTCGTGCCTTCAGCAAAGGCAAAGCCCTCGAATACATGATACCACACGACCAAAAGGGCTGCCACGCCCCTAAGTCCGTCGAGAAGCGCAAAGTGAGGTTTACTGTCGGCAAACGCCGCAGAAGAAATGTGATGCATAGTAAATGGCTATTGTTAGGCTTCAAAGTTACGTATTCTTTCCTCTCCGACACAGCCGGATGGAGACTTATTCCTTTTCGCCCGCGAAAAGATGAACTATGTTTATGAAAGCTTGAACAAAATTCAGCACGCGCTTGAACTTGTTTAAAAACACTCCTTATATTTGCCCCGGATAATTGATGAAAGAAACAACAATGTTTATGGAAGATTTAAGAAAACGTCTGCCCTTGCAGTGCCCGGCCTGCGATTCTCCAATGAGAGTGGGGAGGTTGCTGTGCGAGCAATGCGGCACAGAAGTATGCGGGAGTTTTAATCTGCCTCTCTTGGCAAGGCTGACCGAGAAAGAGCAACAGTTTATCGTCGATTTCATCAAGGCGAGCGGCAGCTTGAAAGATATGGCGAAAAACATGGGTGTGAGCTATCCTACGGTAAGAAACAAGCTTGACGATTTGATTGACAAACTAAACAAAATGGAATAGACATGGAAAAACAATGGGTGAGATTTTTGATTAATCCGTTCGAACGGATTGCCGGCTTTCAGGCTCTTGGATGGGGGCTCTTGGCTTTGGTTATGTCCACAGTAATCTGCTATGCTTCCGGCTGGCATTATCACGGACTGCTGCATTTCGGCGCGGCGCCGAACTCGGCATGGTGGTGTTTTGGGGTGGAGCACCTAACGGTTTGGCTAGTACCCGCTGCTTTGTTTCACTTCGGAGGATTGCTCCTGTCGCACTCCAAAATCAGGATGGTGGATGTGTTTGGCACGGTTGCCTTTGCCCAAGCACCTTACATATTTATGGATATCCTCAACACTCTGCCCCCCATAAGGCGTATGATGGATATGGACATGACAACGCCGCCAACGGAACTGCTCGCGCAACCGGGCTTCCTTCTGGGAGTATGGCTTTCGCTGGTTGGCTTGATATTCCTTATTTGGGCTTTGGTATGGATGTTCAAAGCCCTCAAGGTGTCGTGCAACCTGAAAGGATACCCCTTAGGTATACTCTACTGCGTGGCAGTGTTCGGCGGAGACGTGCTTTGCCGCTACCTGATTGGCTTGTGCCACTAAGGGCAGCTACTTGTTGAGGAAGTCGAGGTGAGCATCTTCGGTCACCACGTTCTGCCACTTCCCGTTTACCTTGCACACGATGCGATGTGTGTCTTTGTTGTACCACATCGCGCCGTCGCGTGCATCCTTAAGGGCAAGATAGAGAAGGCAGCGCGCGTTCTCGTGGGCTTTGGCCTCCGGGTCGAAGACGGAGTCAATCTCTGCCACCGTATTATAGCGGGTGTCGATATCCTCGCTGGGCGAGATGGCTGCAAGCTCTATGACGTTGCGGAAGTCGTGCGAACCAAACGAGATGGCCTTGTCGCGACTAAACATGAAGCTGTGCTCCTTGACGTCGCTACCAATCTTAAACCAGTTGTACGACTCATCGTGATGGCTGTATGCCGTGCCGTAATAGTATAGCTCGGCAAGAGGTCTGCCTTCTTCCTCATGCTTGTTGACCAACATGGTTATGCGGCTCTTGCCATCTTTGGCATATCCTTCGAACACATGAAACCCCCAGCGCAACTTGTCCGTGTCGCCCGACACCATTACCGTTCCTGCACTGATGAGCGGCGAATTGATTTCTGTGGGCTGGGGCGTTACGTTCTTGTCCATGCCAAAGCGATATCTCTCCTGCTCCCAACCTTTCCACTCGGGGTTTACCTTGGCGCCCTCAGATGAGGCAGTGTATTGATTGACTACTATCAAGAGAGAAAGCGTCGACAACACAATGGCGAATACAGAAAACACAAGCATCCCCCATGCTTTGGAGGATGCCTGCGAATTGGATGTATTATTATTGTCCATTTATTTTAACTCTATGTGTTTGGTGTGGTTCTATCTCTTCCAAACCAAGCCGTCTTGCCGGATATGCCAGAAAGTGCTGTCGGCAGCCGGGAGTGTTATCTCATACATCGACTGAGTGTTCGTGAGAGTGATTTGCTTGACTTGCTCGGCAGAACACAACTCTTCCGGTTTGAGAGCAGCCAAAGATGTGGCATACTCGCCAAACTTTGCATAATATTCGCTCTGACGATAGTAGAAGTTGCGAAGAAGCCATTTTGTTTCGTCGTTCGGGTCTTTCACAAACTTAGTCTCACCCTTTCCTGCCTCGGTGTTGGAAATCTGAACAAAGCCCCAATATTCCGGCATGTGGATATTTACAGTGCCTATCGGAGCCCATGCCCAATTGTACTCGCGAACCTTGTCTTCGCCTTTGATGGGCACCTTCACGTACTTGCCGTTCTGTGCCTCCAGAGTCCATTCCACGCGTGAAAAGTTTGTACGGAGATGGTCACCGTCTTTAGGAGCTTGTCCACCCATCATCTGATAGATTGACGACCAAGGAATATATACCTCAACGCTCCACGAGCGGTCTGTGTCGTTCGGATTATTGAGTGTGCCATCCACATAGACAGCCGATTTCATACCTGCATATTCCCAATTGTTGAGCACAATGGGTTCGTCGCGATAAGGTTGGGTGAGGAACAAATCCCACACTGTTCCCAAAGCATTGACTTCATACTCCAGGTAATTGTGTGTGTCGTTTGTAGGGTTGAGAAATATCTCAAAATCGTTGTCCCGATAGATTACGGCGTCGTGCTCCGTAAGTGTTGCCCATACGTGAGGCTCTTCCATAAGAACGGCAAAATACATACCGTTGTCGTCGTGCGTCATCTTCGCACGGGTCTGAAGAAACGGTGCCGGACGTTTGTCGCCTTCTATATCAACAAAGCTGGAAGTCCAAGGTATGGCATCCCATTCTTCGGGCGACAGCTTACCGTCTATCTTAATCTGGGCCGGAGCCTTATAACATACATACGTCGGTGGATTGTATGGGGCCGCCGGCGTATAAATAATCTCTTTTCCTTCCTCCTTGGGCGCCTGAGCACAAGAGAGGAGCAACAATGCAGCCATTGGCGCAATGAAAACTGTTTTCTTCATGAGTTGTTCTTCTATTAATATGTTTGTTCTACGTATTCTGCGTCTTCGGTATACCAACTTGCATACAGATGGTAGTTCTTGACAGTCTTCTAAAACACAAGCATCCCCCTTGCTTTGGAGAATGCCTGCGAATTGGATGAATCACTATTGTCCATTTATCTTACTCTATGTGTTTGGGGGATTCTATCTCTTCCAAACCAAGCCGTCTTGCCGGATATGCCAGAAAGTGCTGTCGGCAGCCGGGAGTGTTATCTCATACATCGACTGAGTGTTCGTGAGAGTGATTTGCTTGACTTGCTCGGCAGAACACAACTCTTCCGGTTTGAGAGCAGCCAAAGATGTGGCATACTCGCCAAACTTTGCATAATATTCGCTCTGACGATAGTAGAAGTTGCGAAGAAGCCATTTTGTTTCGTCGTTCGGGTCTTTCACAAACTTAGTCTCACCCTTTCCTGCCTCGGTGTTGGAAATCTGAACAAAGCCCCAATATTCCGGCATGTGGATATTTACAGTGCCTATCGGAGCCCATGCCCAATTGTACTCGCGAACCTTGTCTTCGCCTTTGATGGGCACCTTCACGTACTTGCCGTTCTGTGCCTCCAGAGTCCATTCCACGCGTGAAAAGTTTGTACGGAGATGGTCACCGTCTTTAGGAGCTTGTCCACCCATCATCTGATAGATTGACGACCAAGGAATATATACCTCAACGCTCCACGAGCGGTCTGTGTCGTTCGGATTATTGAGTGTGCCATCCACATAGACAGCCGATTTCATACCTGCATATTCCCAATTGTTGAGCACAATGGGTTCGTCGCGATAAGGTTGGGTGAGGAACAAATCCCACACTGTTCCCAAAGCATTGACTTCATACTCCAGGTAATTGTGTGTGTCGTTTGTAGGGTTGAGAAATATCTCAAAATCGTTGTCCCGATAGATTACGGCGTCGTGCTCCGTAAGTGTTGCCCATACGTGAGGCTCTTCCATAAGAACGGCAAAATACATACCGTTGTCGTCGTGCGTCATCTTCGCACGGGTCTGAAGAAACGGTGCCGGACGTTTGTCGCCTTCTATATCAACAAAGCTGGAAGTCCAAGGTATGGCATCCCATTCTTCGGGCGACAGCTTACCGTCTATCTTAATCTGGGCCGGAGCCTTATAACATACATACGTCGGTGGATTGTATGGGGCCGCCGGCGTATAAATAATCTCTTTTCCTTCCTCCTTGGGCGCCTGAGCACAAGAGAGGAGCAACAATGCAGCCATTGGCGCAATGAAAACTGTTTTCTTCATGAGTTGTTCTTCTATTAATATGTTTGTTCTACGTATTCTGCGTCTTCGGTATACCAACTTGCATACAGATGGTAGTTCTTGGCAATCTTCTGATTGATTTCCTTGGCCTGCTCGGGGTCTACCGTCTTCACGAACCTTGCCGGTACGCCGGCGTAAATGCTGCCCGGCTCCACAATGGTCTTGCTTAAGACAACCGACCCGGCAGCCACAATTGCACCTTCGCCAATCACAGCATTGTCGAGCACAACTGCCCCCATGCCTATCAGCGCACCATCGCACACCTTGGCACCATGAATTGTTACGTTATGCCCCACCGAAACGTCGTTGCCAATCTCGATGGTAGACTTCTCGTACAACGTATGCAACACGGAACCGTCTTGTATGTTGACGCCGTTACCTATACGTATCGAGTTGACGTCGCCGCGAAGTACAGTGCCAAACCAAATGCTACAACCCTCTCCTATCTCAACGTCTCCGATAACAACGGCGTTGTCTGCCAAAAACGTGTCTTTGCCAATCTTCGGAGTAAAACCCCGGACTGTCTTTATTATTGCCATAATTTATCTGTTGACTTATATTTCTGCTGTTTTC
>CAVJCD010000036.1:1323-4631 GCA_963648005.1 Tannerellaceae bacterium | reverse complement strand
TATGGTATTTGTTTAGCCAAAGACGTTCTTCCCCGGAGAGCATCTTTACAACAATCGGACGCGTGTCGATATAACACAGGGTCAGAGTGTCGAAGCTATAGAACTTGCCGTATTCCGTTTCGCTGTCTTCTTGAACAAGCACGATGTTTTCCGTCCGGATGCCATACTCGCCGGTGCGATAGATGGCAGGCTCGTCGCTCGTCACCATGCCCGGTTTCAACGTAACGGGATTGTGCTCCATACGGATGCTCTGCGGTCCTTCGTGCACGTTAAGACAATGACCAATCCCGTGACCCGTTCCGTGCAAGTAATTGATGCCTGCATTCCAAAGGGCTTTCCTGGCAAGGATGTCTATCTGTACACCCTTCGTCCCGGCGGGGAATTTACAGTCAGCAAGACCGATTGTGCCCTTCAAGACGCGGGTGTAATCTTCTTTCATCTTCTGAGAAGGCTCACCTATGGCAATTGTGCGGGTGATGTCGGTAGTCCCGTCCAAATACTGGGCGCCGGAATCCATCAACAACAAACTGCCCGGTTTTATTTCCACATCGCTCTCTGGGGTGGCAGAATAATGCACAATGGCTCCGTGGTCGGCATACCCGCATATCGTTTCAAAGCTGTCCATGATATACTGCGGCTGTTCGGCGCGCAGTGCCGTGAGACGTGCCGCAGCACTAAGCTCGGTAACCTTCTCTCCCCCGGCCAAGGCCTTTTCCAACCATATATAGAAACGGGTCAACGCGATGCCGTCTTTTATCGCAGCATTGCGAAATCCCTTTATCTCCGTCTCGTTCTTTATGCTTTTGAGATGGTTCGCAGGGGTGATACCCTCCACTATCCTGCATCCTTTGGGCAAGGCATTATAGAGCGATACATTCGTCTTGGAGGGGTCGAGGAACACCACACTGGTCTCAGGCAGCCGAGAAAGGTATCTGCATATCATCTTGTAGTCTGCCAACACCACTCCCTCACGCTTGAGATGTTCTGCCACCTCTGCCGTAATCTTCCGAGGGTCGACGAAAAGCACACTCTCCTTTTCCGACACGAAAGCATAGCTAATCACCACCGGATTATATTCAACATCCGTTCCACGTATGTTGAATGTCCACGCCACCTCGTCGAGGGCAGCAATGATAAGGCAGTCTGCCCCCTCTTTACGCAAGCATTTGTTGATATCGTCCAACTTCTCGTGGACTGACCTCCCGCTCAACTCCACCGGCATCTCAAACAATGGGTTGCCGGGCGCGGCGGGGCGACCTCTCCACACCTCATCAACAAGGTCGTAAGAAGTCTCAAGGCGAATCTTCTTCTCCCTCAACACGCCATCCATCCCGAAGGCATCACTCACGCTATAGGTCTCACCGTCCATCCCGACGGTTTGTCCCTCTTTCAGTTCCCGAAGCAAAAAGTCGGGGATAGTAGGCGTTGAAGGTATCGCCATCTTATAAAGTTCAATGCCCGTTCCCTTCAGCTGGATATCCGCCTGCAGGAAATAGCGGGAGTCGGTCCATAGCCCTGCCTTGTCGGCAGTGACAACCACCGTCCCCGCCGAGCCGTCGAAGCCGGAAATCCATTCACGCGCTTTCCATCGGTCGGCAGGATACTCGCTAAGATGAGGGTCTGAACTGGGAATGACATAGGCGTCGATGTTCTTCTCCTTCATCGCCTTCCGAAGGGCAGCGATACGTTCCGGGATGTTTGCCTTTTCCATTGTATGATAGTTTTAACTCTCGGAGGCCTCTCTTATACTATAGAGTTCTTCTTCGTGAATTCCACAATCTCGCTTATATGGCCAAACGCCAAACCTGTCACCGTGTCGGCACAGCCATAGTAGATGGCTATACGGTCTGATTCCGCATCATGCAAGGCTGCGCACGGGAATGTAACGTTAGGCACATCACCCATGCATTCGTATGCCTTCTGCGGAGAAAGCAGATATGGTCCTGTACGGTATTTAACCTTCCAAGGCTGCTCCAAGTCCAAAATGGCAGCACCAAAACTATACACATAACCATTGCAAGAGCGCAACACTCCATGATAAATCAACAGCCATCCTTCCGAAGTCTCGATAGGAATAGGACCTGCTCCAATCTTCAGGCACTGCCATGCACTTACCTCAAACGGAGCCGGCGACATCACATGACGATGTCTTCCCCAGAAACACATATCAGGAGATTCGCTATAGAAAATATCACCAAACGGTGTATGCCCATTATCACTCGGACGGCTCAGCATGGCAAAACGTCCGTTTATCTTACGCGGGAACAACACGCCATTACGGTTGAACGGCAGGTAGGCATTCTCCAACTGATGAAATGTCTTGAAATCTAAGGTATAAGCAACACCGATTGTAGGACCGTGATAGCCGTTACACCAAGTGATATAGTAGCGGTCGTCGATGAAGCATACACGCGGGTCGTAGGCGTAGACAAACTCCCCAATTTCCGGGTCGTCGCACTCAAACTCCAACTTCGTCTCAGCTATATCCCAGTGAATGGCATCCTTGCTGAATCCCACATGCAGACGCATACGACGATTAGTGTCATCGCAACGAAACACTCCGGCATAACCATCCTTGAAAGGAACTACAGCACTATTGAATACACTATTGGAGGTCGGGATGATATCACGCGGTATCACCGGGTTCTTCGAATATCGCCAAACCACATCCTTACAACCTACAGGGCGGTCTTCCCACGGCATATTGGGCAGTGGGCTGCCTACAACTTTCAATTTACCCATTTTATCTATCTGTTTTAGTTACGGACTCGGAGTCATTCCTCTTCTCGTCCAAATTCAATTCTTTCATCAGTTTATTATACTCCACTTCCTCGCGGCTCATTTTGTCGTACCAATTCTTCTTCAAGACGAGCGTTGTGATGGCAAGAATTAGCACACTGGTCAACAGCGGCATGCCTTCGCGAATTACTATATACATCGGGATAATGGTGAGGCACATCTGCCAAATGATACCGACAGCCACGTTAAACATATCGCGCCCGAAATTCTTGTTGGCTTTCACCTGTGGATATTTGGCAACCACCTTGTCGTATACAGGTTTCCAAAAGCCCCATGGGCGTATGGTGATATAGAAACGTTCCAGGGTTTCGTCGTCTACCGCCGGTGCGGAATAAGTACCGACAACGCAACCAATCAGTGAGACAACCAACAGCACCGGGAAATAGAATAACGGCAACATCGGAGCATTATTGGCATACTCTCCTACTCTCTCCACGAAATGACCGTCGACCATCGTGTAGTTGTCGAAGATAAACGGGCAGACCATCGCTGCCAGAATACCTGTAATC
>CAVJCD010000036.1:0-1313 GCA_963648005.1 Tannerellaceae bacterium | reverse complement strand
TTCCCCAGAAATAACCATTACCGTTAAAGCGCCACCAATGCCACTTCAAGAGGTTGGCGGCGATATATCCGCCATAGAGTGCCGAGGTAATCCACTGCAGCACGGAGTTGACGCTCTCCACAAAGAACCCTATCACAACGCTGACCACCACAACGATAAGCGTCACAATGTAGCTGGCGCGAATCATCGTCTTGTTGCTGGCATTGGGGTTAATGTATTTCTTATATATATCGTTCACAATATAGGCGGGAGCCGCATTGGCAGTAGAGGCAAAGGTTGACATGAAAGCCGCCAACAACCCTGCCAACAACAACCCGCAGACACCTACGGGCGCAAACTCAGTGATTGCATTGGGAAGAATCAGCTCGAAGTCGATTGCCCCCGTCTTGGTGGTCAAATCAAGGTCCTTGAAGAATGCCAACGCCAACACCGTGAAACCCATAATCATCAGATAACGCGGTACAAGCAAGATGACCGGCACCGAACCGCTCATCAAAGCTGCCTCCTTACCGCTACGGCAGGAAAGTATTTTCTGCATATCGTAGTTGGGCGCAGGGCCTGCCATACTGTTGAACACACCCTTGAAGAGCATCATCATGACAAAGATGCCAAACAGACCATATTGGTCGTTCATTATCTTTTCGTTCACGTCGCTGAAGATGTCCGTCCACTGCAAGTTGAGCGTCCATTCGGGCATCAAGCTGTCCCATCCCGCAGGTACAATAGCGGCAAGTGTCTCGGGACTAACCTTCATCATCGCTATCACGGCAATAGTCACGCCGGCAATAGTCATGATGGCAAACTGCACCACGTCGGTCCACACTATACTAAGCATACCACCCATTATGACATAAATGGTTGCAATCGCTGTAAAGAACACGCCATAGACATGCGGAACGTATTCCGCCGGAATATCGAACGGCACAAACTGAGAGACATAATCCCAAGGGAAGAATATCTCCATAAACTTACCTACGCCAATGAATCCATAGCTAAGAAAGCCCAACACACCTATCAAGGCATAGATGACAACAATTGAATGCGACCAGGTGGCACCGCGGTTCTTACCGAAACGCGTTGATATCCATTCCGCCCCCGTCAGCACATTCGAACGGCGCAACCATACCGACAAATATACCATCAGGAAGATTTGGTTGAACACTGGCCATAACCAAGGCACCCAAGCACTCTTTATACCATAAATAAAGGCAAGCGTGACCATCCACATAGTACCGGATATATCAAACTGACCGGAAGCATTAGACAGACCCAACATGTAGAATGGAAGCGATTTACCCCCCAAGAAATAGGAG
>CAVJCD010000035.1:10577-14793 GCA_963648005.1 Tannerellaceae bacterium | reverse complement strand
TATCTATATATTATCATCTTTGGATTTCGTTTAGAAAACGTTCTATTCCTGTTTGCAAACCATCTATTTCGGCTAATCCTTTCAAACGTCCAATCAACGGATATCCGGGGTTAGCTTTCCTATTAAAATCATCCAACATCCGAAGACCATGGTCGGGTCGGAAAGGCATTCTTATATCTTTACGTCCAACCGCCTTGCGTCTAATCTGTTCTTTTAGCAGTATCTTCACCACTGAAAACATATCAACGCTCCCTCTCAAATGCCCCGATTCACAAAAACCATGGTCAGGCAAGACAGATGTATTTCTTAAATGTACAAAATGGATACGGGAAGCAAATTCTTCAGCCATTAATATCAAATCATTGTCAGGATGTGTAGACAACGAACCAGTACAGAAGGTAAAGCCGTTTGCAATGGATTTACACTGACTGAATATCCACCTGAAATCTTCAATAGTACCGGCTATTCTTGGCAATCCAAGCAAAGGGAAAGGTGGGTCGTCGGGATGAATACAGAGATTTACCCCCACTTCCTCTGCAACGGGAACAACATCGTTCAAAAACCGCAAAAGGTTTTGTCGTAACTCATCTTTTCCTATCCGGTCATAGGTTTTTAAATAACTAAGAAATTGCTGTTTGTAATCTCCACCTTCCCCTACTACTCCGTGGATAAAGGCTTGCGTTACAATAATGATATTGTGAGCCAATTCTTCTTGCTCTTCAAGGGTCATTCGGGAGATTATCCTTTCGGCTTTTTCCAAAATATCCGGCGAATAGCTATCGCGTGCACCTTCCCGTTTTAGTATATATACATCGAAGGCAGCAAAAGTAGGATAGTCAAACAGCATTGACTCAGCACCACTTGGGTTCTTATAATGAAGGTCTGTCCGCGCCCAATCAAGCACCGGCATAAAATTGTAACATACAGTATCTATGCCACAAGCACCCAAATTACGCAAAGATTGGCGATAGTTGTCAATCAATCTATCGCGGTCTACGGAGCAAATCTTTATCCCTTCCGAAACGGGCAGACTTTCCACTACGCTCCATCTCATGCCGTAGCTTTCTATATCACGCTTAACGGATAGAATATCCTCCACCTGCCATACCTCGCCGGCAAGAATATGGTGGAGAGAGGTAACAACTCCCTCCACTCCCATTTGTTTCAAATCGACAAGGCTTACGGCATCATTCTTGCCAAACCAACGCCAAGTTTTCTCCAATGCCATAATCAGACACCGCTAAAGGAACTAAATCCGCCATCCACAGGAATAATTGCTCCCGTAATGAAACTAGCGTACTCAGAACAAAGAAAATGAACCATTCCGTTCAGTTCCTTGATGTCCCCAAATCGTCTCATAGGCGTCCGAGCCAACACCTTCTTGCTTCGTTCAGTATACGTGCCATCGGAATTTATCAACAATGCACGGTTCTGGTCTCCGATAAAGAACCCGGGGGCCAATGCATTCACGCGGATTTTCTCACCAAACTTCAGAGCCATCTCCGTTGCCAACCATTTTGTAAAGATGCTCACGCCACTTTTGGCCACAGAATAACCCGGCACACGTGTTATTGCTGAATAAGTTGCCATCGACGAAATATTTATTATGCTTCCGACACCCTTTTCTGCCATCGCCTTTCCAAAGACAAGGCAAGGATAAACGGTTCCGTTCATATTCAGGTCGGTCACACGATTGAAATCTTCGACCTTCATGTCAAACACGGTTTGGTCTTCCCGCAAGGTTGCACCGGGCAGGTTACCACCGGCAGTGTTTATAAGTATATCAACGCTTCCCCACTTATCAAGCACCTTTTCACGAGCAGCCTCAAGGCTTTGTATATCCAACACATTACATTGGATACCAATCACCTCTCCCAGTGGTTGCAATTCTTTGATACGTTTGTCGAGTTGCTCCTCACGAATATCCAGGACAGCAACCTTAACGCCATTCTCCACCAAGCTACGAGAGATGCTACCACCCAAAACGCCGCCGCCACCAGTTAGGACAGCGACTTTTCCTCTTAAATCAAGTTCCATACGTCTTACTCCTTTTTATATTGTTCAAACAAACGTGCAATGCCAGCTTCTTCAGCATTCCCGGCATGAACAAGTACACGATATCTTAAATTTATCTTCTCTCCTTTCTTCAATTCCGTTTTCTCTCCGTTCTCAGGCCAAAACATTGGTGTCGGTGACATAAAGCCATAGTCACGAGTAAACCAAGGCGATGGATACCATCTGTTGGACGGATGTTGCATGATAGCTATACCCTCCGTACCGGTCTTTCTCTTGCCGTTGCAATCCATCCAAGGCGAGCGGGCTCCAAAGGTTTCTTTTTCACCACTTTTTCCTTCTGCATTAACCATAACGCCACCCTGCGTAACAGTCAAGTCCGGGTCGATACGGGCACTAAACAAAGAATGGTTGGTCTTAAGAATCGTAACATCCATAAGCATCTCCATCTCTATGTCGAAATCTATCTGATAGAGTTCGCGGGAAGGAGACGAGATTGTAATCTTTCTGCGGTCAACTATAGGAGCACCGGCGTCCGGACGTTTCCAAATGCACTCGTCTTCAATTACCACTCGTTCACCTTTAGCCTCTGTGATACGGGCACCAACCGACACGATACGACCACGTTCGAGACCTTCCTGCCAATAGTTGCCACCATTCACCATATCGCAACCAAAAAACAAGGAGCTATGGTGCGGATACATGCCATTACGCATCATGGTTGTTGTGGCACCCGACACCGGACCGTTAACCGGGAAAAAGAACGGATATTTCTCGTTCTGCAGGAAATAGTAGCTGGTGAAGAACTGACCATCTATCACAACATCAATACGGTCTCCCACCTTTACAGCCGAGACCTCCTGTTTCTGTGCCAACAAGTTACCGCATAGAAAAACAGCGACCAAACCCAACAATATCTTTTTCATTCGTTATTCCTTTCTTTTATTCATTTTTATCGAACCGTCACTTTCGGAGGATATGCAAAATCGTTCCAAAGACGGTCGGCTCTTTCCTTATCCATTTCGCCATCATAAGACAAGACACGATAGCGCAACTTGTAGTGTTCACCGGGCTTAAGTTCCCAGTCCATATTCTTTGTTGGAGCGAAATTGACGAAAACGTCACCACGTCCATAGTTTGCATTCTCGTCCCAGATACGGAGCGGTTCCGGCGAATTGTAGTTTTCAGGATGCCCAAGGAAGAGCATTCCCGAGCGTTCCTTACTGCCGTTACATTGTCCGGTAACATAAATCCAACGAGCTCTCGTACCGTCGATTTCTTGTCTAGACTTCCCCTCCGAGGTAATCATGATACTATTCTCCCGAGTCCAATCTTCCGTGGCGCGCCATCCAAAACCAGCGTATCTGTATTCTTTAATCAGCACCGGAAGGTCGGTAGTAGGATTCAACCCCGACTCAAAGTCCCAAAGGAAACCACCGGGGAGATTCCAAGCTTTCACGTCCCACGTTTCATCCATAATTACCTTCTCGCCTGCATCGCTGAAGATATAATGGTCGAGATATGCCTTATAGCCTGCACAGATATCTCCTTGATATGTCTGCTCAATGCTCCGGGCACGAACCGTACCTTGCTTGTCACCGAGATTCCAAAGGTCGTACTTCTTACTCCCATACTCAATGCGTGTCCACGGATTCCAAATGCCATAGTGGTGACGATGGTCTTTGGGTTGTATTGCTGTCAACACATTACCGGATGGAGAATAAGCCGGATGTATAAATCCGCTTCGTCCAAAGATGGGGTCAACACCCTCAGGAGGGGCAACCCAAGCGTAGTTATATTGAAGGATATCCCGTCCGTCTTGTTTCAACACCAACGTTTTCCCGTTATCTTCCACTTGCATGGGATTTTTGTCGGCATCTTTTTTAGCCACACGGGCAACAAACTCACGTGTAGTGCCTGCGGGAGTATGTCCACTCAACACCCAATACAAAACGGGAGTCGCCTCCCCATTTTGTATAACCTGGCATGCAACAGGCGTCTTTGTCTTTCCTGTCTTCTCAAACAAAACCACCACGGAGCCTTGTTTTAGTTTCAGTTTAGATATCTCCACCGACACTATACAATCCTGCCTGTCATACTGCCCGGCATCCACTACAATACGGATGCTCCCTGCTGCCCACATCGATATGGAAAGCAGGCAGCACAACAACATAATGTTAATACGTCTCATAGCCATCAAAAG
>CAVJCD010000035.1:0-10567 GCA_963648005.1 Tannerellaceae bacterium | reverse complement strand
TTTTTGAACCGTTCCAAAATCGGGTCCCAATAGAGCTTACGATTCAACTTCATGGCGATATGCTGCAAGAGACAAGCAGAGCAAGAACGGTGTGCCACCTCCGCAGGTGTGATATTCTGTTTTCTTGTACGTACGCTTTCCAGCCAGTTGCCATGATGGTCGGTACTCTTATACAAATGAATTTCGTTCTCACCAATCACCGATGTAAGTATCTTGGGGTCGGAAGCCATCAGGGCCTTCGACGTTCCGGCCGTTTTCGGGTCATTGGAAGAAGCGGAATAATCGCCACGGCATACAAAAATCCATCCTTCTGTACCCGTAAACAATACTCCGTTGGGCTTTTGTTCGGTGTTTGTGGTACCTCTTACAATTACACCATTGTCGTATAACATTTCTGTTTCAAAATCATCTCCGTGAACATCCCATAGTCCGCCTGATGCAAATGTGGCGTGTCCCGAGATTTCTATCGGGCCGGAATATTCCTTATCCATAGCCCAGTGGGCAATATCGAAATGATGTGCTCCCCAACCTGTAATCATGCCGGCGCCAAACTGCTCGCAACGCAACCATCCCGGACGACCATATCCTTGTTGCGGATGCACACGGTCTACCGTATAAGGCACGTAAGGTGTCTGGCCTAGCCACATTTCATAGTTGAATCCTTTAGGAATGGGCATTTCCTCGGGGTTTCCTCCGGCAGGGTCGCCCGGAAGACGAACTTCTATCTCTTTAAGGTCTCCGATACGTCCATTCCGTACCAACTCGCAGGCATAACGGAATTGTTCCATAGAGCGTTGCTGACTACCAATCTGCAAAATACGTCCGGTAGCATTCACTGCGTTGCTCATCTTACGTCCTTCTGCAATGGTCAGTGATGTTGGTTTCTGCAGATAAACATCCTTTCCTGCATTAACGGCATCTATCGCAATTTTGGCATGCCAATGGTCCGGTGTACTTACCAATACGGCATCGATATCCTTGTCTGCAAGCAGTTCGCGGTAGTCCTGATAGGTTTTTACGCCGGTATACTTCTTTCCAAACTTCTTTGTGTAATATCCTTCAACCAGTTCCTTCGCTTCTGCTACTCGGTGCAAATCCAAGTCAGCGGCAGCAACGATGCGTACATCATCATACTTCCAAACGCCGGGCATATCATGTTCTCGGGAAATACGGCCCGTACCAATTGCGCCGATATTAATACGATTTGATGGCGCATTAGGACCAAAAACTGAAGCAGGGACAATAGACGGTGCTATAAAAGCCCCAACACCTGCCGCAATAGATTTCTTCAAAAAATCTCTTCGTGTTGTACTCATGGTATTATGATATTTGTTTTTCTGTTTGACAAAGGTAGTCTTTTTATACATGTCTTTAAAGATTTCCCAACGAGAAAATGAACCATATCATATTCCTTAATGATATTAATCGACGGATTACCATACGGAATCATAAAACCACTCACCCGTACGGATTTTTATTGTAATTTTGTAACGTTTCTGAAGCCACACAACTACGGTGGCAGAAATCTGTAGAGAAATAATCATTTTATCAAACAATATGAAACAAGACAAAATTATTTTCGACATCATCGAGAAAGAGCATCAGCGCCAGCTGAAAGGTATTGAGTTGATTGCTTCCGAGAACTTTGTGAGTGACCAAGTGATGCAAGCTATGGGTAGTTGCTTGACCAACAAATATGCCGAGGGGTATCCCGGCAAGCGTTATTACGGCGGTTGCGAAGTGGTGGACCAGAGTGAGACGATTGCCATCGAACGGCTGAAACAAATCTTCAATGCCGAGTGGGTAAACGTGCAACCGCACTCGGGGGCACAGGCCAATGCCGCCGTGCTTTTGGCTGTGCTTAATCCGGGCGACACATTCCTCGGACTTAATCTGTCGCACGGAGGTCACCTTTCACACGGTTCGCCAGTAAACAGTTCGGGTATTCTCTACCACGCAACAGAGTATAATGTAAGGGAGGATACGGGACGTGTTGACTACGACCAGATGGAAGAAGTGGCTCTTCGCGAAAAGCCGAAATTGATTATAGGTGGCGGTTCTGCCTATTCGCGTGAATGGGACTACAAGCGTATGCGTGAGATAGCCGACGAGGTGGGTGCTTTGCTGATGATTGACATGGCACATCCGGCAGGATTGATTGCTGCCGGCTTGCTCAACAACCCGCTGGAGTATGCTCATATCGTAACATCCACAACTCATAAGACACTGCGTGGACCGCGTGGAGGTATCATCCTTTTGGGTAAGGACTTTGAGAACCCGTGGGGAAAGAAGACTCCAAAGGGAGAAATCAAGAAGATGTCTCAGCTGCTTGACTCGGCAGTGTTCCCGGGTATCCAGGGTGGTCCGTTGGAGCATGTCATTGCAGCCAAAGCCGTAGCATTCGGCGAAGCGCTTGAGCCGGAATACAAGACTTATCAAAAGCAGGTGAAGACCAATGCGACAACTATGGCAAAGGCTTTTATCGACAAGGGATACAAAATCATCTCTGACGGAACGGACAACCACAGCATGCTGATTGACCTGCGCAAGAAGTTCCCCGACCTGACGGGTAAGGTGGCGGAAAAGGCATTGGTGGCTGCTGATATCACTGTGAACAAAAACATGGTTCCCTTCGATAGCCGTTCTGCTTTCCAGACTTCAGGTATTCGTGTAGGTACGCCTGCCATTACCACCCGTGGAGCCAAGGAACCGTTGATGGGCGAAATTGTAGAAATGATTGACACCGTTCTTTCCGCACCGGAATGCGACAAAACCATCGCTGCCGTACGCGAGAAGGTAAACAGCATCATGAAAGAGTATCCCATTTTCGCTTGGTAAGTATTCATTCGTATAATCTTTACAAATATGAAAACGATAGTATCCATATGTGCCGGTGCAGCGCTTTGTCTGCTGGCATCGTGTAGCGGGGTGCCGACGGAGCAGAAGGCATATAATAAAGGTATTAATATTATCCCGACACCGTTGGAGTTGACTCAGAACGAAGGCTCATTTACGGTTGGCAAGAATATGGCTTTCCAGGCTTCATCGCCGGAGGCTAAGGTCATTGCCGAGTATTTCTCCTCGAAAATCAATCAAGCAACGGGCTATGCAACCACTTGTGGCGACAAGGAGTCTAAGGGCGGCATATCTCTCATCATTGACGGTACGGCAGATATGAACGACGAAGGCTATACGCTTGATGTCACCCCCAAGGGAGTAACGGTAAAGGCCAAAACGCCCCAGGGGTTGTTCTACGGTATGCAGACGTTTATGCAATTGCTGCCCGCAGAGATAGAGAGCCCGGAGGTTGTAAGTGGAATAGCTTGGACGGCGCCGTGCGTCTCTGTGAAAGACGAGCCGAGGTTTGCTTACCGCGGTTTCATGCTCGACCCTTGCCGCCATTTCATCCCGGTGGAGAATGTAAAGAAGCAGATTGATGTATTGTCGCTGTTTAAGGTCAACACCATGCATTGGCACCTTACCGACGACCAGGGCTGGCGCGTTGAGATAAAGAAATATCCCAAACTGATGGAGATAGCCTCGAAGCGTGTGGAAGGTGACGGCGTTAAGCATAGCGGCTACTACACTCAGGACGAGATTAAGGAGATAGTGAAATATGCTGCCGATAGGTTCATCACCGTGATACCGGAGTTAGAGATGCCTGGTCACGAGATGGCGGCAATAGCAGCCTATCCCGAGCTTTCTTGTAAAGGAAAGCAAGGCACGCCGCGCACCGTTTGGGGCGTAGAGAGCATTGTGCTTTGTGCCGGAAAGGAAGAGACATTCAAGTTTGTGGAAGACGTGATTGACGAGATGGTTCCGCTGTTTCCCAGCAAATATTTCCATGTGGGAGGCGATGAATGCCCGAAGAACGAATGGAAGGAATGCCCGCTTTGCCAGAAACGTATCCGCGAAGAAGGGCTGAAGGCCACTAAGGAACATAGCGCAGAAGAGCGCCTTCAGAGTTATTTCATCCAACGCATAGAGAAATACTTGGCTGAGAAGCATGGCAAAAAGATTATCGGTTGGGACGAAATCCTGGAGGGTGGACTTGCCCCATCTGCCACAGTCATGTCTTGGCGTGGTGTATCGGGTGGTATAGCTGCAGCAAGCATGGGCCACGATGCCATCATGACCCCCGGTAGCGAGGGCATGTATCTCGACCAGTATCAGGGTGACCAGAAGATAGAGCCGGTGACCATCGGTGGTTACGACCCGCTCGATAAGGCCTACAGATACAACCCCGTGCCCGACACCTTGGTGAAAATGGGCAAGGCACAGCACATCATTGGTGTTCAGTGCAACAACTGGAGTGAGTATATGTATAGCACCGACTTGATGGAATATCGCATGTATCCCCGTATGCTTGCATTGTCGGAGATTGCATGGACAAAGGTTGAGCGCAAGGACTATAAGGATTTTGAACGCAGACTTGACAATGCGTTGGTAAGACTCGACGGCCACAGCATCAACTACCATATCCCGCAGCCCGAACAGCCCTACGGCTCTTGCGATTTTGTGGCGTTTACCGACAAAGCATCTCTTGAGTTCAAGACAACACGTCCCATCAAGGTTGTATATACCACCGACGGGACAGAACCTACAGCCGACGGGACCATCTACTCCGCTCCCATCGAGTTCACCGAATCGGGTGTCTTGAAAATCCGTTCCGTATTGCCCTCGGGCAAGATGAGCCGCGTACGTACCATCACGGTAGAGAAGCAGACACTTGCTCCGGCCAAGGAGATAAAAGACGCAAAGCCCGGACTGGAGATGAAGGTGGCAGAGGGGTTGTACCTCAAGTCGGCTGATATGAAGAACGCCAAGGAATGGAAGACCTCGACAATAAAAGGTCTCAACGAGATATCCTATGCCATCCCCACCGACAAATCGATGAGGGGCCTCAGCGAATATGTATCCGTTGCCACCGGCTACGTCAACATCCCCGAGGACGGCGTATATTACATCTCTTCAGACAACGAGGAGGTATGGCTCGACGGCAAACTGCTTGTTAACAACAGCGGAGAGGTAAAGCGCTTCTCGCGTCACGACACCTCAGTGGCTTTGGCTAAGGGGTTACACGAGATTAAGGTTGTGTTCCTCGGTCATATCATTGGCGGATGGGTATCCAACTGGAACGACGGCAGCGTGAAACTGCGTAAGTCGGATGCCGAGAAATTCACCGCCATCACCCCCGACATGCTTTCGCATTAAGAGCATATCCCGACTTCCGGATTCTCCGGAAAACTCTACAAAGTGGGAGGAAAGCTGCTTGGTTTCCTCCCACTTTTGTTTCCTCCCCAACCCCTCCCGCCAAAGAAGGGCAAAATAGGTGCCGACAACTTGCTTTCGGGTTATTCGAATAATTCGCCCGATTTATACGAATAATTTGACGATTTTATTCGAATAACCGCCCCAAGGGGTATAGATGGTTTCGCTTGAAACTATCAATAGAAATTCTTACAAGGTTCGAACCTTTCGGGCAAAACCATCGGTCGTCTTGGTTTTCTCGGCAAAGCAGGTTTTCCCAAATGTAATATCACATCTGCCCAAAAGGGATATCCCTTTCGTTATTCAGAGAGTTTGGCGGGTATCTTTTTGGTGGAGCTGACGCCGAAGTTTTGCAACTGTTTTATTTGGCGAATCAGATTGCCATTGCCGTCCACCAGCTGTCCGCGTGCCGTGTCGTAGGTGCGATTGGTGCTTCGGAGTTGGTCGCCTATCTTCTGGAAGTTTTCGGCAAAGCCAACAAACTTGTCGTACATCTTCGAGGCGGCATCAACGATGCTCCTATCGTTCTCCTCCTTACGTTCAAACTGCCATAGGATGAGTATGAGTTGAAGCGCCAACATAAGGTTGGTGGGGTTGATGAGTAACACATGGTGCTTCTGGAAGGCGTCAGTGGCGAGGTTATGGTCTTTCTGCAGAGCCAATATATAGCTGCCCTCGTTGGGGATAAACATCAAGACGTAGGGCACGGCGCCTTTCACAACCTTGGTGTAGTTCTTCCTTACCAACTCCTTGATATGGTTCTTTATCGACTCCAGGTTCTCTTTCTCGGCTTGTTCCCTTTCTGCGTCGGTCGTAGCATTGACGTAGTGGGTGAATCCGGTGAGCGACACCTTGGAGTCTATTACGACCTTGCGCCCGTCGGAGCAGTTCACGATGACATCTGGCCGCAGATTGTTGCCCTCTTCGTCTTTCACGTTTTCCTGCACCTCGTATTCAATGCCCGGCCTCAGACCGCTGTTCTCGAGTATGGTGGCAAGCACTTGCTCGCCCCAGTCGCCCTGCACCTTTCCTTTGTTCTTGAGCGCGTCGGTAAGGTTCTTGGTGTCTTCTGCCAACTTCTGCGAGTGGCGCATAAGATTGTCGATGGTGGTGTTGAACGAGGTGGCATTCTCTCGGCTTCGTTCCGTAGACCTCTCAAAGGCCTCTTTCATGTTCTTCAGCTGTTCGTTGAAGGGCGAGAGGATGTTGCCCAGCTGGTTCTTGTTGCCTTGCTCCAAATCCGACTGGCGCTCCTCAAGTATCTTCTTCGTGGTTAGTTCTATCTCGTTCTTGAGGGCAGCAAGTTGCTCTTTGGCCCGTTCGTCCGCTTCCTTCTTGATTTCGGCGGCAGAGCGTTGTGCCTCGGCTTTCATCTCCTCAAGATTTTGCTTAGCTTCGGCTTTGGCTTCCTCGAGTTGTTTCCCGGCATCGACGATTTGTTTCTCAAGCATTTCTTTCTCCTTACCGAGAACGGCTATACGGGAGTGCATGACGGCCCATACCAACAACGAAGCAAGTATGGCTGAAAGGGAACAGAATAAGATTAGCATAATTATTGGTGTTTTAAGAGTGGATATTTGATTAAGCAAAAGGAGAGAGGAGGACGCTCCTCGGAGGGTGGCAATCTATCGGATGATGCCGAAGATATCTCCCAACTCTTTGAAGTCGGAGATAACATAGTCGGCTGTCTCATCGCCCTTATAAGGGTCCCACCCGATACTTTTCAGCCAAACGGTTTGGCATCCCAGCTTAGTGGCAGGCACAATGTCTTTGCTGTAGGAATCGCCAACAACCACAACATCCCGTGCTTCGAGCAATAGGGCCTTGATGCCAAGAGCGAATATGGCAGGGTCGGGCTTGCGGATACCCACTACAGCCGATTCGATGACAGAGGGGAAATAACCGTCCAAGCCAAAGTCCTTCAATACCGCGTGGATATTGCCATAGAAGTTTGAGACCAGCACCAAGGGGTATTTCTTCGATAGGGCATCTATTATCGGACGTGCCGCATTGATGGCGCTACGGGCATAGGCATAACACCAGTCGGCAAGCCTTAGCTTTGTTTCGGTCGAGGCTTCGGGTATAAAGCCATTCGCCTTGAGCCACTCCATTTGGAGGTCTGTCTTCAGCCGAAGCATATCGAGAAAGGTGTGGTGAGGCTTCACTATGGGGTTCTTCCCCAAGGTGCGTTCGCCGTACACATAGGCATCCCGGAAGGCGTCTTTGCTCACCGGCACTTCCTCTGCCCGGTAAGCCATCCATATCACCTCAGCCCAATGCAAGCCATTGCTGTCGATGGTGCCACCGTAGTCGAATATCACGCCCTTTATCTTGTCCGCCTCAAACATATATCCTTCTTATTGTTTTGCTTCAAGCTCCTTGGTAAATGCCGCACAGATGTGTTCGTGCTTAAGAATCATATACACCAGCATAGCATTCAGCACAGTCATCTCGAACACGAAATAGAGCCAAGGCATGTCGATAAAGAGACTTATGAAGAGGACTATGACCCGCGTATTAAACGACAGCATATTGGTGTACTTCATCAGAGGGAGACTCTTGGGACGGAAAGCCGTGCAGAACCATCCCGGCGCCTCGTCGCGATACTTGGTGCGGATAATGTTCATCATCCCCTGAAACTTGGGCGAGAGCGTTTCCTGACCAATGGTGTAGTTGATATAGAGTCTTTCGAAGAGTTTGTAGATAAAATCCTTCTTCCAGCTCATGGTCTTGTATCTCTCTTTCAGGGCAGGGGAGTAGGATAGCTCACTGCCCGACTTTCCCTTCAGGAAGAGGAGGTGGATGTTTCTGTAGTAGTCGGCCATCGATGCCTGCTTGCTGTGGAAGAAGCCCGTGACGGCTGCCAATACCCAAATCCAAATGCCCCACTCGGGTGTCAGTCTAAGGCAGATGGCTGCATAGATGGAGATAAACCAGCAATCGCCGGCTGCCCCGTCAAGGATGCGCCCCAAGGGAGTTTTCTTCCCGGTCATACGTGCCAACTGTCCGTCTGCACTGTCGTAGGAGTTTGCCCATACGAGCAACAACATTCCAATTATATTAATGCTCAGGCTATGGAAGTAGAAACATATACCGGCAGCGATACCTATGAAGATGCTGGCAATGGTGATGGCGTTGGGCGACACCCCAAGCCTATTGAAAAACAACGCCCAACGATAGCCTATCGGACGGTAGAAGTATATGTCGATAAACTCCTCCGTGTCTAAGGACTTGAGCGTGGAATTGATGTCTGAGTTATTCTTCCCCATTATTTACTTATCAAATTGTATATGCGACGGGCAATATGCGGAGCAGCCTCATTCCTGCATGGAGCAAAACTTGGCCAGTCGTTGAAGTCAATCAAACGGATTGTGCCGTCGTCGGAGACAATACAATCGCCTCCATAGATATGTACGTTCAACACCTCCGCTGCCCGGCTGCAAAGCTGTTGCAATGCCTGTTCGTCGAACGGAATACCCTTGGCCGTACCGTTTATTTGTTCCCAACCAAACTTGCTGTGGTGTAGCTCCGAAGGATAGAACCAATAGAAGAAGTCGGTCCCCGTAACGCCGTAGAACTTAACCAAGTCGCCAACAAGATGTTCATTGATTACAGCCGTTCGGATACCGCGTATGGCGTATTCCTTAAGTATGCTCTGTGCCTCATCCGGGTTTCTAACGTAGGTAACGTCTTCTCTGTGGATGGCATGGAAATCGCCACGCTTTATCCAGCAATTGAAGAACCCTGCCTCCTTAAGAGCTTCCCTCGGGTCTTTGTCGGTCGGAAGGATTAGGTTTGCCGGTTGGGCAATATTGTTCTTTGTAAGCAAACGGGTCATCTTCTCGCGAGTACAGTTCTCAATGCCATAACCGGAGTTGATAACCGTGTAACCCTCGTCTTCCATCTCTTGTAGCTTGTGGATGGAAGTCCAGTTTCTTACCATATTAAATATTGCCTTCTCGGAGAATTTACGGACAACCAAATCCGACTCAACATACTCATTCACCTCACACCCCAAATCACGCAAATGCTGAACGGTAAGAGAAAAGATGGCGGCATCGTTGCCGATGTGATTAGGAGAGAACTGATTCTCTCTGCGGATGCCTGCTATTGACAGTTTACTCATCATTTGTTATTTAAAAAAGCTTCGGCCTTCTTGATATCTTCAGCATGGTCAACATCAACAATCTTGCTAAACGGGTAAGCCTTCAAGGTCAATCCTTCGGCCACCAGCCTGCGCTGATAGTTTCGCATACGCGCCACACCTTGTTCCATGGCATCCTCCAAGACTTTTATTCCCGAACGCCTCAGACAATATATGCCGCCGGATATGTAGGAACATGCCGGAAAACTCTGCTTATCAAGAAAACCTTTTATCATCAAATTATTGTCGGTCATAACATACAACGGCTTCTCGTCGTCAACGAAATCTGTGACAGCCATCAGAGCGTCCAACTTCGTATCGCTGAGAAACGCTTGTATGTACTTGCCGAATTCCTCTTCCTTGAATATGGTGTCGACAGTTGTGAGGCAGAACTCATTTCCGCTCAAACAGCGACTCAGCTCGTAGAAGCTATGCATCGAACTGGGGGTGGACTTAATCAACAGATTGAAAGGAACGGGCAACTTCATACCCTTAAGATGCTCCTGCACATCCGTCATCTCTTCGTTGACGATGATGCTCACAGAGGTGGCATTGTTCTTTAGGAACACGCCAATCAACCTATCTATCAGTGCCGTTCCGTTTAGCTGCACCAACGGCTTATGACACTTCACACCCTCTTGAGCCAATCTGGAACCTTCCCCGGCTGCAATTATTGCATAATCCATAACTTCTATCAAACTCGAAAATAACGGCGCAAAATTACCCCTTCCCAATAGATTGAAAAGGGAAAATACGCGATATAATTGGGTCAAAAGTACTACAAATTCCGAAAACTTGTCACCTTGGGTTGCAAATAACCCTCCACGTGCGGCTCTGAGGGAGTGCTTTAAACGGGTTTCTAAGAATAATTTCTTACGTTTGCGGCAAATTCAGAACAAATGGAAATGTTTTTAGCGAAACCTTCGCGCCTCTTGAGGCTTTTGGTCTGCTTCCTACTTATCGATATGCTTGCAATCTCTCCGCTAGGGGCACAGATATCCAATCGTGTCTTCCTCTCGGACCACCATATCGACCCTGAGAAGAAGGGACAATTGCTCATTGAGCTGGACAACATAAATTTCTTCAAAGACAACGAATATTCGAGCGACGTTATGCAGGGCTACTCGTTGCCCGGCTTTTGGGGGCAGCCTA
>CAVJCD010000034.1:0-15229 GCA_963648005.1 Tannerellaceae bacterium | reverse complement strand
AACGGTTCTCTGAATGGGGAATTGAGGATTATATATATAACCCAAAAACGGAGAGGCTAGCCCTTTGAAAAAACAAGCATAAATGAAGGTATAAAAAAGAGGGAGCGTAAGACTTGGTTACGCCCCCTCGTTTTCTATTATGTTGCGAAGTTTACAACTTGTTTATCACCTTCAACATTTGTTCGCCCAAACCAATTGTATAGCCTTGAGAAACGAATACAACGTGATTGAACGTATCTCCGATAATGAATATCGGAAGCTGGCTGGCGTTAGTCAGCTTCATGGCTGATACGATTTCCTTCTGGATATGGTTGTCGGCATCAATACCATAAGTGATGTTCTTCGGAAGGTCGCCAAACTCTTTCGGGTTGAAGTTCTTGTAGTTTGTTTCGTCGGGGAACAAAAGAATCATCTGGCGTCCCCATGCTTCCAAATCTTTCTTGACGGCAGCGATGTCGCGCATAGCGTGATTGGTTGGTTCCTGACCTGTGCCAAGGATAGCTACCACGTAGTAACCACGGCCCGCTGTTGCCAATACAGAGGTTTCGGCACCATCCTTAACTTGCTTGAACTTGTTCTCAGAGTTGAAGCTGCCGATTACCTGTACCTCGTCGGTGTTTTCGCGCATTACCAACTGAACCGGAGTGGTCTTGCCCTCTTCGATGGTGAAGAAAGAGACTTCTGCCAATACGCTACCGTCGCTCATACGGTTACCGGTAACCATCATATATTTACCCTCGTCAATGCTAAGCGGATTCTTCAGCATGCTGCTCCAAGTGTCACCTACGCCCATATCTACGTGACCGGTTGGCTCAAAGTCCAATGTCTGCAGCTTGGCATCCGGCAGAATCTTGGCGATTGTGAAGTTGCTATAGTATTTCGGGTCTTGCAATATCTTGATTGGATTGTAAGAAGCAACAACCTTTCCTTGCTTGGCTACTACCTGAACAGCGGAATCGAAGTTAACGTCCACCCACTTGTCATCCTTTATATACTGCGTCTTTCCGGTAACTTGGTCCACACGAGCCGGGATACCCATGCTACGGGCAACGGCTACGAAGAAGATGTTGCGTGAAGCATTGTCGGCACTACGCGATTTGAATATGCCCATCGGCATCACAGGTATGTGCAGAGGATTGAGTTCGTTCTTGAGTGTTATGTTCTTCTTTACCCAGTCTACCAAAACCGAAGGGTCTTCTTTTGCCTGCTTAGCCAGCTGTGCGTCCACATTCTTCTGGAAATAGCTGCGGTAAGGAGAGAGGAACTCGTTTGCTACACGTGGGCACAAAACGTAAGCGTTGAAGAATTTGCTGTCCTCCACTTCTGTGTTGTTGAGGTGGTCAGCCAAAACAGATGCAGGCGTATCGCGAAGGTCTTTTGCTGAAACTACACCCAGCAAGTCCATTGCCATAGAACGCTTCTCAGCCGGAGTCTCGCGAAGGAACTTCTCGATATCCTTCCAGTTTCCACGGCTACCAATCATATAGTCGGCAGTCTTCTTGGGGTCGGTGCCAAGCTCTTTAGCCAAAGCCTCTGCCTTCTCTTCGTTGTAGAAGGTAGCGACATACTTGTTGCGGATAACATCCTCTTGTTTTGTGCGGGCAGCGTTAGCTTCCTTCTGCTCGGGAGTAACGTTTACGGGGATAGAACCATCCACCGGAGGAATAATGTCGAGAGCAATAGGAGCGATGGCCTCACCCGGCGTTTTGTCCAAAGTGATGGTTGCATCACCCTTGCCAAAGGATACCTTATTGAATCCAAACTTGCCGTCTTTGGTAGCCCAAACGAACATATCACCCTTACCGGCAGAAAGGAATGTCTTTCCTTCGGCGTCCGACTTCTTGTTGGCTACGGTATAGAACTCAGCATAGTTGTAAATCTTGAACTCAACGTCTGCTCCTGATACCGGTTTGCCATCGGTGTCAACAACTGTAACGTATGCTTTTGCTGTCGGTGCATAGTTGTCGATAACGTTGATTTCGGTATAACATTTTGTCTCACGCATAACTTCTTCCGGACCGTTGTATTTGCCAAACACTTTTGTGTGCATCAACATACCGCGGTAAGCAGGACCGTTAAACCATCCCGAGTCAAGAACCGGTTCCGGTTCGCAAGCACCAAGGAAGTGCCATTTGCCATCTACCCAAGCCTCAACCCAAGCGTGGTTGTCGTCTGAATGTGCCCAACGGGGAGTATATACCTGGCGGGCAGGGATACCTACCGAACGCAGGGCTGCTACTGTAAAGGTCGACTCCTCACCGCAACGGCCGTAGGCTGTTCTTACGGAAGCCAATGGCGAACTTGTACGGGCATCGGACGGTGTGTAGGTTACCTTTTCATGACACCAGTGGTTTACTTCCAATATGGCATCGTGCAACGACAATCCCTTTACGCGGTCTTTCAACTCTTCGTAGAAAACCATACGGGCACCATCCAAGTTTTCGTTGTTTATACGGATAGGTAAAACGAAATGGCGGAAAATCTCTTCAGGAATACTGTCGCCCCAAGGCATTTCCTCTTTCGCTTTGAAAGAACAACGGATATTGTCCAAATAAAGCGTTCCGTCGTAGTCGGTGATGTCACCAATCGGCAGATAAGCATACATGAAAGTAAGAGCTTCTCTTTCCATCGGTGTCATTTGCTGATTGAAAATCGAGAACAGGTCTCCGTCGGGCAAAGCCGCTTGCTTGTCCTGGAAGTCCTTCTCTACCTCGGCTCTGAACGCATCGTCAGAGATGAAGTGTTGCTGTTTGTTACATGCCGTCCCTATCAGGAGGATGAACAAGAGTGAGAATAAATGTTTTTTGTACATGTTGTTAAAATTTATGCCGGCAAAGATACGTATTCTATCCCAATAATTGTTTCAAATAAAAGAAGGGGTAAACGGAAAAGAAAGTGGAACTAAGGACGGATGTAGCTATATGAAACGTAGTGGTTTATCTGAAGAGTGGCAGTCGGGCAAAAAAATATGGTTCACAAACCGCAAGAAACCAATTTGTCAACCATCCAGATATTACTAACCCCAAACTAACCAGTGATTCGCCTGGGGTTCGAACCCAGGACCCCATCCTTAAAAGGGATGTGCTCTACCTGCTGAGCTAGCGAATCAACCGATGCATACTTTCGTATTGCGGGGGCAAAGGTAGATTTTATTTCTTTCACAAGCAATAACACGAGGTCTTATTTTGAGAAAAGTCAAGACTCGGTTTCTTCTTCCTTGGGTTGACTATCTGCTGTTGGCAGAGATTTGATGTCTTCTTCTTGAAGGATGAAACGCTTGTAGTAGGAGAGGCAAAGCGTTGTGAGCGGTAGTGCAATAATTAGTCCGATGAATCCGAGCAATGTTCCCCAAATGGACAAAGAAAGAAGTATGATGGCAGGGTTCAGTCCCATAGTCTTGCCCATTATTTTTGGCGTGAGATACAAGTCCTGAATACATTGAACAATCCCCATCACCAACAGCCCCGAGCCGAATATTATCCAAAAGTTCTGTCCCGTCTCTGCCGACTTCAAGAGGCTGAGCATTATCATTGGAATCAATCCGATGGTTTGCAGGTAAGGAATCAAGTTGAGCACACCGATAAACAATCCAAGCGAAACTCCCAAGGGGAAGCCTACAATCTTGAACCCGATGGCAAACAAGATGCCTACGCAGAGCGCAATCAGAGACTGACCGCGGAAGTAGCGGTTCATGCTCTGCTCCACGTCATCGGCGAGCCCTTTGGCAAAAGGACGGAGATGTTTGGGGATTAAGACAATCCATCCACCAACAATCTTTTCGTAGTCCAATAGGATAAAAATGAAATACAGCAGGATTAAGAATATAATCGTTATGCTGAAGAGGATTGAAAAAGTGCCGGACAAGATATTCCATACTTTGGGAACCAATTGATGGACGGCATCCTGAATGTTCTCGCGGCTGAGAAGTTCCATTAGCTGATTGGCGTTTAGGTTATTCTCCAAATAAACAATCCACGATTCGGGAATCAACGGCACATGCCCTTCGCTTGGACTGTATGTGCGCACCAAGCGGAGCGTCCGCTCAACTTCTTGGGCAATGGAGGGAACAACTATAGCCACGGCGGCGCTGATGACAAGCAAGGCACAAAAGATTACAGCTATGATGGACAAGATACGGCTCTTTAGCCCGAGTTTGTATTGGAAAAACTTTACGAAGGGTTGCGTCATATAGGCCAACAGCCATGCAATCAGGAATGGAAGCAGAGCAGCCCGCAGGATGGTAATCAGATAGAACAGTCCGCCGATGATGACGATGCTGAATAAGATACGTATGACGCGGTCGAACGTAAAAGGCCTTTCGAATAGCGAGTTCATAGGTTTAATCTTTATCTTTGTCCGAGACAAAGGTAAAATAAACTGAGATAGGGAAATGAAGATGATAAGGAAAATTTTGTGCGCAGTCTTGCTGCTGAGTTGTGTTTCACTATTGAAAGCCGAAGTCCCATTACCCATAAAGCGACTGTTGAGTGCCTCATATATGAAAGGGGCAACGTTCTCTATTGTGGTGAAAGATGTGCAAGACGGGAAAACCCTCTATAGCTACGACGCAACGCGTGAGGTTACTCCCGCGTCTGTCTTGAAAACAGTTAGCGTAGCAACAGCCCTTGATATCTTGGGTGGCGATTATCGGTATGCCACATCTTTGGAGCACGACGGGAGTATCCGGGAGGGAGTGCTGAATGGCAATCTGTATATCCATGGCAGTGGTGACCCGTCATTGGGGTCATCCTATTTTTCTCCGGATAGAAGCAGTTATACGCCCTCCGACAACACTTTTATCCCCGAATGGATAGCGGCGCTGAGGGAAGCGGGCATCAGAGAAATTACCGGGGCGGTAGTGGCAGACGAAAGCGTCTTCGATTCGGAGGGCATCTCTGTCAAGTGGCTGAGGGAAGATATGGGGAATTATTATGCGCCGGGAAGCTATGGTCTGTCGGTGTTCGACAATACATATAAGTTGACTCTGAAGACGGGGGCGGTTGGAACGCGCCCGGAAATCATTGGGATAGACCCGGAGATATCTTCCCTGCGGTTCGTCAACCACCTAAAGGTTGCGACAACAGACAGCGCCTATATCTTTGGTGCGCCATTGACGGCTGAACGCATCTTGTTGGGCAGTGTGCCGGCCAATCGTGAGCGTTATGTGTTGAAGGGTGATATCCCCGACCCGGCATTGTTCTTGGCAGAATATCTGACCTCTCATCTTGAGAAGGAAGGCATCGTGGTGGGGAAGAAGCCGACATCTTTCCGAATAGAGAAGGAAGATGGTAGATGGAAGTCAGAGGAAAGACATACTGTTACTACGACCTCCTCGCCGACGCTGGGAAAAATTGCAAGCGTGACTAATCATGTCAGTCAGAATTTGTATGCAGATGCATTGCTGAAAACGGTGGGCTTGCAATATACTCCCCAACAGAACGAGGTTATCTCTTCCTTTAGTCGGGGCGTGCAGGTTGTGTTAAACCATTGGCAGGAGAAGGGTCTTGACGTTAGTGCATTGCGTATATATGACGGCAATGGGTTATCACCGGTGGATAAGGTTTCTGCCGAGTTCATAGCAGATTTGCTTGTGTACATGTCGACGCAGTCGGAGGCAGCGGATGCGTTCTTCGAGTCGTTGCCGCAGGCCGGGGTAGAAGGGTCGGTGCGCAATTTCTTGAAAGGAAGCCCTCTGCAAGGCAAGGCCCGTTTGAAGAGCGGTAGCATGACAGGTGTACGCAGCTATGCCGGATATATCGATAAGGATGGCAAACGTTATGCCGTTGCCGTTTTCTCCAACAATTATTCCTGTAGTCTGAGGCAGATGACAAAGGGATTGGAGCAGTTGTTGCTCCAGTTATTCTAAGGCAAGAGGGAACGCTGCGAGAGAAACTCCATGAACTTCTGCTTGTAGTTATCGGAGATGGGGATATATTTTTTGTCGAAAACGATGCGTCCCCGCTCTATTACTTTAATCTTTTCGGGCTGTACGATGTAGGAGCGGTGCACGCGGACGAAGCGGCTTGCCGGCAACATATCCTCCAGGTTCTTCATGCTCATGAGCGAGAGGATGGGGTGTGGCTCGTCTTCTACATATATCTTGACGTAGTCTTTCAGCCCTTCGATGTAGAGTATCTTGCGCAGTTCAACCTGCACCAATTTGTATTCCGTCTTGATGAATATGCTTTCTATCGATGGCTGCTGCTGCGCCGGTGTGTTGTCTGGGTTGGTGTCACTCTTCGCTCCGTTACTCTCGCGAAGTAGCTCGTACCATTGCAGAGCTTTGTTTGCCGATTTGAGGAAGTCGGCATAGCTGATAGGTTTCAGCAGGTAGTCAAGGGCATTGACTTTGTAGCTGTCGAGTGCGTATTGCCCGAATGCGGTTGTGAAGATGATACGTGTCTCGGCTTTCAATATGCGAGAGAACTCCATGCCGTTTAATTCGGGCATTTGGATGTCCAAAAACAAGAGGTCGACCGGCTTCTCGTTGAGCGCAGGGAGGGCATTCACTGCACTGCCGTATTTCCCTTGAAGCTCCAGGAACGGAGTCTTGTTTACGTAACTCTCCAAAAGGCTTACTGCCAACGGTTCGTCGTCAACTATCGCACAAGTCAGTTTCATCATGGCTGTCAATTTGTATCTCAAGCATGCAGTAGTAGTTGTCGCCGTCTACCTGGCTCGAGAAAATATGTTTGTTGGGATAAATGAGTTCGAGTCGTTTGCGTAGGTTCTTGATGCCGATGCCCGAGCCGCTTTTGTCTTGCTTCTCGTCTTTCGGGAAGTAGCTGTTGCGTATCATGCAGACCACCAAATTGCCCTTCTGGCGAATTTCCATATCAATGAATGAGGGCTGGCTGTTGCTCACGCCATGCTTGAAGGCATTTTCGATGAGGGATATGAACAACAAGGGGGCAATCATCACCTCCGGCTTCTCGGCAGATATCTCTGTCTTAACAACCACATGCTCCGGCAGGCGGATGCGCATAAGCTCAACGTAGTTACGGATGAAGTCGAGCTCGCTTCCCAGCAATACCTGAGGCTGGCTGCTGTCGTAGAGAACGTAGCGAAGCAGGCGGCTAAGGTCGTGGACAGCCTCTTGTGCCCGTTCGGGACTGAAGGCAATCAGACTATATATATTATTGAGCGTATTGAACAGGAAATGCGGATTAAGCTGGCTCTTTAGGTTCTGAAGCTCGGCTTCTGCACGGCTCTTCTCCAACTCACGGCGCTCCGATTCCACTTGATACCAACTGCTGGTCATCTTTATGGCGACGCTCAGTCCGGCAACCAAAGCATATAGCGCGGCGTTGACAAGGAAGAATCCGATGATTTCCTGCAATTGCCTCTCCGATGGGGCAGGGTGGTGCATTTCGGGTGGAGGAAGCAGTTGCATAAGCATATGGACCACCAACATTGAAACGACAATAAGCACAACATTGCTGAAGAAGAACTTCCATTCGTGGTGCGAGAACAGATACTGCTTCACGAGCAAGATGTAGTTTACATAGAAAACACCCATGAATGAGATAGGAACGATGACGCTTCGCAGATAGTTGACCACCGTTATCTCTTGCGAGCCTTTGCCCGTAAAGAAAAACGGTAGGCCGAACAATATCCCCCACGCAGCGATGTGGATAATGCAGCCCATCCCCCGAAACGGAGGGGCAATGTGTTCGTTCGTTGTTGTTTCTGTCTTCATACGTCGCAAAATTACTTAAAAAACCTCCGGTGCAACGCCTCCGCAGTCAGCACCGGTCTCAATCCATATTGAAAGAACCCGTTGATTGCAGTCAACATGTACTTTTCGTTTTCAAAGTAGCCGTTGACCGCAGTCAATGCATACTTTTCGTCTTCAAAATAGCCGTTGACCGCAGTCAACGCATACTTTTTGTTTTCAAAGAACCCGTTGATCGCAGTCAACGCATGCTTTTTGTTTTCAAAGAACCCGTTGACCGCAGTCAACGCATGCTTTTTGTTTTCAAAGTAGCCGTTGATTGCAGTCAACGGCTACTTTTATTCTCAACAGAGCTTATTGATCGCGGTCAATAAGGTTATTCGTATCGTATTGCCTCTATCGGGTCGAGCTGGGCGGCTTTCTTTGCCGGATACCAGCCGAAGAACACTCCGGTGACGGTGCAGACAGCGAACGAGAGCATAACGCTCCACGGCTGAATGTAGATTGGGAAGTGGGCAACAGAGTTTACCACAAGGGCAGCCCCCACGCCAATGAAGACACCTATCAATCCACCCGTCACGCTTATCAGGATGGACTCGATGAGGAACTGGGCGAGGATATCTATACCCTTTGCCCCGATACTCATACGAAGACCTATCTCACGGGTACGCTCCGTGACACTGACATACATGATGTTCATAATACCGATGCCGCCAACGAGTAACGAAATACCGGCCACAGCCGCCAACAGCACAGTCATCATGTCCGTAGTGCTGGTAAGCATTGTACTTAATTCCTGCTGACTACGGATGGTAAAATCATCATCGTCACTTTCCTTCAACCTATGGTTGCGGCGCAGTATTTCCGTTATCTCGTCGATGGCCTGGTCGGTATACTCTTCTTTGAGTGCCGAGCAGTTTATTCCCTGAAGATGGGTGATGGCCAAAACCTTCTTTTGGATGGTTGTGTAAGGAGCGAATATAAGGTCGTCCTGGTCCATACCCATACTGTTATAACCTTTGCTTTCCAACACTCCGACAACGCGGAAGGGGAGCTTCTGGAAACGTATGACTTTGCCGACGGGGTTCTCTCCATTGGTGAAGAGGTTGTCTACGATGGTCTTTCCAATGACGCAGACCTTCGCAGCCGTCTGAATGTCTTGTTCGGTGAACATATCTCCGTCTTCCACCTTGTAGCGACGTATCTCAAGATAGTCGGGGCTGATGCCGTAGACGGTGGTCGGGGCATTGTTGGAACCGTAGATTGCCTGTCCGCTGCTGTTTACCGAAGGAGAGACAGCAGAAACGTAGCGAGTTTCGTCTACGATGTTCTGATAGTCTTCCAACTTCAGTGTTTCCATGGAGGAGGCATCTTGACGGACACCACCACGCATATCGGCACCGGGGTGTATCATAATCATGTTCGAGCCCATCTCGCTTATCTGTGACTGTATGCTCCGTTTCGAACCCTGCCCGATGGCAAGCATCGTAATCACGGAGGCCACACCGATGATGATACCGAGCATCGTCAGGAATCCGCGCAGCTTATTGTTGGCAAGGGCGCGGAGGGCTATTTTTATGAGGTTTGTTCCGTTCATGTTGAATAAATACTAATCGTCGTTCTTTGGTAATCGGGCTAATGCCTCTGCTGCGTTCAGGATATTGGTGTTGACGGTGTCTGCCGTGACATGTCCGTCGCGCAGGGTGATATTGCGGCTGCTGTACTGGGCAATCTCCGGGTTGTGCGTCACGAAGATGATGGTACGGCCTTCGGCGTGCAACCGTTGGAAGAGCACCAATATCTCGAACGACGTACGAGTGTCGAGGTTACCTGTTGCCTCATCGGCAAGAATCACTGCCGGGTCGTTTACCAAGGCACGGGCAATGGCTACACGTTGCATCTGTCCACCCGACATCTGGTTGCTCTTGTGCATAAGGCGGTCGCCAAGACCTACGGCCATCAATGCCTCTACTGCTTTATCGTGTCGGGCGGAGGCACTAAAACTCGGGTTATACATCAGAGGCAGTTCCACGTTCTCTACGGCTGTTGTCTTTGGCAACAGGTTGTAGTTCTGAAAGACAAATCCAATCTTCCGGTTGCGCAGAGTGGCACGGGCGTTCTTGCCCATTGTGCGGACAGATACTCCGTCGAGGTAGTACTCGCCGCTGGTTGGCGTATCGAGGCATCCCAAAGTGTTGAGCAACGTACTCTTTCCCGAGCCTGAGGTACCCATGATGGTAACGAACTCCCCTTCATATATTGTAAAGGAGACGCCACGCAAGGCATGAACCACCTCGTCGCCGACATGGAAGTCGCGCCTGATGTTATCCAATTTGATTATCTCTTTCATTTATCTCCAACTCTCCATATAAGGTCAGACTACTTCTTTTTATCCTTCTTGTCGCTTCCCGGAGGGCCTGGCATGAACGGGCTTCTCTCCGTTGAAGGGGCTGCTACCTCGGCAGGGCCTTCGGAGGTGAGGTCAACGGCTATCTCTTGGCCTTCGCTCAGTCCGTCCACTACCTCAATAAGATTGCCGCTCATTGAGCCTACAGTAACGGCTTTGGGCTGCAGACGCTGTCCGTCTTTTACCCATACCATACGTTTGCCCGAAGGTGTCTCCTGGGCGTTGCCCTCAACAATCAGACCGGTAGTTGCGAGCATCTCTGCATCGGGAACGAAGCGCAGCGACTTGGTCGGGATGGTCAGCACATTGTCGCGCTCAAGAGTATATATCGTTACGTTGGCTGTCAAACGGGGCTTCAGCTTAAGGTCGGGGTTGTCGGCAGTGATTACCACTTCGTAGGTTACAACCGTAGAGCTTGAGCTCGATGAGCTGCTTGAGCTCGATGAGCTGCTGTCGCCAAGACGTATCTGCTTTACGCTACCCTCGAACACATCGTTCGGATAGGCATCAACGGTGAAGCTTACTCTCTGTCCGTCTTGCACGCTACCTATATCTGCCTCGTCAACATCGGCAATAACCTGCATCTTGGTCAGGTCGGCAGCGATGGTAAACAGGGTAGGTGTTTCGAATCCGGCAGCAACGGTCTGGCCCTCTTCAACGGCACGGTTGATAATAACGCCGTCAATCGGGCTGGTGATTGTGGCATACTCGAGGTTGCGCTTTACCTTGACCATCGAAGCCTTGCTCTGCTCGTAGGCGGCTTTTGCCTTCTCGTAATTGTATGTTGCCGTCTCGTAGTCCGAGTCGCTGATAAGTTTCTTTTCGTAGAGCACCTTGTTTCTTGAATAGTTCTTCTGCTGGTACTCATATTCGCTCTTGCTGCTTGCCAACTGAGCCTCGGCAGATGCCAGTTCGGCTTTCAGGTTTACCCTATCCATTTCAGCAATCAGCTGACCTGCCTTCACCACGTCGTTGTAGTCTGCATACAGTTTGTCGATGATACCCGACACCTGTGTACCGACTTCCACTTCCGTCACCGGCTCCACGGTACCGGTGGCTGTCACCGAGTTTGAGATGCTGCTACGGCTTACTTTCGCAGTTTCGAGTCTGATGCTACCCTTCGACGACTTGCCTTTGAAGAGCAATAGTCCTCCGGCTACAACCAGCACAACTGCTATACCGATAATTACTTTCTTCTTCATATGTGTTTTAGTTTTATGTTTTCCTTCTTAGAACATTACGATGTCTTCACCTTGATAGAAGCGCAGAAGTCCTGCGTTCAAGATTGCTGTATACTTGGCTTGAAGCGTTTCCTGCTGTGCGCTCAGCAGATTGTTCTTCTCTGTGAGCAGCTCCACGGTGTTCTTCATGCCGACGTTGAACTGTTCGCTGACGAGAGCGTAGCTTGCTTCCGAGCTTTTCAGTTTCTGTGAGGCGGCTACGTACTGCTGCTGTGCGCTGTTGGCTGTCAGCCACAGGTTCTCTATCGTCTTGTAGAGTGTCTTTTGGGTATCCAAAAGGTTCAGTTCGCTGGTCTGCTTCTGAAGTTTTGCCTTGTTGATGGCAGTCTTGGTCTGTCGCTTGTCGAAGATGGGGATGCTCAGCGTAAGTCCCAGTGAGTTGTTCCAGTTCTGCTTTATCTGCTCGCTGAAACTGAAGTCGCTGCCGTTGGCATTGGTTGTTCCGATACCGGCGCTGAGGCTTAGCGTTGGGATATATCCTGCGCGAGCCATCTTGATGTCAAGTTCAGAGGACTCGATGCTCAGTTTCCCCGATTCAATCTCCGGACGCAATCCGAGTGCCTTCTGATATACATCGTCTTTTGCCGGCAGAGGAATAAGCACTCCGCTATCGTCCACTTGCGGCATGTGGAGGTTCATCTCAAAGTCGCCGTCCAACTCAAGAAGCTGCTTGAGCTGTATCTTGTAGTTCTGCAGGGTTGTCTCGGAAGAAACCAACTGATAATTGCTGCTGCTCACCTGTGCCTCCAGTTGGGCAAGGTCGCTCGAGGCAATGCTTCCGGCGTCGAACAACGCCTCAGCCCGCTCGTATTCCTTGCGGCTGGTTTCCAACATCGACCGGTTCACTCCCACAGCCTCGGCAGAATAGAGTATCTGCACATACAGCTGGGTGATGCTCTCCTCGATGGAGTTCTCGCTCTCGTCAACCGAAAGTTCGGCGATGCGGTTGTTCAATTGCTGTTGCTTGACGGTGTTAGTGCGCTTGCTGCCGTTGTAGACAGTCCAGTTGGCATCAATGCCATAGCTACCGTTGTAGGATGTCTTGCTCTGACTTGTGGTGATGTTGTCGCCACTGATAATCGTACCGTTGGAGCTGTTTGGACGGTTCACAACACGCTGGCTGATGTTTCCGTTTAGGGATGGAAGGAAGTCTGCCTTTGCCGACATTACGTCCTCCTTTGCGCTCTCAACACTTACACGGTTGCGACGGATGGTGATGTTGTGCTCCAAGGCGTAATCAATACAATCACGAAGCGTCCATTGCGTTGGCAGTTCGTCCTCCGCCCTCATTCCGACCGGCAGAAGAGTGAGGCAGGACAGAACCAATAGAGAAATACGTTTCATATCTTATTCAATCTTTCTTTTCGGAAGCAAAACTACTTTGAGCCATATTCCCCCACAATTGGAATAGAAATAATATACCCCCTTCATAGACGAAAAAGAAAATTTTATCGATGAAAAGATAGGGGCTGAGGGGACGCGGATTTTGAAAGTACCGATACTTTAGGGCAAAAGTTATCGGTACTTTTGATGAGAAGTATCGGTACTCTGTTTCAAGCGAAACTATGATACCCGTTTTGGACGGTTGTTCGAATAAATTCGTCAAATTATTCGTATAAATCGGGCGAATAATACGAATAACCAAAAAAATACCCGGGAGCGGAAGGCGAACCCCCTTGCTCTCGGGCATTAATTAACAGTATATCCGTATGACTACGGAAATGGATTAGTCCAAAACTTTGATTTTGATGTTACGATACCAAACGTCGTCGCCATGGTCCTGCAAACCGATGAAACCTTCTTTGTTAGGTCCACCGCAGTTCAACAGCAGTTCGTATGCCAACGGCCATTTTTCCTTGCTGAACTTGCTTGCGTCCAACAACTCTTTCCATTGCTGTGTCCACAAGTGATATTCAACAACCGGTTCGTCGTTCTGATAATGAACAACCGTGCCTTTGTAACACATAATCTTCGATTTGTTCCATTCGCCGAACGGTTTGGAGTTCTGCGGCTTTGCAGGAATCATATCGTACAGAGAAGCAGACTGACGGTTACCGTCCTTACCCAACTTGGCATCCGGATGGTTCACGTTGTCCAGAATCTGATACTCCGGAGAAGAGATGTATGAAGGCTGACCTTCTACTTCCTGAATCAGGATAAATACACCAGAGTTGGCACCCTTGGCTACCTTCCATTCCCACTCAAGCTCGAAATTCTTGAACTTATGAGCGAAAATCAAGTCGCCACCGTCTTTGGCACCAGCTTCACCTTCTCCTGAACCCTTGATATGGATTGCAGCATCGTTTACTTCCCAAGCTTTAGGCGCATCCTTGCGGTCGTAACCTCTCCAGCCATTCAGCGTCTTACCGTCGAACAAGATAATCTTGCCGTCGGCATCCTTCGGGAATGTAGACAAATCCACTGTTGGCAAATCCATCAGTTTGTATTCAGGAACTGCGGCCTCTTCGGTCTTTGTCTCAGTTGCTTCAGCAGCTGCTTCTTCCGTTTTCTTTCCGCCACCACAAGATGTGAAATAAACCATCATCAATGCGGCACCGGCAAATAATACAGATTTTTTCATTTCTACTTTATATTAAAACAATTATCTCGGCATATCAGGCAACTTCCAACCTTCACGGTAGTTGTGCTTAATCAACTCTGCAGCGAATTGCTGTGCGTTAACCGGGTCGGTCCAATCCTTATTGAATGTCGGGTGACCATCCTTAACAGTGAAACCGTCTCTGATACAAGTCTTGATTGTTTCGTCGGCTCCGATGTTTGTGAACTTCATATTGTCGCCGTCCCACTTCAAGGTTCTGTTCAAAGCCTGCAGACGAACTGCCAATACACCCATTACAATCATCTCGTTGAAAGGACCTGCCTCAGCGAAGTTAGACTTAGTCTGTACACGGCTGGAAGCACTTTCCTTACATGCACGTACCCAGTCCATTTCGTGAACTTTCACACGACGGCATACCTGAGGCGCATTTGGAACACGACCTGACAACAAGAACGGCTGCTGTCCGTAGCAACCACAAATCAAAGTGTCTTTTGTTCCGTGGAAAATGGTCAAACCACCACCGGGGCCCATCAACGGCTTGTTCTCCGGGTAACCTTTTGGACGGTCAGGCATCATACCACCATCATACCAGTGTACCTCAACCTCCGGCATAGCAACCTTCGGCATGTTCTCACGAGCCGGGAAGATGAATTTTATGTGCTGTGCGTTAGGTGCGCAGTCACGAAGCAACAATGTGGAAGTAGCTTCTACACTTGTCGGATACTTCAACTTCAGAGCCTTAAACGGAGTGTGCATGATGTGGCAAGCCATATCACCGAGAGCACCTGTACCGTAAGCCCACCATCCACGCCAGTTCCAAGGATGATAGATGTGGTTGAACGGCTTCAATTCAGCAGGACCGGTAAACAAATCCCAATCCAATGTAGAAGGAATCTTGTCTGCCTTCTCCGGAGTGTTCAATCCCTGCGGCCAGATAGGACGGTCAGTTGCGCATTCTACTTTCGTAATGTCACCAATCTCACCATTCCAAATCCATTCGCAAACCAAATCGGTGCCTTCCATGGAAGAACCCTGATTACCCATCTGAGTTGCAACACCTGTGCTGGCGGCCAACTTGGTCAACAGACGAGACTCGTATACAGAGTGTGTCAACGGCTTCTGGCAATAAACATGCTTGCCCAAAGTCATTGCGTCAGCAGTAATCATTGCGTGAGTATGGTCGGCTGTTGCAATGATAACAGCATCGATAGATTTACCCATCTCGTCGTACATCTTACGATAATCCTTATACTTCTTTGCATTTGGATGCTCGTCGAATGTTCCCTTGGCGTACTTCCAGTCTACATCGCAAAGAGCAACGATGTTCTCTGTTCCCTTTACAACAT
>CAVJCD010000033.1:2192-16005 GCA_963648005.1 Tannerellaceae bacterium | reverse complement strand
GTGGTGGGAAATGAGCAAAACTACCACTTCCAGGTGCTCTCCATCCTGCTCGATAGGCTGGGCTTTGAGTTCGGCAAGGACCTCGTGCACTTCTCCTACGGGATGGTGGAACTGCCCGAAGGGAAGATGAAGAGCCGCGAAGGCACTGTTGTGGATGCCGACGACTTGATGGAAGAGATGATACGTACCGCCCGCGAGATATCACAGGAGCTGGGTAAGCTGGACGAGATGAGCGAGGAAGAAGCTGCCGACATTGCCCGCATCGTGGGCTTGGGCTCGCTGAAATACTTCATCTTGAAAGTGGACCCGCGCAAGAACATGACATTTAACCCCAAGGAGTCTATCGACTTCAACGGCAATACGGGGTCGTTTATCCAATATACCTACGCACGCATCCGCTCCGTATTGCGTAAGGCTGCCGAGCAAGGGATTGAGCTCCCAGAGCAACTGCCTACCGACATACCTATCTCCGAGAAAGAGGAGGGCTTGATTCAGATGGTTGCCGACTACAGCACGGTGGTAAAAGAAGCCGGAGAGGAATACAGCCCGGCGCGCATCGCCAACTATGTCTACGACCTGGTTAAGGAATACAACCAGTTCTATCACGACTTCAGCATCCTGCGCGAGGAGAACGCCGGGGCAAAACAGCTGCGCCTCGTCCTCTCTGCCAACGTGGCGAAAGTGGTAAAATCCGGCATGTCACTGCTTGGTATCGAGGTGCCGGAAAGAATGTAACCAAGTCGACAGCCCTTTCACGACCTGCAGGAAGCTGTTTCTTTGAAGAAATACCCTCATGCACGACGTGCATGAAGTTGCCGCGCCACGCTCTAACATATTGCACATGCTGCATGAGGCTGCCGCGCCACGCTCTGACATATTGCACATGCTGCATGAGGCTGTCGCGCCACGCTCCGGCTTATTGCACGTGCTGCATAAGGCTGCTGCGCCACGCTCTGACATATTTCACGTGCTGCATAAGGCTGCTGCGCCACGCTCTGACATATTTCACGTGCTGCATAAGGCTGCTGCGCCACGCTCTGACATATTTCACGTGCTGCATAAGGCTGCTGCGCCACGCTCTGACATATTTCACGTGCTGCATAAGGCTGCTGCGCCACGCTCTGACATATTTCACGTGCTGCATAAGGCTGCTGCGCCACGCTCCGGCTTATTACCCCATTTGCATAAGGCAAGATTTCGGGTGCAAGGGTTTCTTCCCCCGTCACACTATGCTTATGCCGGGCGTATCTTGAATGATTCTTTGTGGATTTAAGCCTTCTTCTTTGCTACCCGCCGCCTCGAGGTTGCAGGCTTTTGGGCTGCGTCGGCGATAATCTTCTTGCACTCCTCAAGGGTAAGTGCCTCCGGATGGGTAACAGTCTTCGGGATTTTGTAATTGCTCTTTTTGTAGACGATATAAGGTCCGAAACGGCCGTTCAAAACCTCCAGCGCCGGCTCTTCGTCGAACTTCTTGAGGAAACGTTGCTCGTCTTTCTGACGTTTGGCATTAATCAACTCGATGGCTTCCTCAGCTGTTATGGTGCGGGGGTTAAGGTCTTTGGGGATGGAAACGAACTTGCCGTCGTGGCGGATAAATGGGCCGAAGCGTCCAATGGCTGCCACCATCTCTTTGCCTTCGTACTCACCTACCTTGCGGGGCAACTCAAACAACTTGAGAGCCTCCTCCAGGGTAATCGTCTCTATCGACTGCTCCTTCATAAGCGAGGCAAACTGCGGTTTGGGAGCATCCTTGTCATCCGGATGAGCGAGACCAATCTGCGCGATAGGACCATAGCGACCAATCTTCACGAACACTGGGTTGCCGCTCTTGGGGTCAATGCCCAGCTCACGTTCTCCCACCTTATGCGTGGTCTTCATGGCTTCCGTCTCCTCCACTATCGGATGAAACACCTTATAGAACTTATCAATGGCTTTTGTCCAAACCATCTCGCCCGCAGCCACGGCATCAAACTCCTTCTCCACACTGGCGGTAAAGTTATAGTCCATCACCGCCGGAAAATACTCCATCAAAAAGTCGTTCACCACCATGCCGATATCTGTTGGCATCAATTTATTATGGTCTGCCCCAACCATCTCTTCCTTCTCGGTTTGCTGTATCTTGCCCTTCTTCAAGGAGACAACGCTGTAGGTACGCTCCGTCCCCTCCTTGTCGCCCTTCTCCACATACTCGCGGCTCTGTATGGTCTGAATTGTCGGGGCATACGTTGACGGACGGCCAATGCCCAATTCCTCCATGCGACGCACCAAACTTGCTTCCGTATAACGCGGCGGCCGCTGAGTGAAACGCTCCGTTGCCACGACACTGCCCAAGGTCAATGCCTCATTGAGCTCCACCGGCGGCAACAGTCCGTTCTCCTGCTCATTCTCGTTATCGTCGTCATAGCTCTCGCGATAGACCTGAAGGAAGCCGTCGAAGGTGATGACCTCACCCGTTGCCACGAACTTCTCCTTCTTGCCTTCGATGGCTATCGAGATGGTTGTACGCTCCAGTTGGGCATCTGCCATCTGCGAGGCAAGAGCACGCTTGCGAATCAACTCATAGAGTTTCTTCTCCTGCGCCGAGCCGCTAATCTCCGCATTGCTCATATAGGTCGGACGGATGGCCTCGTGCGCCTCCTGTGCCCCCTTTGTTTTCGTATGATACTGACGCAGCTTATGATATTTCTCGCCATACGTCTCCACAATGGTGTCCTTGGCGGTGTTAAGAGCCAAGCCACTCAAGTTCACAGAGTCGGTACGCATGTAGGTAATCAATCCCGATTCGTAGAGGTGCTGCGCAATCCTCATTGTCTGCGACACGGAATAGCCCAACTTACGGGCTGCCTCCTGCTGCAAGGTGGAGGTGGTAAATGGAGGCGCCGGCGATTTCTTTACCGGCTTCTTCGCAATGTCTTCTATTGTGAACACGGCCCCCTTGCATGATTCCAAAAACGCTGTAACCTCAGCCTTATCCTTCAAGCGTTTGTTCAGCTCGGCTTTCAAAACGGTTTCCCCGTCGGGCAGAACAAATTCGGCAATCACCCTGTATGCCGACTCCGACACGAAAGCGTTTATCTCTCTTTCGCGCTCAACAATCAAGCGGACGGCAACCGACTGCACACGACCGGCAGACAATGCCGGCTTCACCTTTCTCCATAGGATTGGAGACAACTCGAAACCCACAATACGGTCCAACACACGGCGGGCCTGCTGGGCATTCACTAAGTTTATGTCGATGTTGCGCGGCGTTTCTATTGCATGCAGAATGGCATTCTTGGTGATTTCGTGGAAAACAATACGCTTGGTATTCTCCGGCTTCAACCCCAGCACCTCATACAAATGCCACGATATGGCCTCCCCCTCACGGTATTCATCGGATGCGAGCCATACCTGCCGGGCGCCCTTGGCTTCTGCCTTCAACTCGGAAACCAACTTCTTCTTATCCGCCGGGACAACGTACTGCGGAGCATAATCATGCTCAACATCTATACTGAATTCCTTTGTCTTCAAATCGCGGATATGCCCATAACTCGACAATACCTTATAGTCTTTCCCGAGAAACTTCTCGATGGTTTTCGCCTTGGCCGGAGACTCCACTATCACAAGATTTTTCTGCATACTTTCTCTCTCTTTTTAAAAAATCGGGTGCAAACATACGCAAATAATCAACGTATCCACACGCCGATAATAAAAAAAGCAGTCTCGCCATAGGCTAAGACTGCTTCCTTATAATTACAGGATTTTCTTTCGCAATTCCTTTAGTAAACGAACATCCTCCCCTCGCAATTTCCCGTCACGGGCGGGCGGACAATTCAATATAAGAATGTTGTCGTTCTTCGTACACTGCCGGTAGAGTGTTGCCAACTCATCAACCGACTTATACGTTTTGTCCGTCGTATTATAGAACCAACGTCCGCTCAAGCATACGGTCGACTCCCATGGCATGTAATACCTCTTGCCATCATGCGTGAAGATTTTCGGGTCGTCATCCATCGGCAGATACGGGTCGCCCAATCGGAAATCACTCGGGAAATAACGAATGGGATAACCTTCCTTTTGGTCCTTCGGCACCACAGGATGCGCATCAACGTTTTCGGGCAAACCTATCGTCCAGTTTATGCCGACCTGACAATCCGGCTGCCGCGATTTGATTGTCTGATAAATCTCCTTCACCGGCCAACGATAGTTCTCCTTTTCCCATCCACCATCGAACCAAAACTCCACGATATCCGTATATGACTCCACAATATCTATCAGTTCGTTCAACTGATGAATCAGATATTCGTTGTAGGCGGCATCCTTCGAGACATCTTTCACGTCTGCGTTCACCTTGCGGTCCCACAAAGAATAATACAGCCCCAAGCCTATACCATATTTCTTACACGACTTGGCTATCGACTCAATCACGTTCGTTGTATTACCCGAACTCGCCACATCATATTCGGTATACTTGCTGTCCCAAAGACAGAAGCCCTCATGATGCTTCGCCGTGAGAATAACATATTTCATTCCGGCTTTCTTGGCTGTCTTAATCCATTGGTCCGTATCAATGGTGGTCGGTCTGTAAGAAGATGCCGGACACGAACCGTCTGTCCACTCCTGGTCCTGAAACGTATTAATTCCAAAATGGATGAACATACCATACTTGCGGGCTATTTGCTTCTGCTGCGCCGCGCTGGGCCGCTCGGATGGAACGGGAAGAATCTGCCCCTGCCCCCAGCCCCTCTGAAGGGACAAAGCGACCAACAAAACCGTTATGAAAAAATGTCTCATAGATAAATCGCTTCAGATTCTTACTTTAACAAGCTGCAAGGACAAAGATTGTCTTTCTCGATATCCTTGAAATAGTTGTATGTGCCAACTTTCATCTCTGCACAAGCAGCCTCGTCGGCAACGATAATTCCCTTCGGATGCATCTGCAATGCAGTGATTGTCCACATCTGGTTTACCGCACCCTCAACGGCTTGCTGCAAAGCTCGCGCCTTGTTATGTCCATTCACCATGATAAGCACCTCTTTTGCATCCAACACCGTACCGACACCCACCGTAACCGCAGTCTTCGGCACTTTGTTTACATCGCCTTCAAAGAAACGGGAGTTGGCAATGATTGTATCGGTTGTAAGAGTCTTCACACGAGTACGCGACGAAAGCGACGAACCCGGTTCATTAAACGCTATATGCCCGTCGGGACCTATGCCGCCCAAGAACAAATCCACGCCACCCGCAGCCTTCATCCGTGCCTCATAATCCGCACATTCTTTCTCCAAGTCGGGTGCATTGCCATTTAGGATATTCACATTCTCCGGACAAATGTCTATATGGCTGAAGAAGTTGTTCCACATAAACGAATGATAGCTTTCCGGATGTTCTTTCGGGAGTCCGACATATTCGTCCATATTAAACGTGATAACATGGCGGAAAGATATTACCCCCTGCTTGTTCAGCTCTATGAGGTTCTTATACATCCCCAATGGCGACGACCCTGTGGGCAGTCCCAAAACGAAAGGTTTCTCGGCTGTAGGGTTCGCTTTTTTTATCTTCGCAGCCACATAACCGGCTGCCCATTTCGAAAGTTGCTCGTAATCGGGCTCAATAATCAATCTCATAATATTTCTGTTTTTTCAATCTACTTCTTTGTTTCTTCCGGGCTGCCCGGCTTCCGCACAATAGCCCTCCAAACACACCATATACCTGCCACCACGAACGGTATGCTGAGCAGTTGCCCCATATTCAACACCATATTATCCTCAAACGCCTCCTGATTGTTTTTCAGTAGTTCAATGAAGAAACGCGACCCAAACACCAAAATCATGAACACCCCGAAAATGAGACCTTCACGCTTCCAGGATTGTTTCCGGAAATACATCCACATGCATATTCCGAAAGTAATCAGATAACATAGCGCTTCATACAACTGCGTAGGGTGACTCGGCATCGAGAATATCGGCTCCGCTCCCCCCTTCCATGCATGAAGGTTCTCAATAAAACGAAAGCCCCAGGGCAAATCGGTTGGATGCCCATATATCTCATGGTTCATCAAGTTGCCCAAGCGAATCATCGCTGCCACCAACCCCGTTGGGACAACCAACTTGTCGAACGTCCATAGCATACTTTTATGCGAGACCCGTCGGGAATAGATGTAAATGGCAATCACAATACCCAACGTACCTCCATGACTTGCCAATCCGCCTTCCCAAATCTTGAATATCTCCACAGGGTTTGCCAAATAGTATCCGGGGTCGTAGAACAGGCAATGTCCAAGGCGGGCACCAACCACCGTCCCCACCATTGTATATATAAGCAACGAGTCAATCCACGCAGGTGGGAGTTTCTCGTTTTTCCACATCCGGTCCACTATCATGTAGCCAATCCAAAAACCAATGGCAAAAGCAAGTCCATACCAACGTATCTCTCGCTGACCAATGGTGAAGATGGCAGGGTCGGCTGTCCAGGTAATAAAGTCTAACATATTATATCTATTGGCAGTTATAGTTCTAAACAAGTCGCCTAATGATGTCTTCCCTCTCGCCGTAAATCATATCAATCACCGGCAATTCAATCATGGTATACGCTCCCGGCTTCTGTTTCAAGCTTGCGCGGGCAACAGCCACCAAGATTTGTGCCGTAAGGGCCGGATTGTTAATCTTCATATCAAATTCGACCAACTGGTTTTGGGTCTTACCCGATACACCCTTGCGCACCAAGTTTACACCATGCCCCATGTCCAGCAGATTGTCTACACACTCCACCTGCATCACATGCGTTTCATCGTGTGCAAAATAATCGTCTGCCTTGATAGCCGCAGCCACTTGCTTAAAATCATAGCCGTCTTTCACTTCAATATATACCATACGGCGATGAACGCCCGTGCCCAACGGAATAGTCATTGACAAAGCTGCCTTCACGCCTTCAACAGCTTTCACGGCAACAGTATGTCCCATACTCATACCCGGGCCAAAGTTGGTATAGGTGATACCCTTGGGAATCATTGCTTCCAGCAGTGCGCGGACCACCGAGTCGCTCCCCGGGTCCCATCCTGCAGAGATAACGGATACAGCATTATTGGCCTTGGCTACCTTATCCAGCTCTCCACGCAAGTCCACGATGTTTCCATGTATATCGAAGCTATCTACCGTATTGATGCCAAGCGAAAGAACTTCCTTCGCAAAAGCCTCAACACAACGCGTAGGCGTTGCCAAAACGGCAACGTCTACGCTATTAAGTTTGGTAATGCTATCTGTTACGATATATGTCTCCAGTTCTCGTGGCACATTACCGGGATTACGACGTACCACACCGGCTATTTCAAAATCGGGAGCAGCCTCCAAGGCCTCCAACACATACCGTCCTATATTGCCATATCCAACGATGGCGGCTCTAATCTTCTTCATACTCTATTTTTTCTTCTTTTCTTAATAGGCCGCAAAATTAAGCATTTATATGGCAGCTCGTTCAATTCTTATCGAAACAAGCGTCGAATGCATGCCCCGAAGGTCTAAAATCCATCCTCTTAACAAAGGCACACGATTCGCGTGCTCCATGCTCGCGGTCCATGGCGCTATCTTCCCACTCAACCGACAACGGACCTTCGTACTTGATATCGTTCAAGGCACGGATAATCTCTTCGAAGTTAATCTTACCACGGCCCACACTGCGGAAGTTCCAATACCTGCGAGAGTCGCCAAACGTGGAGTGTCCACCGAACACACCGATTTGTTTCGGAGCATCACTCCAATATACATCCTTCATATGTACATGGAAAATACGGTCGGAGAACTGATGTATGAAGTCAACATAATCCACTCCCTGATAGCCCAAGTGGCTCGGGTCGTAGTTGAAGCCAAATGACGGATGGTTATGCAATGCATTAAGTGCCTTCTGGGCAGAATATGTATCAAAAGCAATTTCCGTAGGATGAACCTCCAGAGCGAAGCGAACGCCCAATTTCTTGTACTCGTCGAGAATCGGAGTGAAACGACGGGCAAAATCAGCATAACCTTCTTCAATCATTTCATCTGTTACAGGAGGGAACGAGTAGAGCCACTGCCATATGGGGCTACCGGTAAAGCCTACAACAGTATCTATACCCAATGCCTTGGCTGCATGAGCAACACGTATAACATACTCGGCTGCACGCTGGCGCACACCTTCGGGTTCCCCATCGCCCCACACCGAAGCGGGCAACACTGCCTTATGACGGCGGTCGATATTATCGCATATTGCCTGACTGATGAGATGAACGGATATGCAATAGAGTTTCATGTCATACCGCGCCAACAATTCTTTGATGCCATCATAATAGGCCTGGTCTGTACGCGTTACATCAAGATGGTTAGGGATACCCAATTCCAATCCGTCGTATCCAAACGCTTTTGCTTTCTCACAAACTGTCTCTAAGGACAAATCACCCCACTGAAGGGTACATAATGTTACTGGACGTGCCATGCTTTTCTAATTTTCAAGGTTAGTATTCTTAAACTGTTCCACAAATGTAACGAAACTTTCATGGAGCGACGTCAGATTTTCCTCTTAATATTTTTCAAATCCCCAAATAAGTCCTTTATTTGTACCGGTAGTCACACCTCTAACATATTTCACTATGATTAAACAAACCATCCACTCATTAGTCTGCTTGGCTTGCTTCATAGCTTGTAGCGACCCGGCATCGGAAAAGATCGAACCTTCGGAATTGTTCCCCGTACAATTCAACATCGGGCTTCAAAGAGACGTTCTCCCATTCCCTTCTTCTACCAAAAGCATGCCTTCGGTAGACGTACCCGAACCTACCGCCTCGCCCCAAGACAACACAACAACGGAACTGGGCGACATTTGTTCCGCCATAGAGTATTTGGTGTACGACGAAAACGATACTTCAAAGCCACTGAAACACCGGACCTACCGGACTAACGATGAGGATTTCGGTATTGTATACGACACACTACCTAAGGGCAACTATCTTTTGCGCTTCTTGGCACATAGTACTACGACAACGCAATTTGCCGACAACATCTTCTCGTTCGACAAAGTGTCTGACACCTTCTATGAGGCAATAGACCTAATTATTGATAAGAAAGCCCAAGACAGGACTGAGGATATCACATTGGAAAGAATTGTCTGCCGGGTGGAATTTCGGGCATCTGATGTTGTGCCTAACGAGGTAAAGAGGTTCGATATCTCAGTAAAGAATCAAGCAAACAAACTGAATGTATTCACCGGAAAAGGCATTGCCTCTGCTGAGACACAAGTGTTCTCCGATGAATTTACAACAGAAGATATCGGGAAAACGGAATACACACATTCATTCTACACCTTCGTGCCAGAAAGCAATGAAGCGCTGTCTGTCAACATTGCCTCCATCGGAGCCGACGGCGACACGATACGCGCCTGGACCGTCAGTGACGTAGCTCCCCTTACCAACAAAATCATCCGCTATACCGGCGAGTTGTATTCGCCTGCCCAATCGGAAGGGACCTTCAACATGAGCATCATAGACGGAAGCAAATGGGGCTCGGTGGACGAGAAGGAGCTAACGGATTAGAGACCCAATATCAGCAATACGGGTAAACCCATAAGGAATGCGGGTACAATGATGACCACTAATTAGTAGTTACATTTGCACATGAAAAACAATATAGGTGTTCTATGAAAGAAGTTCGATTCGACACAGTTCAACAATTCAATGATTTTCACGGCTTCGAAACGTTGCATCCGCTGGTGAGCGTTGCCCGCCAAACCAAGACAACCCTCAAAAGAGATGAGTACATGTTGCATGTTGGTCTCTATATGATTTATCTGAAAGAGACCAGGGGCTGCCACATCTCTTACGGGAGGACAGAATACGACTACGACGAGATGACCGTAACATCTTTTGCTCCCGGACAATCCCTGCAGGTTCTTCCATCCAAAGAGATGTCGCCAAAATGGACTGCCGTAGTGTTTCACCCGGATTTCCTGGCAAGGACATCCCTCGCAAAACAGATGCTGCGTTATGGCTTCTTCTCCTACACCAGTTCGGAGGCGCTCCACCTCTCCTCTCAAGAGGTCGACATTTTCCGAAATGTGGTGGAAATGATACGACAGGAGCTCTTCCATGCCATCGACAAGCATACGAAGGAACTTATCGTGAGCAATATCGAGCTTCTGCTCAACTACTGCCTCCGCTTCTACGACCGGCAGTTCATTACCCGTGAAGAGATAAACCATAGCGTTGTTCAGAAGTTCGAGAGCCTTCTCTATGAGTATCTCCGCAATAACGCCTCAGAACAAGGCCTCCCCTCGGTGTCGTATTTCGCCGACAAATGTTGCCTTTCAACGGGCTACTTCGGGGAACTGGTAAAGGCCGAGACCGGACAAAACGCACGCGATTTTATTAGCGGGCACATCATTGCAGCATCCAAAGAACTGCTCAACGACAGCACTCTCTCCATCAATCAGGTCAGCAACCGCCTTGGGTTCGACTATCCGCAACATTTCTCAAGATTCTTCAAGCGCCATACCGGCAAAACGCCCGGAGAATACCGCAAAATCGGATAACTCGACGTCCGTCCGTGAAGAGGCAAAAATTGAAAGGGATATCCCTTTTGAGCAAATGTGATATCACATTTGGGCAAACTTGATATCAAGTTGGGGAAAACCCGCCTTACCGAGAGAACGGCCTTACCGAGAGAACGAAAAGTATCGGTACTTTTGAGCAAAAGTATCGGTACTCCGATTTTCCGGAGGTTCGAACCTTTTCGTCCAAAGGTTCGAACCTCGTGAGATTTTCCACTGATAGGTCTGCCCAATTCTATCATTAGCTTCGGGCGAAACTATCAACATCCGTTTTGGGGGGACATATATATCTTTTCACCAAAACATATATGTCTTTTGCCCAAAACATATAATATATGTCTCGTTTTTCAAGTCCGTTTGAAATTTGTTTCATCATGTACCGCATTTTGGGACATCCTCCCCGCAACTTTGTGGTTGAAACATTATAATACTAACCATCAAAGCTCAAGATTATGGAAACAAAGAAAAAGTATTTTACGGATTGCCATGTTGCCGGCCGCATGTATCATGAAGCAGATGAAGTATGGGACAAACTTAAAGTCGGCACAATTCTTAGATTGGAACGCGATACGAACAATCGTTTCGACACCAACGCCGTGGCCATTATGTTCGATGACCCGGAAGCAAACGAAGCCTTCTGCCTCGGCTACATCCCAAGAGACGAGAACGAAATAATTGCAACTCTTTTAGAAATGGGGTGGAACGACATCTTTGAGTGCCGTATCAACAGAATCAACGCCGATGTCCACCCCGAACAACAGATTCATGTAACCATCAAAATCAAACGCTGCAAACCCCAGGATGTTGGACTTTAGGTGGTTTGTCCATATTTTTGTGTATCCAAACCCCAAAAGCACATCAGGACATGAAGATACCGACATTGTTTAAGGAATATATCTGGCTCGTAAATACGATTCGCAGAGCCGGGAGGATTTCTCTTTCCAAAATCAATGAGAAATGGATTGATACAGACATGAGCGAAGGCATCCCTTTTGCCCGAACCACCTTCAACCGGCATAAGGATGCCATTCAAGACATCTTCGGTATCTTTATTGATTGCGACAGGAAAGACGGATACAGATACTTCATCGGCAATGACTATGTCCTGAATGAAGACAGCGTGCAGAACTGGATGCTGACAACCCTGAGTGTGAACAACCTCATCTCAGAAAGCCTATCCTTGCAAGAGCGCATCCTGCTGGAGAATATTCCTTCCGACGGAGAGCTTCTGCATAGGGCCATCAATGCGATGAAGCAAAGCCGCCTGTTGTCGGTGCACTATCGCCGCTATCAATCGGAGGAAACAAAGTCGTACACCGTCGCCCCATATTGCATAAAGCTTTTCCATCGGAGGTGGTATCTTCTTGTCAAATACAACCGTGGCAACTTCGGCATACTCTCCTTCGACCGCATGGAAAACATCGAAACACTCAAGGAGAAATTCGAGATAGATAAAAATTTCGATGCCTCGACCTTCTTCAGCGATAGTTTCGGGGTTGTTATTGGCGACGGTACCCGGCCGGAACGCATTATCCTCCGAGCCTACGGAAAAGAACAATATAATTTGCGAGACCTCCCCCTCCACCAATCCCAAAAAGAGTTGGGAGGTACAGATGTGTATACGGATTACGAATATCGGATGAAGCCCACGGATGATTTCAAAGCCTACATGCTCTCACGTGGGCAATGGCTGCAGGTTATCTACCCGGAATCTCTCTCGAATGAAATATGCGACTGGCTTCAAGCCGCCCTCAACCGATACAAGACAAACACCATCTGAGAAAAATCAAAATTCATTCAAAGAACTCCCAAAAACAAAATCAGAGAGTCGGAAGAACAGAATACTTATGCCATTCTTTCGACTCTCCAATAAAAATCCTCCGGTGTAGTCTCGCCGGGAATACAATCCATATAAACCCATAAAAGACGATGGAGAAAATATAAAAACGTAACAGCTAGAAAATCAACACATACCAAAGTCATAACAGCCTCATGTGTTTTTATTCGTTTACGCCTTATCACGACAAACAGTAGCAAAAACAGTAGCAAAAACAGTAGCAATTTTTTTGTCGCCAAGTGTAAAGCCCTACCTTTGCAATGTTCAATTAAAAATACTAAGCAATGGCAACAATTTACAAACGTTTATCCGCCAAGGCGCAACCCGACACGAATTTGGCGGAGGTATTAATTACCCTGAAAAACGGCAATGATTACTTTGTACGGTCAAAGTCAGGTATCTTTGTCACCCCTGATAATTTTCGTAATGGGGAGATTGTGGTTAATAGGCGCAAGGTCGGCAATGATGTGCCATACCACGAAGACCAATTAAAGAAGATGAATGACCTTTGCGCTTTTATTATGGGCAAAGTGTCGGAAACCCCGAAAGAACAAATCACCTCTGTTTGGTTTAAGGCTGTGGTGGACAGATTTACCCACCCTGAAAAGTACGCTCCAAAAGTTGAGGATAAAAAGACCTTTTACGAATTGGCTGAGGAGTATTTGACAAAGAAAGATTTTTCAATAAACCACATAAAAGCCATTAGGGTACTTGCGCGTGATGTGGCGCGTTATGAAGGATTCAGGAGAACCACAGAGGATAAAAGTTTTACATTCGATGTGGATAAAGTGACACGTCCCGATATAGAGGATTTTTTAGACTATCTGAGGAACGAAAAAAGTTTGTCTGAGGAATATCCCAAAATCTTTGCGAAGTTGCTTAAAAACTATCCTATTGGCGTGAAGAAAGGGCAATGCAAATTAGTGGTTAGAGGTGACAACACACTTATTAAACTCGCCAAGGAATTAAAGGCGCTCTTTGTGTGGTTTTATGAAACAGACAAAACGAAGAATAGACCATTTGACGGAGTAAAGATAGGAAGTGAAAAGTTTGGCACTCCCTATTATATCACCATAGAGGAAAGAAACGCTATTGCAGATTTCGATTTCTCAGGGTCTAAAAATTTGGAGGTACAAAGAGACATTTTCGTGTTTCAATGCTTTGTCGGTTGCCGTGTAGGTGACCTTATCCGACTAACAAGGGATAACATAATAAATAACGTGTTGGTTTACGCTCCACACAAAACAAAAGACGAGGGCGAACAAACTTTGCAAGCGCGTGTCCCACTACACCCGAAAGCCGTTGAACTGATTGACAAATATAAAGAGCGTGTTCCCGACAACCGTTTGTTTCCATTCATTACCCCTCAGAAATACAATGAAGCCATTAAGGAGGTATTTACAAAAGTGGGGATAACTCGTAATG
>CAVJCD010000033.1:0-2182 GCA_963648005.1 Tannerellaceae bacterium | reverse complement strand
TTTGTGGGTAATGCTTACTTTAAGGTGAGCGACCCGAATATAATCGGCAAGATGAGCGGACACGTTGAAGGATCTAAAGCGTTTTCACGATACCGTAAAATTGAGGATTCCACATTGTTAGATGTAATTAACCAATTAGGATAAAAGAGGGATTTATGACAGACACAGCAGAAATGAAAGATGATCGCCAACAAGAGGGTATGATAAGCCGTATACGCTCAGCGTTTACAGAGGCGCAAAATCGGCAAATCAGGGTTACGGAGGAAGACGATCCAAAAACTGAGGCTTTGCTTATCGAAATGGTCACTTGTATACCTGATGTTCACGAACAAATGGTTTGCATAGAGAACACCTTAAACCCACCGAAGCCGCGACAGACTGAGGAAAGTGATTGCTATATGTGCACCGTGGTTTTCGACCCGAGCGACCGAGTACTAACGGCATGGGCAGAAAGCCTTATCCACTCTGTTTTGACTAATAGCAGTGGCAAAATTGAAACTGCTGCAAGTGAGTTGGTGGAACACCTTCTCACGCAAGAACAAAACGCTAAGCTTCGTTGGGGCAAAGGGTACGATAGGGAAGAGGCATTTAACAAGTGGCAAAAATTACGCACCTTAGTTTATGATGGATTTTCCGATTCGGGTTTGCATTTAAGACTACAGCCTAATACAGACGCAGAGGCGAAATTTCGCCAGAAATATGGCAGGTACATAGAAGATATGGATACTTTCTTAGAATCGTTGAAGACCATGAAAGGAAAAGAACTTAGGCGTTTCCATGCAAAAACCTTTGCATCGTCAAGTGTTAGTCTTAAAGAATTCTTTAACGTTTGCGCAGAACTAGTACCTGAGCGAAAGGGCGAAAAAGGTTGGAATTATGAGGCTATAAAGAAACATTCTATTACCTGAGCGAAAGGGCGAAAAAGGTTGGAATTATGAGGCTATAAAGAAACATTAAGGAGGGAGGGGCGAAAGCCCCTCTTTTTTTGTTTGCCTTTTATTTTCCGTTGCCGTTTTCCCCAAAAATTCCCAAAAAATTCCCCCAATTCCCCCCGACTTTTTACCCTCTAACATTCACTTTAGTTTTGTCCCGTCAAGTTTTGGCAAGGGTCGCCTCTGTTTGCGTCTTTGCCATTCTTGAAACGGAATAGGTGGGGAGAATCCCAAACAGACACCGAGAGCCGCAATAATAAAAAACCATTTATTATGCGAATTGAAGCTTTAATTGAAAGAGGTGCGAATGTTTCAATAACAGTAACACCCGCAGATTTGAAAGAGTTTGCTTTAAACCTGATTGATGAGGCTATCAATGTAGGTAGCAAACAGAAGACCCCTGAAAGCTATCTAACCCAAAAGGAGACCGCCAAGAGGTTGAATGTATCGGAGAACACTTTGTGGCGATGGAAGAAAACAAAGTATTTAGTGCCGTCAAAGGTGGGCAATTCGGTCTATTACAAGCTATCGGATATTGAGAAGCTATTGGAGGGTAAAGGATGAAGCAATACAAGTTTTACGACCTGATGGACGATTTGCCCACAGAGGTGCAAACCACCGTCACGGAAGCAAGAAAGCCGTTTGACGATACAGCCGCAAAACATTGGGGCTTGTGTAAAATCGTTGATGCTTATGAAATGGACGACCCCTATGAAATAGACATAACTCGGGATTACCCCGAGCCACGTTTTACAGTTCGCCTGAATGGTGTGGGGACTCTGCCAAGGGGCGACATTCAGGCGGTAAAGGCGAAGAGTAAGAACGGCAAGAGTTTTCTTTGTACTGTTTTATCTGCAAGTGTTTTGGGCTGCACGGATTTCCAATTTGAAGCCGTTGAAGACGATGCGAAGGTGTTGTATTTCGATACAGAGCAAAACGAGAGGAGCACGGCAGCACTTGTAAAGCGCGTTTATTACCTGATGACGTGGAGCACAGAACAGAACAACGAACGCTTTAAAGCCTATTCTTTACGCTCTGCTGCAATTTCTGAACGGTTGCCTATCATTGAAAGGAGAATAAAAGAAAAAGATCCTACAGTAGCGGTAATAGACGGAGTAGCCGATTTGTTGGAGGATTTCAACGATGTGAAGCAGTCAAGCCAAATTATTAACTCCCTGATGAGGATTTCGGCAGAGAATGATGTGGCGATAATATGCGTATTGCACACCAATAAGCACAAAGATGACTCC
>CAVJCD010000032.1:8541-16100 GCA_963648005.1 Tannerellaceae bacterium | reverse complement strand
GCTATTTCAGAGATTACAAAACAGAGGTTTAAGTGGTAAGATTTTGTGCTTTTTGTTTGGGTTGTGTTCAGAAATTTACTAACTTTGGGGTGTTTACTATATGGCTAATTTATGTCAGACAAGAAGTTTTATATCAGGCGTTACAGGGTTGAAGATGGCAAGTCTGTTGATATTGACGGCAAGGATTTGTCGTTAGAGGACGATTTTGGGCACATCTGTTACAAGTCTCTCACGGGTCTTAATTCACGTGGTGAGCAGTCGGGATTATACGAGGAGACTTATCCGGAGAGTGGCAGTGCGAGGGTTTGGTTATCCTCTGAGGCTTATGAATCGCAGACGAGCAGTGTCTTGTCGTTGTACGTGTTCGGTGCATCTCCTGATGTTTCGTTATCCGGCTCTGCATCTACTGCTGATTTGATAAGCAACATGGAGAGCACGTGGCATTCTTTCTATGACAAGATAGAAGGATGTTTCTTGCTGTGGCATGACGACTATCGTCGGCGCAAGGTGTTGTTCTATGTGAAGAGTGCGACAGAGCCCAAGAGTGATGTCATTAAGAATTTCCCGTATTTGGCGTGCGAGATAACCCTCAAGAACATCTTTGGCAAGTCGTTTGCTATGGATGATACGACTATCGAGACATGGCTTTCTAACGGAGGATATTAGACGATATATGGCAAAGATTAGCACTACACAGCAAGACTGGTCGGGCAACGGCAGGCTGAACTTTACATCTATCGGTGCTTACGGGCATTCTGACAAGCCGCGTGCAAAGCGTGATTATTATGCCACTGACCCTATAACGATAGATGCGTTGTTCTCGAAAGAGAGCTTCGCTGACAAGATATGGGAGCCTGCATGTGGTGAAGGGCATCTGTCTAAGATGATGCACTGGAAGTATAGCAAGCAGGTGCGCGAGAGTGATATTGTTGACAGAATGGGCAATGAGGTATTGGATTTCTTGTCATTGGGCGATGATTACTCTTGGGATGGTGATATTATCACTAACCCGCCGTATAAATATGCCAAGGAGTTTGTCGAGAAATCGCTGAGTGTCGTTAACGATGGCTCTAAGGTTGCGATGTTCCTGAAGCTGCAGTTCCTCGAAGGCTTGACAAGACGCGAGATGTTTGACAAGATGCCGCCAAAGACGGTTTATGTCTTCTCTAAGCGCCAGAACTGTGCGAGGAATGGCGATTTTGAGCAATATAAAGTCAATAGTGCGGTATGCTACGCTTGGTTCGTGTGGGTCAAGGGCTTTAAGGGCGACCCGGTGATTAAATGGTTATAGATGAATATAAAAGAAGAATCGTTAAGAAAGGCATTGCACGCAGTGGGGTTAAGCTCGCTGCCCAAGCAATACACGGCCAATTCCCGTGAGTTTTGGCTAAAGGCCATTGTTCTTGTTCAGAAGCGCAATTTAGAGGAGAATTACTGCCTTTATGACCGCAAGCCAAGCGGTCTAATGGAGCTTGTGCGTGATTTTGGGCATTCAAGTGTTATCTTCTCTATAAAAAGCATTCATCCCTATCTGTACTTTGACGAGAGGAGATTTATTCCTGAAGACAGGAGCTATGAAGATAAGAAGATGTTTTTGCTGCACGAGCTTGACAAAGACGACAAGAATTTCTTCAATATCCCGACAATGAGCGAGGAACAGCTTGATAAAGTCATTTTTGAGCATGGCATATCCAAGCAACTGGAGAATCTTGACGAGGATTTGATGCTTAATGCCATGAATAGCTCGGCAGATGATGATTTAGAGCCTATCACAGAAGAGGACGAGCAGAAATACCGTTCCGATTTGTTTGCTATGATACGCAACGGCCACTCGCAGGACGAGATAGCGGCTTTCAGAGAGGCTTTTGAGAAGCGCAAAGAAGCGCAGGCTAAGAGAGAGAAAGATGTCAGGCTTAATAACTACGGCAACGACGTAACAAGCGATGCTGACATGCTAAGAGCACAGATGGAAGCCCTTGATGAAGCAGAGTTTAGTGCGTCTCAACCGGTTTTAAGCTCTGCTGGCGAGTTCGATGCGCCTAAGATAGACTATAAGCAGGTTAAGGCAGATGCGGAGGAGTATAAGCGTGAGCAGCTAAAGATGCAGAAGCGAAGATGGAAGCGTGAGCATGACGGCACGTTGCTTAACAGGGCTTCCGGGTTAGGTAACGATAATAGCTATGGCGGTTTCGAGAGCTTTGAGAACGAGACGGGAGATGCCGAAGAGGTTGAGACACTTCAGTTGCCCGAAAACCAGTCACAGAAAGGCATTATGGAGAGCGTAAAGGCAGATATAGAGCCAAAGACGGTAACATCGCTCACGGCATCGGGAAAGAAACGAGGAAGGCCTCGCAAGACGGATGCTAAAAAAGCCACAACAAGGCGCAAGACTACGACGAGCAGAAAACGTCAGAGCACAAGAGCGAAAAAGGCATGAATAAAAGCCGATATTATAACAAGATGCCGCCATTCAAGCCCGACCCAAGGCACTGGACAAAGAAGAGCTCTCATAGTTGGAAGGCAAAGGTGGCATATGAGAGCGATGAAGACGCCTGGGGGTTTCTTAATCAGAACCCACGGCTTAAAGCTCTCGGTTGGCGACCGTATCTGTGCGATGTATGTTCTAAATGGCATATCGGAAGGCTGCGTGATAATAATAAAAACAATAATAACTCATAAACACTATTAGACTATGGCAAGAATTGCAAGCAAGAAAAAAGTAAACAACGGCTTGGGACTGTTGAACGTCATTGACGGAGTAGACGAGAAGAAAGTGAGAAGCGTGACCGATTTTGGCTCTTTCTTCGTTGTTCTGCTCAAGGATGAAGCTATCTATCACACGCATATCGGCTACGAAGTGCGCTGCAAGCGTTGGGTGATGGATATTGACAACGAGCGCAGAACTGCATCGCTTTATGACTGGCTCGAAAACCTCGTAGCGATGAAGAATGGCATTAAAGGACACGAAGATGAGCTCTTCCCGGAGACAGACAAAACCAACGAGGAAATGCTGGAGTTTACTACCGTTGTGACTGTGGCCAATATGATATATCCCATCTCGGCTTTCACGGATATGGATACTGCGACAAAGCTCGCTTGTGAACGTCTCGATTTTCTGAAGGCACAGAGTGAAAAGCTGGATGAGATAGCCAACAGAGAGACCGAAGACGAGACGGAGGACGACTTGGCCAAGAACTTTGAACATGGCCGGAATGCTATCCTCGCAGAAGAAACGGCAGGTATTCTTGCATCTCAGCAGGGTGATAACAAAGCAAAGGCGTAGCCTATGGAGCAGAGCGGAAGCAAGAACCTCGCAAACTGGTACGTAAAGATGGTTTTCGGCTGGTTTCGGGATTATCGCATAGTAAGGATGGCTGATGCGCAAGGTAATAAGCGTGACGGCATCTTTATCCCGTTTATCCAGAACGGCATAAGATGGGACGGCGTAAAAACCAAATGCCCCGTGCAATATCTCAAGCCGATACGGCATGTTGGTAATGGCGAAAGGCTTTACCGTCTCGTACCATTCATCAGCAATGCCTATCGTGAACGCATGATTGACGAAGGCGTGATATGTCCGGATGATAAATACCCGTGCGATACTGCCGGGCTTATCTGCCGTGACACAAGCAGCATGTAAAAATATCAAGAATATGGACTATAATAGCATAATGCAGAACGTCGAAGACCTCGTCTGTCGCTCTGTAAGCAATCTGTTAACGGAGAGATACGAAGAAGAAAAGGTAGTGACATCCGAAGAAGTCTATGAGGGCAAGAAGAATATTCCTTTTGCCCGCATCGTTGCCCGTAGCTTCATTTTCGACCTTCTTCACAACAGATTTGGGTTTTCTTACTCTGTCATAGCCCAGCGTAGTAGTATGTTGGTTACATCTGTCATGCGCAACGTCAAGAGATGTCATGAATTGATAGAAAATGACAAACTTTACCAAGAAGTCTACAAGGAGATAGGGAAAGAGCTGCAAAATCTCTGATTTATGGAAAATATTTTACAATTCAAGCGTAACTCCATGCTTCTCGGCTTATGCGACGAGTACAAGAAGCGTTGGGACGCGTGTAACACCAAAGAAGAGCTCATAAAACTGGCTCTTGATGCCAATGGCGTTGAGTTTATGGCAGATTCGATTGCTTTCGGATGGGGGTTATCAAAGGAATATCTGCTTGAAGAGTTTGGAGAATACGCCAACGGCAAGTATCAGTGCCAACAACGCGGTTATACGAGCGAGATGTATATCGATGCACATGGCGTTATTGAAGCTAAATCAACGCTTATACTTATTGCTTGCTGCGAAGACTTGAAGATTATCATCCCTGAATACATGGTTTGCCAAATCTTTGTATGTGGCGGTACCAAGATAAGCATAAGTGGCCAAGGCAAGGCTGATTTGGTGGTGTATGGCGAGGGTAATCGCATAGATGCAAGCCCTAATAGCAAGATAACACGAAAAGATGTAACGGCGAGTCAATGGAACTCTAAATAAAGACATGGCCAAAAATAAATTGCGTGCGGATAGGTAATAATATCTTATCCGCACGCAATCGTTTTGGGCTATATCGTGTTTAGTCCATGAACACTTTTATACCGCTTCTGCCTAATCTGTGACCACTCTTGACACAGCTTGAAAGCGTGTCACGTATCTCCGTGAGAACCGTTGTCTGAAGCCTTAGTTCAACAAGAGTTGGAGATGTCGAACTATCTTGCGATGCGCTTGCCACGGAACTGCCGAGGCGTTCCATCAGCGTGTCACGAATAATTCTTACATCCGCCTGCTGGGTAGCGAGGTAATAGCGTACACTGTTGAGTATCGATTCCAACGCTTGCGCCGTACTCTCTGTTACCGATTGAATGCCTTGTTGTAGATTGGATATTGATGAGCTACCATTGCTTGTATATTGGAGAGTGCCAAGCAGAGATGTCAATGCGTCATTGACTTCCTGCATCGTCTTACTGCCGAGATCTTTAATATTAGCAAGCTCGTTCTTTGTGAGTTCAAGGCCGTTGTTACCGCCTTCACTGCCTTCTGATACTGCATCATCAATCTGCTTCAGTAATGGCTCTATCAGTCTGCCGACAACTCTCTGTGTCGCTTGTTTAGTGATAAGGTTCTCGATATACTCGTTGAACTTGTCATTGAGCGCATCGAGAGCATCGCTGCCTTCGTCAAACGCTTCCACCCATGCTTCTGCAAACGCCTCTGCTGCCGATTTGTAGTTGGATTCAGAACCGAAGCCGCCAAGCGTTTCCGTCATGCTTTCGCCAAGCTCCTTTATCGTGTCGGATAGGTCGGATACTTTCTGCGTATAGCTATCGAGTTTGCTTTCATCAGGATTCTTGCGGCTTGCCTCTGCCTTATACATGGCTTGGTAAGCTTTCTGCTCCTTCTCTAACGTCTTGATAGCCTCTTGATTGTACTGATAGAGTTTTGTGGTATCAAAAGCATTGTCCATAGCGGTCTTTAGCTTGTTGTAAGCGGATTCAAGCCGCGTCACAAGTCTTTCCAGCTCCTCTATCTGCTCGTTAATACTGCCCTCGCCATTAAAGATGCTTGCTACGCCACTGATAACACTTGCTATACCCGACACCATTCCGGCTATATCTTTGGAGTAGTAGCTCTTTACGGCTTGCAGAACGCCACTTAACGCCGTGAATACGCCACTTGTCGTCTGCGAAGAATCGCCGAGGCTGCTAAATACAGATTGTAAAGAGGACACTATGGACGACATGTCAGAGACAGACTTGATAAACTTCGATTTGGCTTTCTCCTCTGTCGTCATTACCGAGCCCAGCTTCTCAATCTGCTGGTCTGTTAATCCGAGTTGTGTCTTTAGCGCATCTCGTAAGCCTTTAGCAATGGATAATCTCAACTGCATCTTCTTCGCCAGCTCGTCCTCTGCACCTTCTGTCTCCACAGTCTTGTCGTACTCTTGCTGCATGAGTTCGACTTCTTTATTGCGCTGTTCAAGCTGGTCTTTGATGTCGCTGCGCTGGTTATTAAGCTCAACATACTTGTCAATGCCGCCAAGGGATTTCAACTCTTTGTTTGCTTTACTCATCTCCTTGATGCTGCTTGCCATTGCCTTGAACGGATTGCGAGAGTTGCGTACCTCGTCGACTTTGTTTATCTGCTCAACTATGGCTTTAAGCTGGGTAGGGTCAAGGTTCTTTAAGCTATCTCGCATGTTTTGCAGCTTCTCTGCCATCGCATCGAGAGCCTTTGTAGATGTGTAGTCAAGATTGTCAAACAGCCGGATGTACATATCGCTATTCTGAAAATCCTTCCATTTGTTTGTGTCCGACTTCTGATTGTACTGCTTATCAAGGTTCTCTTGCAGTTCTTTCTGCAAATCGGGATTCTTGGCTATCTCTGCGTTTTCTTGCAGCTTTGCCCTTTCTTCAAGATACCACTTGTCTAACTGAAGCTGGTCAGAGAGCTGCGACTTATAAGACTTAATCAGCTCTTGCGCCATGCTGACTTGGTTCTGATATACCTGCTTATCGAGCTTCTGCGTCTGGCTTAGATAACTCTTTGAGACCTCGCTATTCGGGTCAAACATCGTCTTGATAGCTCCGGCGGTGTTGGCAATGTCAGAGTTATATTGCCTTATCACATCTTCGCTCCATTTGTTGAAGTCCTCGCCGTATCGCGTCTGATAAGCCTTATAGATATATCTGTTAAACTCATCGTCAATCTTGTCTCTTACGCCGTCGAATGACGTTGTGAGGTCTCCGAACATAGCTTTGATGTTAGCATCCGACAAGCCTGTCTCTTTCAGTTTCTTATAGAGCTCAAGCCCGGTAAAAGCGTCTTCGATATTCTGCGAGATGTCCTCTTTGAGCTTGTCGTATTCTTTCTCCGAGACCTTTAGGTCTAAGTCAGCCGACAGACGGAAAGCGTTGCCTCGCTTACTCAGCTCTTTATACTGTGCACCAAGCTCACGCACACGCTTTGCAACAGATGCATCGTCAGGAAGAATATCATCTGCGCTCCAGCCGACATTCTGAGCTGCTTCCTCAAAATACTTACGAGTGTTTAGCAGAGCGTTTTCTTTCGACTCTGTTTTGAGCAACTCGTTATATTTGGAGTTCATGTCCTTCAAGAGCGAGATGCGCTCCTGCAAGATGTCACGTTGTGACTTCTCACTGGCTTTGTTATTCGCCTTATCTTCCTTCTCGAAAGGGTTAATGCCAAAAGCATTCTTAGCAGTGTCCGTTGCAGCTTTCTCGTATTTTGCAATGAGCTCCTGCAACTTGGAGACGCTGATAGTGTCTTGCCCGATAGGTATCTCGCCAGCCTTGAATAGCTTTCTAATATCATCGGATAGCTTTATGCTTGACTGATTCTTCCCGACAACTTTAAACCTTTCACGTAGTTCCTTCCAGCTTTTTGCGGCTTTTGCAGCATCATCTCCCTGCTTGATGAAGTTCCCAAGTGCATCTTTGTCGGTGATTTCTTTTGCAACGAGCTTGATGTTGTATTTTCTGTTGGCAAAGAAGTTAGAAATATAATCATCCAGCCAGTTAACCTCTTGTTCCATCGTGG
>CAVJCD010000032.1:0-8531 GCA_963648005.1 Tannerellaceae bacterium | reverse complement strand
TGGCTTTGTCGACAGTCACATTAATTCCAAAGTGGCGATAGGCTAAATCGCGTTCGTATTGGCTCCAGTCGTGAGCTGCTGCGGTCTTGTCGATTATTGCTTGAATGGTGATAGGGTTATTCTTGTACTTCTTAATCTCGTCACCAAGAACGGCATCAAGTTCTTTTTCAAGCTCGCTGCCTTTTGTCTTGATTTTATTGAAGTCGCCAGCAACATCCGAAAGTATCTCATGCGTGTCCAAAAGCCATTGTGGGACGGTGTATGAGCTACCGACGGAAAGACTGTTGATTTTCGACATCGCATTATACATGCGGTTGAAGTAATCAAGATTAGACTCCCCATCTTTCTGTCCGGCTTTAACTTCATCAAAGTATGCCTTTGTGTTCTTTGTGGCCTTGTCATAGTTGGCATTAATCATAGCGATAGCCTGTTCCATCTTTGTGGATTGAGACAAGAGGTCTAATACCGCGTCTTTGTAGTCGCCAGCATCATCATCAAGGCCATCTGTAAACCATGTGTTCCATGCATCGTTTTTAGCATAGCCTTTTTCGATTATCTCGATACTATCGATGAAGCTCTTGTATTTCTGCTCTATCTCATGGAACTTGTTGTCAAGCTCGCTATCGGCGATCCCTTCAACGTTTATCTTGAATGTCAAGCTACTCTTTCCGGCTAAATCTATGAGCTTCTGTAAAGCATCCCGTCTATCGCTGATGTTCTTGCCAAGGCTTTCACCCGTCAGCTTCTGACTGCTATTGTTTGCCGCCTGTGCAAGCTGGTTGTAAGAGCTTGTCAGATTACCTAATTCGCCTCTTAGTTTTACGCTTTCTTCTTCGGCTTCTTGCGCTTTCTCCCGATAGTGGCTGTATGCGCTCACTGCGTATATTGCAGCTCGTGCAGCCGCCATGAAAGCTATCAATGGCAAGTTCCCCACGAATGCCTCTTTCATCATTATGCCAGCCGACCTTGCAGCAGAGCCGAGTGTCTTGAATGAGCTTGCAAGGATTCCAACTACACCCTGCCCCTTGATAGAATAAGCCGTAAAGTTGGTGTTGGCCCACATCTGCTTTAGACCTAATCCCGTCTTGTTGGCTTGAAGCATTATTAAGGCCAGCACGCCCACAAGGGCCTTGCCAACTTCAGCAACCGCCTCCCAGTTATCGAGCAATGTCGTACCAAGGCTGATAACATTCTTCATGGAACCTTCGTTAGCCTTGCCAATATCATTAAGCATAACATCGAAGGCATCTTTAAGGTTGGATACCCTGCCCTGTAATGTCTCCGCTTGAATCTCCTGCATGTTATAGAACGTGCCGCCTTTGTCCGTTATGCGCTGGAATATCGCCTCGACATCCTCAAACGTCACCTTGCGCTTGGAAACCATGTCGACAATCTGTGCAGTAGTATATGCCTCGCCTTTGACCTCTTTGAAATACGACTGCAACTCGCCATACATGTTCACACCCGCCTCTGTGAACTGACGGACTTCAGAGCCTCGTAAGTATGCGGCAGCTTTCACCTGGCCGTAAGCAAGAATCAATCTGCCCATGTCAACACCAAGACCCGCCGATACATCCGCAAGTCTTTTTGTTGTGTCATAGAGCTTGTTGGATTCAATTCTGTATGCCGAGAGTTGTCTCACGTAGTCTGTCAAGTCTTTAATGCGGAACGGAGACTTTACGGCTAACTCTACGGTCTTGTTGAATATCTCGTCTGCCTTTGGTTTGTCCTGCAGGATAGCTTCGAGAGAACGCTGAGAAATCTCGAACTGTCCTCTTACGTTTACTATCTGTTCGGCAAAGTTCTTTATCGTGTCAACAGAGAAAGCAAAGGCCATGCGTTGCGCCCAACGCGACAAGTATCCGGCCATGTATGACGTGTCTTGTTGCATATCCCTCGTCCGTGCGCTTGCTTCTTTGAGCTTCTGTGTATGCTTGTCTATTGCTGCATTGAGCGCAGTAAGCTTCTGTTTGTAGTCTGCATCTGTCGTAGACAGGCTCATCTTTGCGGCTTTGAGATACTCGATAGCCTTAGCTTGCTGATTGAGCGTATTTGCCGACTGTGAATAGTTGAGAGAACCTTGATATGTCGTATTCTTTGTGTATTCGTCGACCTTTTGCTGCTTCTGCTGTTTCTTGTTATAGCTCTCTTGTGCGGCAATCAGCCTATCAATAGCCCTTTGTCGAGATGCAACACGTTCTTCATCCATCTGCTGCTGATACTTCAGTTCATCTTGCAGGGCTTTCTTGCGTTTTACAAGGCCATCTTGCGCAACCTTGTTGAGTTGGGCATTGGTATCATCAAGTTGTTTATCTATGTCTTGAATTTCCTTTTTAAGCTGGGCTATATTCCTGCCGCTTATATTCTGTTCCGCCGCCTCTAAACGCTGGAATGCCAATACAAGCTGAGCAATCTGCCCGCTACCCACGCCGCCTATGTTGGTTAGTTGGCTTACGAGGTTAGCGAGGTTTGTCACTGCTGCGGATGCGCCAGCTCCTGCGTTCCCAAGGCTACTGCCAAGATTGCCTAATCCGACACCAGCATTAGATGCAGATGAGCCAATCGTTCCCAGCTTGGATATTATTTGGTCGAGAGCTGCTATGAACGGCTGAGTGCTCGTTGCCATATTGCCGAATGCCGCACTTACGGTGTTTGCCGTATTGCTTGCAGTAGTCTGTATGTCTTTTAGCTTCCTGTCTGCTTGGTCTATCGCGTCGAGGGCACTCTGCGGGATGGTGAGTGCTGCGCCTAATGCTGATTGTGTCATATATCTGTTTTTATATAATTGGTATTCCTAAATCATTGAGGTTTTTGAGTGTATCTTCTCTGTCTAACGTCATTGCGCCATTATTACTGCTTAGCTTCTCACGTTCTTTATCGGAGAGATACTCTACCCTTGAAAAATCCATGCTTGCAAGTCTGACTTGCGGAACGGTCATGTTCCATTTGTATTCTTCCTGCGAGCACCATGTGTTAGCTCTGAGAAAATCTATCATCTGGCCGTATTCTGTCCTTGAAGGGACAATTCGGCTGCTTGGCGTTTCCTCATCAGTGTCTGACTGCGCACAGTCTGAATCACATTGGTACTCGCGAAGAAAAAATCCACATCGAGTAGGTTTAATATCTCGACGAGTAGTGTAGCCCAATCACGTATATCGTAATCACCCCATAACAACTGGTCATAGATTTTCTGATACTCGTCAGAATAGATGCGGTTTTTGTCATTGAGCAACGCGAGTGTGATAACCCTTGCTACGGATGCAATGTTGAGTGCAAACTCTTTTATCACGTCTCCCATTGACATCTGCTCTTTCTTGATTATCTTGCAGGCTTCTTCTGCTATAAGCCACATCGTGCCGGGTTTAAGGGCTTTTACCTCCCATTCTGTGCCTTGCAGTTTGACGATAGTAGGAGAATCGTTCATTATCTGAGCAAGCCTTGCCATTGCTGCGTCCGACAATGGCGAAGATGCGGTGACGGGTGTGGATTTAGCTTTGGCTTCTCCGCTTTTTTGTTTCGCCTTTGGTTTGCTTGTCTTTGACTTGATTACGTTTGCCATATTAGCTCTTCAGTTGTTTGATTGCATTGACAATGCCCTTATACTCTTTTGATATATCTTTTAGCTTCTGAAACGACATAGAGATAACCTTGTATTTTCTGTGCAGCCCGGCAGAGCCTTCTTCCAACACGTGAGCGTAAGGCATAGATGCAGCGATGGCCAAATCAACAACTCCTGCTGGTTTGTATTCGCCTCTCAGATACTCTTCGATAGCTTGCCTACCCTTGATTTTCTCGCCATACCATGTCTTTGCAGTCTTTGCTGATGCGGTAGGATGAAGAAAGCCCATCGTTACAAGCTTGCCTTCAACATAGATGCCGTAGCCGTAAGAATCGTACAAGTTGAGCGTTCTGTGTTGGTAGTCTATCTCGCTGATGCACTCTTTAAGGATTCTTTCCGCATCCTTTTCAAGAGCTTCGTATATCGCATCTATCGCTATCTGTCTCAGTGTCCTTGCCATGCGTTGTAAGAAAAAAGAGAAGGGCGACGGCATATATCATCGCCGCCGCCCTTTGCTCACACACACTATGTAGTAATTATGTCACTCTACTCTTTATGCGCCAGTTGGCAAAGTGTAGTCGTTGTCAATATAGAACGGCACCTTTGCAGCCTTGCCATTGACGGTAATGTCTGCAAGCTGGGCTGTTCCGGCCAAAGCGACCTTTGCCAAGTTGGTATTCAGCGACTCGATGGTGGTCTTTGAGTTGAGCTGCAACTTAGGAAGGATGAGAGCTACGTTCTTGCCGCCGTTTTCGAACACCACGGCAACCTCGGCATACATGTTAGTATAGCCGGAAGGAGCGTAAACCTTATTATCACTTGTGCCCTTTGTAAAGCCGCACAATGCCACAAGCACATCGGCCTGTGTATCTGCTACCTCGGCTGAGAACTGATACTTACCAGTCGTGATGATGGAATAGATTGGAGTATCAGAAGTCTCGCGCTCGATGTCAGTTGTACTGTTGTCATCCTGCGAGATGCTGGTGGTGTCACGTACCACGTCATCAAGGTCGTAATAATCCTCGCCAGCTACGCCTGCCGTAGTGTAAGGACGGACTATGATGTGAGTAGGCTTTGAAAGCTTTATAGCCGATGCGCCTGTTGAATGAACTGTTGCTGCCATAATCTTATCAGTTTAATTTATTATGTTTGATTTTACTTTGCGACGACGGAGATAGCTACGAGATTGTAATGGAACTGCCTATTGGTGTCATACCCGCTATCACGGTAGAGCTCTGATACGATGAAATCTTTGTCGTTGGAGTTCTTGATTACCTCGTCCAGTATAGCTTCCATCTTGTCAAGCCTTTTGACGTTCTTCCTCAGAGGCGTTCCTTTGGGTCGAGCGTACAAGTAGACGTTAGCATATCCCGAAGAAAAGGCGTTGTAGTCAGTCTGCCGTCCTACATCGACATTTACGAAGTCTTCCCAATCCTTGCCTGTTGTAGGTGGAAGTTCGCCAACGAAGATGTTGTCGGAAACCTTCGCCTTTGTCAATGCCATAGAGAAGAAATTCTCTATATGCGACAGCCTTCTGTTCTCTCTATCCATTTTCTTCGGTTTATATATCAGAGCCTTTTATATACACTTGGCACCCGTGCATCTGTGTCGGATAAACGCCCATAACCATACCATCCACTTCCATGTCAAACATCGTAGCTTTGAACCTTATGCCGGGCTTTAAACCTTCGGGTAAGCTTTCTGTGCCGTCGCTCGATGTTGGCATGGGGAAATACACGGTATAGCCCATTGAGATAACACCCGAATTGAACAACTGGTCTGTCTTTTGGACATCACAGATGGTTTCAAGTATCACAGTGTCAGGCTTGCTGCTTTCTGCAAGAAGGTCGCCATCGTCAGGGATGGCATCTTCTCTGCGGTAAAACATACCTTCGTATGGGTATTCTTTCAAGGCGTTGCGGTCAGTGTACATCGTCTCTTGCGTTAGTCAATCTCGTTAATCCATTTTACTTCCCCACAAGCATCGCTTAAAGTCTGAACTTTATCATCCTCGCCGTACTTGTTATAAAGCCGCTTGAGCTCGGATTTGATGCTCTGCAAAGCAGCAGAAGTTATGGTCTGTGCGCCCACTGTTGTAGTGTACGAACCATGCTGATTTGTAGTCGATGCGGTCTGATACACACCGAAAACAATCTTCTCGTAGAGCATTATCTTGCAACGGTCTTTCTGCTCTTCAGTGAGGTCGATATACTGAGTTACATCTGCCACGCCGCACTCTAATGCCACATGGGTAAGAGCTGACTTGTCAAACACGAAATTTGTAATTCCGCTTAGGTAATTCAGTATATCAAACTTAGATGTTATCATGGGTGTAAAATGGATTAATCTTTGTCGTCATTATTGTTAACCAACCGTTACTCTACCGCACCGTCGCCAGCGACCTCGGTATGAATAATCTCGTGATTGGTGAATGAGATGAGAGCAGGGATAGCTGACATCATAACGTCTGTGTGCCACTCCTTCAGACGGCCATTATCAGTCGTTGTGTTCATGGCGGTCACAAGGCCGTTGAGCATGGTTGCGAATGTGGTATCGATAGCGTTTGCACCGTAGCCATCACCGTAAACCTCACGCTCCAAAACGTCAGTGTACTTGAACTCTACTGCATCGCCAGCAGGACGGAGAACAACGCGGTTGTCTGCCCAGCCCTTCACAAATGTGTCGGTTGTGCGGGTCTTGTTGCGCTCCTTCTCGACAACGATCTCGATTGGCGAGATGCCCTGAATATCAGTGAATGACTTCAGGAACTGCTCGTTGGTGATAGGCATACCCTCGACGTAAGCCACATAGTTAGCCTTGCACCAAGAAACATACAAGTCGCGAACCTCCTGATTCTGCAAGAACACGTCGTTGTACATCGACTTAGTCATCTTCCAAGTCAGTGCGCCGTTGTAGCCACCACGCTTGTCGCGATAGGCATCCTCCAGCTTACGCATCTGCGTGAGAATCTTGCAGTCTGCATCTGTCCAAGCCTTATCGCCAGCCTTCTGGAAGTTATCCTTGGGAATGCGAGCGTCGTAAATCTTGGCATAGATACCTGCGCCAAGGCCAGTGTAGTCAATCTTACCCGTGGTCTCTAACTGAGCAGTAGTGTTATTCAGAGTAGCCTTTGCAGAGCGGAGGCCTACTGCGAGATAGTCACGTACCCAACGTGCTATGATGCGGTCAGCGTTGCCGAACTGAGCGAACATCTTCTGCTTATAGAGACGCTGTGCGGCAGTCTCTACATAGCCGCGACCGATGAAGTCAGGGATGGAAGCTGTATACTCGTCCTCTCCTTCGCCGTCCATCTGATGTGAATCGCCAAGAGGAGCGCGCAAGTCCATGACAGGGGCAGCCTCTAGCTTGTAAGAAGCCATGCGGAAAGTAGCCGAGCCATCCTCTGCAACTGGTGTTGGTGCGTCTGCGACATGTCCCTGCGTCAGAGCCCAACCGTCGTTAGTGTTAAGGAGCTCTGAGTTATCAACGAGAGACTGGAACAATTCACTGCCTCCATCTTTGGAACGGAAGAGTGCGGCCCAATCTGAATTGTTAATATCAAATCTTTGCATATCCTAAAACCTTTAATTTGTTATGAAAATAAGTTACCCGGCTCTTAGTTGAACCAGAACCAAGATGTCACGCGGCTCTTGTTAAGAGCAAGAACGGCGGGTGGGAGTGCACCGATAGCCTTAAGGTCAATAACCGTATCCTCCTGCGCCAGTGCCGGAGTAAACATATATGCCAAGTCGTCAAGATGCTCCATGTTTGCATCATAGAGGAAATCCATATCCTTGTCGGCATACGCGTTGGGGTTAGTTACCATAGGGAGTACGCTTGCACCTGCTCCGGCAGCTTCCACGAGCACTGCGCCAGCCTTCTGAGCAGAACCAAGTGTTGCGGAAACAGTCACTGCCCAAATATCAGCAGAGCCGTTGGTCGTTTTCTCAACCTTAGTGATAGTCACGCCAGTAGCTTTAGTAGTAAAGTCTTTCTGACCTATCATAATGTTGTCGCCAACAAAAGGAATGTGGTGATAGCCGTCACGTACAAGCTTGTAAGTAGTGTCAGATGCGGTTGCGTCTGCTGCAAGCTCGTAATACTTCAGAATCTTCACCTCTGCGCCTGTGCTTGCATCTTGGTTGGGAGTGTACTCTACAAAGTCACCAGCGTAAATCTTCGCACGTCCGGGGAATGGATTCTTCAGAATACCGCCAGTAGTAGGATAGCAGAGAGCGTCCTTACTGCCTTTTACAAGCTTTACAAAGACATTCTTGTGGCCACCGATGGAGCCATGAGCCTGAATGAGGGTGCGGCCAGTGAATACTGCGCCACCTGCGGCTTGTCTCAAATAAAAGTTGTCCATAATTTTCAATGTTTAATTAACTAAAAACTCGCTTTATCGAACCGCAAACCTTAGTTAGATGCACCAATGATTTTGTTCACGCCTTTCCATCTGTCGGCGTTAATCTTTTCGCTACCTGCAACCGTCCCAGCACTACCCGGAGTATTGTTACTGCCTTTGGCATGTGCGAGATTGTAGAAATCCAATGCATCTGCGGTCTCCTTCTCAATATCAGTGTCCTTGGTGACTGCGAGCTTGCTCATGTACTTTTCAGTCCACTTGTCATCTCGTATGCCTTTCTCCTTGAACTTTGACAGAAGCTCGTTTCGTTTCTGAGAGATTTGCCTTGCGGCCTCGTACTGAGCATCCTTTTCTTCCAAAGCCTTCACTTTTTCTATAAGAGCTTGGAGCTCCGGCGATAGCTCACCCGGCTTTGGCTTGGGGTCTTTTTCTGCTGGAATAACCTTTGTGTCGGGATGTTCCTCTCTCCACTTTTTGATAAAGTCAGCATTGTCCTTCTCGTAGTTGCCATTCAATGACACGTACTGCGGCAAGACCTTCCCGACTAAATCGTTAAGTTCTGTCTCTTCGTTAACCAAAAGGTCGTAGTGGGAATCACTAAGGCTC
>CAVJCD010000031.1:0-16194 GCA_963648005.1 Tannerellaceae bacterium | reverse complement strand
ACGAGACCCGTTCGTATATCGGATTCCGTTGCGCACGCACACAAATCGGGTTCTCACGTTCGAAAGGGAAAAAGTAAATCCAGAAACAATACAACATCATGGGAAAATATAGAAGATATAAAAACAGAATCGAGATGTTTCTTTCCAGCGACATGGGAAAGAGAGTGCTGAATTTCTGTTACAGTTGGGGTGCATCTATCGTAATCATAGGTGCCATGTTCAAGTTGTTGCACCTGCCGTATGGCAACCAAATCCTATTCGTGGCAATGACAGTGGAGGCGTTGGTGTTCTTCATCTCTGCATTCGAACATCCGTTGAACGAATATCATTGGGAAGAAGTGTTCCCCGTATTGAAGTCGAAGAACCCGATGGACCGTCCGGACTTTGCCGGGGCGGGCATGCCTAATGCCGACGAGAATCATGCAACAGGAGGCATCAACATCAACCTTGGCGCCACAGCCAACTCAGGCTCCACCGGCGAACTGGGTAATCTCGACGTGAGCGAAGAAGACACGAAGACCCTGAGCGAAAGCATCAAGAAACTGAGCGGCGCTGCCGAACAAATCTCGAAGATGGCAGAGCTGACCGAGGCTACACAGAAATACCTGGAACAGCTGTCCAGTATGTCTGAGAACATGGAACGCTTCAGTCTTGTTACCAACTCGCTGACCAACGTATCCGACACATTGCTCAACTCCTACAAGAGCATCACGGACAATTCGGACGGCATCAGCCAGAACTCGCGCGGATATGTGCAGCAGATGGAAATGCTTAACCGCAACATCTCCGGGCTGAACACCATCTACGAGATACAGCTCAAGAGCATCAGTTCGCAGATTGAATCCATTGAACACATCAACGGAGGCTTGAGCCGCATACGTGAGATGTACGACGGTTCGGTTACCGACAGCTCGGTGTTCCGCAACGAAACGGAGAAGATGACCCGTCAGCTCTCGGAACTCAACCAGGTATACAGCCGATTGCTTCAGGCCATGACGGTCAATATGGGAGCCGCTCCCGCCTACCAACAGCCGCAGCAGCCACAGCCAAGCTATCAGCAGCCACAGTACGGATATCAGCCGCAGGCTCCGTATACACCTAACCCCGGCCAGCAACAAGTAGCCAGATAACCTGATAAACGAAACGAAAGAAAAATGTCTGGAATAGCTAATAATCCCAACTCGCCCCGTCAGAAGATGATTAATCTGATGTATTTGGTGTTCATCGCGATGATGGCACTGAATGTATCGTCGGAGGTCCTCGACGGTTTCGAGCTCGTGGAAGACAGTTTGCGCACATCTATCGACAACTCTACGCATCGCAACGATATCGTGGCAGATGAACTGGGCTCATACTATCAGTCCAACCCGGAGAAGGTGAAGGAATGGTATGACAAGGGCAAGCAGGTAAAGCAGGCTTCCGACAGCTTGTATAACTACGTGCAGCATCTGAAGGAACGTATTGCGGAGATTGCCGACGGGAAAGACGCCGATGTAAACAATATAGAACATAAGGATGACCTTGAGGCCGCTTCGCGCGTCATGCTCGGTCCGGTTACCGGAGAAGGGAAGAAGTTGCGTGAAGCCATTGACGCCTATCGGGGGATGATGGGCGAGATGTTGCAAGACACAGCCAAGACCCATATCCTTGAGGCCAGCCTGAGCACAGAGCCTCCTCACAAGACAGGTCTCAACACCCGTTCGTGGGAAGAGGCATTGTTTGAGAACATGCCGGTGGCAGCCGCCGTGACCCTGCTCACCAAGCTGCAGAGCGACATCCGCTACGCTGAGGGCGAAGTGCTGAGCAATCTTCTGAAGAGTGTGGACGTGGGTGACTACCGCGTGAACCAGATAACGGCACAGGTCATTCCCGAAAGCCAGATTGTGATGCGCGGAGGAGAGTATAAGGCAAACATCGTGCTCTCTGCCGTTGATTCAACCAAACGCCCGACGATATTTGTCAACGGCAAGGAACTGCCGGAAGAGAACCGCGGACTGTTTACAGCCATTGCCGGAGCTCCGGGCACCTACCCCATCAAGGGATATATCGAGATGCCCAACAACGACGGCAGCATCATGCGTCAGAACTTTGAAAGCGAATATTTCGTCACCGAGCCGAGTGCCACCGTTGCCCCGCTGTTGATGAATGTATTGTATGCCGGCATTGCCAACGACATGCGTATAGCCGTGCCGGGAGTGCCGAGCGGAAACATCACTGCCAGCATGACCAACGGAACACTGACCCGCAAGGGTGACATTTGGGAAGCCCGTCCGTCGAAGGTGGGTACCGACGCTGTCATCTCCGTGAGTGCACGTATGGCAGACGGCCGCACTGTGCAGATGGCAAAGAACACATTCCGTGTACGTGCCCTGCCCGACCCGATGCCGTTCATCGAGTATAAGGACCAGAACGGCAATATGCGCAAGTTCCGCGGCGGCAATATGAGCAAGCGCAATCTGGTGGAGACTGAAGTATTGCAGGCTGCCATCGACGACGATATTCTGAACATAAAATTCGACGTGTTGCGTTTCGAACTGATATTCTTCGATTCCATGGGTAATGCAATACCCGAGGTATCGGAGGGGGCACGTTTCTCGAGTGGACAGAAAGACCGTATCCGCCGCCTGACAAGAGGCAAACGCTTCTACATACGTGGCGTGGTGGCCAAAGGTCCGGACGGCATGGAGCGCACCCTTACACCAATAGAAGTCATTGTAAATTAAAGGAGGCAGCCCCCCGAGGGGTGCCGCAAACAAGGATAACAATATAATATGAGACGTTTTTATTACATACTGGCAGCCATGTGCGGCTTGTTCTTCGCTGCTTCTCCCTTGCAGGCTCAAGAAGACTCGGAGAATACTGCCGGGCAACAGAAAAGAAGAGCCCCGCAGGCTTCTCGCGGGGAACGGGTAAACGACAAAAAGGACAGCAGCATACCCGAACTGACCGTGCGGGCACAAGAGATGAACGAACGCATGACACAGGAGGTGGGCAATGCCCGCTGGGTGCGCGTCTTGTATCGGCAGATAGACCTCACGAAGGAGAAGAACACACCCCTCTACTATCCGGTCACACCCATGAACGGGCAGATGAATCTTTTCTCCATCATCTTCACGCTGATTAGCGAGGGCAAGATTGATGCGTATCAGTATGAAGACGGTTACGAAGACTTCAGCGAGGGCAACAGGATTGACTTGAAGAAGGTGCTCGACAGCTTTGGCATCTACTACGAAGAGATAGCCGGAAAGGGCGGGAGCAGCGAGCTTGTCATCAACGAAAACGACATACCCTCCGAGAGTGTCCGTGCCTATTACATAAAGGAAGCATGGTATTTCGACCAAAACAACTCGGTGTTCGACATAAAGACATTGGCCATATGCCCGATTATGACCACTGCCGGCGATGTGGGCGAGCTCACCATGCCGATGTTCTGGATTCCCTACGAGAGCTTGCGTCCGTATGTCAACACCTCGTTCATCATGACATCGAACATCAACAATGCCATGACGTTCACCATCGACGACTATTTCCGTCGCCGCATGTTTGAGGGCGACATCATCAAGACGCAAAACCTGATGAACCAGCCGTTGCAGGCATACTGCCCTACGCCCGACTCGCTCAAGAAGGAGCAGGAAAACATCGAGGGTCAGCTTGTGGCATTCGAGAAGGCTCTTTGGTTTCAGCCCGACACCACCAAGACGGAGGTGACGGCGAAAGAGGCCAAGAGCAAAAAGAAAGCCACCATACGCCGGAGCAGTTCTTCCTCCAAGACAACCACCGCAAAGACAAAGACACCGAAAGCCGAGAAATCGGCACCGAGAAGAAGCGTACGCCGCAGATAAGGATGAACAAAGCACTACACCAAATGGGGGAATATGTCATGCTGATGAGGAAGGCCTTGTCTTTCCCCGACAGATGGAGCATGTTCTTCAAGCAACTGATAAGGGAAATCTATAAGCTGGGAGTCGACTCGCTTTGGATTGTGGTCATCATCTCCATCTTTATCGGTACGGTTATCGCCATCCAGATTTCGCTAAACATCAGTTCCCCGCTGATTCCGAAGTTCACCATCGGATATACCACCCGCGAAATCATCCTCCTGGAGTTCTCCTCGTCCATCATGTGCTTGATTCTTGCCGGCAAGGTGGGCAGCAACATCGCCTCCGAGATAGGCACGATGCGTGTCACGGAGCAGATAGACGCGATGGAGATTATGGGCGTCAACTCGGCGAACTTCCTTATCCTGCCCAAGATTGTGGGCTTGATGCTCTTCATCCCAGTGCTGGTTATCTTCAGCATGTTCACCGGCATTGTGGGCGGTATAGCCGCCAGCTATTCAACGGGCACAGGCATGACGCCTGCCTCCTTTGAATACGGACTGCAGTTCTACTTCAACGAGTTTTATATCTGGTATTCCATCATCAAGTCGGTTGTCTATGCCTTCATCATCGCCTCCATCGCCTCCTACTTTGGCTACTATGTGAGCGGCGGAGCCCTGGAGGTTGGTAAGGCAAGCACAAACTCGGTGGTGATGAGCAGCATCATGATATTGTTGGCAGACGTAGTATTAACCCACTTGATGCTTACATGATAGAGATAAAGAACATAACGAAATCGTTCGACGGACACAGGGTTCTTGGCGACGTCAGCGCAGTGTTCGAGACGGGGAAGACCAACCTCATCATCGGGCGAAGCGGCTCGGGAAAGACTGTGCTGATTAAGAATATCATCGGATTGATGAAGCCCGAAGAGGGTGAGATACTCTACGACGGAAGAGACCTCACGTCGATGAACAAGCAAGAGCTCAATATGCTGCGCCGCGAGATGGGGATGCTGTTTCAGGGGTCTGCCTTGTTCGACAGCATGACAGTGCTCGAAAACGTTATGTTTCCGCTCAATATGTTCTCGAAGGACTCCTACCGCGAAAGGGAGAAGAGGGCAATGTTTTGCCTCGAGCGCGTCAACCTCTCGGCTGCCGAACGTTTGTATCCTTCGGAGATAAGCGGCGGTATGATGAAGCGTGCAGCCATCGCAAGGGCAATAGCGCTCAACCCCAAGTATCTTTTCTGCGACGAACCCAACTCGGGGCTCGACCCAAAGACATCCCTGTTGATTGACGACCTCATCCACGACATCACCTCGGAATACAAGATGACCACCGTTATCAACACCCACGACATGAACTCCGTGATGAATATCGGAGAGAACATCATCTTCATCAAAGACGGGGTGAAGGAATGGCAGGGCAACAAGGATGAGGTCATCACCTCCAACAACAAAGCCCTCAACGATTTCATTTTCGCCTCCGACCTCTTCCGAAAAGTCAAAGAGATGGAGATAAAGGAAGAGGGAGAAGAATAGTACGGACCTCTTCACCCGCCGATTCGCGGCAACCCAGAAACACCATACTATCCTTTCCCGCGGGTTCGCGGCTACTTGGAAACACTGTACTTTCCCTTCCCGCCGATTCGCGGCAACCCGGAAACACCATACTATCCTTTCCCGCGGGTTCGCGGCTACTTGGAAACATCGTACTCTTCCTTCCCACGGGTTCGCGGCTGCTTGGAAACACCATACTATCCTTTCCCGCCGACTCGCGGATGCCCGGAAACACTGTACTCTTCCTTCCCGCCGGTTCGCGGCTGCTTGGAAACACCATACTATCCTTTCCCGCCGACTCGCGGATGCCCGGAAACACTGTACTCTTCCTTCCCGCCGGTTCGCGGCTGCTTGGAAACACCATACTATCCTTTCCCGCCGACTCGCGGATGCCCGGAAACACTGTACTCTTCCTTCCCGCGGGTTCGCGGCTGCTTGGAAACAGCGTACTATCCTTTCCCGCCGACTCGCGGATGCCTGGAAACACAAAAAAAGCCTTCGCAGCATCAGTGAACGAATTCAGAGAGGCTGCGAAGGCGTTTAAAGATGCTCCCGAACACGTTCGGGAGGCATTATCCATCAATATCCGAACAACTCTTCGCTGCTCAAGCGGGTTATCGGTCCGTACTGGGCGAGTGATTTCAAATCCAAATCTTTCTCGTCGCCGAGGATACAATAGGTGTACTTACGGTCTTTTACCCATTTTTCCTGGAAGGCCTTCACGTCAGCCAAGGTCATCGACGGCACCTTCTCGAACAAGTCCTTGCGGCTGTCGGTGGTACGGCCCATGTCTTGGGCATCGATGTAAGACCACAATACATTCATCTTTGTGATACGGTCTGTACGCAGACGGGCAGTCAAGGCATCTTTAGCCAGCTTGAATGCCTTTTCCGATTCAGGCATGTTGTTGATGATTTCGTCGAATGCCTTCATAGCGTCAATCATCTTGTCGTTCTGAGTTGCGATGAACGAACGGTAGATATACGGACGTTTCAGCATTGAAGGAGTTATCATGAATGCCGCAGCACTATAAGCCAAGCCGCGGGCCTCACGCATCTCCTGGAACACAATGGCATTCATTCCACCGCCGAAATACTCGTTATACATGTCTATCATCGGCTGTGCTGAGGCATCATACTTCTCTCCGCGGTTGGATATGGCAGAGAAATATATCTGCTTTGCATCATACTGGGCAAGCAGCACCTTGTTCTCGGGTGTCTCCTGATACCGGAACTTGGTCACTTCCTCAAGCGGAGTGAGCTTCTCGGGCACGTTGTGATACCGGTTAAGGATTTTCACGAGGTCGTCGGTCTTCTCCGGACCGTAGTACATGATTTTATGCTCGTAGGTGTTTATCTTGTGGATACGGTCCACCAGCTCCTGCGGATTCATGTTCTGAAGCTCGGCAGTGCTGAGCACGTTTGTTGCCGGCGACTGCGGTCCCCAGATAGCGTACTGAACCAAACGGTTGAAGTTCTGCGTCTGGTTCAGCTTGGCATCTGCACGCCCCTTCAGGATATCGGCAGCCAGGTTGACGTAGGCATTCTTGTCCACCTGAGCATCTGCCAGGATTTCTTCGAACAGCTCCATGGCCTTCGGCATGTTTTCCTTCAAACCCTGAAGAGTGACATACGTACGCTCCAGGCCGGGAGTAACGTCAAAGTAGCAAGCCAGGTGATAGAACTCGTCGTTGATTTCCTTCAGACTCTTCTTCGAAGTGCCGAGGTATTTCATGTATTGGAAAGCCGTGCCGAGCGCCTTGTCGTTGCTGTTGCCCATATCGAAGACATAAATCAGCGAGAAGAGGTCGTTGGTTGTGTTCTGCTTGTAGAGCACAGGGATGTCTGACTTGGCAGTAAGCTTCTGGAGGTCCTTCTCATAGTCCAGGAACACCGGCTCAATGGGAGCAACCTCAGAGGCCTGAATCTCCTTGAGGAATGCGCTCGAGCTGTCGCGGTTCATCACGATAGGAGTAATCTGCGGCTTGTCGATTTTCTTTTCGTTCGGGTCTTTGCCCTCTCTCTTATATACCAAAGCGTAGTTGTCGTTGCCGAAATACTTGTTGGCAAAGTCCACAATCTGCTGCTTGGTGATTTTGCTCATGCGGTCAATCTGTGCCACCTCGTCTTTCCAGTCCACGCCGTTGATGAATGCCGAAACAAACATGTCTGCGCGGCTCTCGTTGTTTTCAAGGCTCTGCATCTGCATAAGCTTGAAGTTGTTGATAACCGACTCCAGCAATTTCTCGTCGAAGTCGCCCTTCTTCAGCTTGTCAATCTCGGCAAAGAGAAGGTCTTTCACCTCGTCGAGGGTCTGTCCCTGCTTCGGACGTCCGTTCATCACAAAGGCACTGTAGTCTGCCATGTCGTATGTCCCGGCGTAGCAGCCCAGCACTTTCTGCTGCTGCAGCAAATCTACGTCCATAAGACCGGCCTTGTCGTTGTTGAGGATGGAGCCCACCAAAGTCAGCAAATCCATCTCCGGCGAAGAGATACCGGGGAACCGCCATCCTATCGTCACGTTCTCGGCATCCAGTCCCAATACTTCCTTTACCACCGGTGCCTTGATAGGCGACTCGTGTGTTACGGGCAGCTTAGGCAGGTTGGGGTTCGGTTTCAGGTGACCGAAATACTTGTTTATAACCTCAATCGTCTGGTCCGGGTCGAAATCACCCGACATACAAATGGCCATGTTGTTGGGCACGTACCACGTGTCGTGATAGCGTTTGACATTGGTGATTGACGGGTTCTTCAGGTGCTCCTGCGTGCCAAGCACTGTCTGCGTGCCGTAAGGATGGTCGGGGAAGAGGGCTGAGAGAATGGCTTCATACACCTTGCGGCCGTCACGTGTGAGCGACATGTTCTTCTCCTCGTAGATGGTCTCCAGCTCTGTGTGGAATCCGCGGATAACATTGTTCTCAAAGCGGTCTGCCTGAATCTTTGCCCAGTTGTCGATTTGATTCGACGGGATATCCTCAGTGTATACGGTCATGTCGAAGCCCGTGTAGGCATTCGTACCGTTGGCACCAATGGCGGACATCAGCTTGTCGTACTCGTTGGGGATGGCAAGCTTCGAAGCCTCGTAGGAAACGCTGTCAATCTGATGGTAGATGGCCTTGCGTTCTGCCTCGTCCGTTGTCTTGCGATAGACCTCAAAGAGCTGCTCAATCTCATCGAGCATGGGCTTCTCTGCCTCATAGTTCTGAGTGCCGAACTTCTGCGAACCCTTAAACATAAGGTGCTCGAAGTAGTGCGCCAGTCCGGTTGTTTCGGCAGGGTCGTTCTTTCCACCCACGCGAACAGCAATGAAGGTCTGGATACGCGGCGTTTCCTTGTTCACTGTCAAGTACACTTTCAATCCGTTGTCGAGCGTATAGATGCGCGCGTTCATCGGGTCGCCGGAGACAGTCTCGTACTTGAATGAAGACGTCTCCTTGCATGCTGCTGCCAACAGAATGATTGCAGCAAGCGATAGAAACTTAATAAATCTACACATAAATAATATATATGATTGTTTTCAGCGGCAAATGTAGTGAATTATATAAGATTGCATGCAATCCCGCTTAATCCGATTAAATCTGCAACACCGGTTATTTCAATCCGAAAGCTTCCTTCACCTTGTCCACATAGTCGAGTTTCTCCCAAGTGAAGAGCTCCACATCACACACAACAGGCTCCGCGTTGTAGCGCGAGATGAATGTCTTGGTTACCTGCTCCGGCTTTCGCCCCATATGACCGTAAGAGGCAGTCTCGAGATAGATGGGGTTGCGCAGCTTCAGTCTCTCCTCAATGGCCTTGGGACGCAGGTCGAACAGCTCGCGCACCTTCAAGGCAATCTCGCCGTCGGAGAGATTTACATGCGAGCGGCCATAGGTGTTGACAAAGATATTTATCGGCTCGGCAACGCCAATGGCATACGACACCTGCACAAGCATCTCGTCGGCAACACCGGCAGCCACCATGTTCTTGGCAATATGACGTGCCGCATAAGCCCCCGAACGGTCAACCTTCGAAGGGTCTTTGCCCGAGAATGCGCCGCCGCCATGGGCTCCCTTCCCGCCATAGGTATCCACAATAATCTTGCGCCCCGTAACCCCCGTGTCGCCATGAGGACCACCAATCACGAACTTCCCCGTGGGGTTCACATGATAGGTGATACCGTCGGTAAACAATGCCTGCACGTGGGGAGGATACTGTACCTTCACGCGGGGAACAAGTATATTCTTCACGTCAGTGGCAATGCGTTGCTGCATGGCACGGTCTGCCTCCTCCTGGGTGATACCCTTGGGGGCAATGAACTCGTCGTGCTGGGTTGACACAACAATGGTATCAATGCGCAGGGGCTTGCCGCCGTCTTCATATTCAATGGTCACCTGGCTCTTGGCATCCGGACGCAGATAAGGCATTACGTCGGGTTCCGTCTTGCGGATTTTGGCAAGCTCCATGAGCAAGCTGTGAGAGAGGTCGAGGGCAAGAGGCATGTAGTTCTCTGTCTCGTTCGTTGCATATCCGAACATCATACCCTGGTCGCCCGCACCCTGGTCGTAAGGGTTTTCGCGCTCCACGCCGCGGTTGATGTCGCCACTCTGCTCGTGGATGGCAGAGAACACTCCGCACGACTTGGATTCAAACTGATACTCGCTGCGGGTATAACCAATCTTCTCAATCACGCCACGTGCCACTTCCTGCACGTCAACATAAGCGCTCGATTTTACTTCTCCGGCCAAGACAACCTGTCCGGTCGTTACAAGGGTTTCGCAAGCTACTTTCGAGTCCTTGTCGTAGGCAAGAAACTCATCAAGCAAAGCATCCGATATTTGGTCGGCTACTTTATCGGGGTGTCCCTCAGACACCGATTCGGAGGTAAATAAATAACTCATCGTTTTTAATGATTAATGGTTTGCGAATTGACGATGGGGAAACGATTGCCCGCCGACCGGCGGCTTTAATGATGATGTTTTTAGCATTTTTTCCTGTGGTTGCAAGCAATACAAATCTATCCACTTCAATTCGGTCGCAAAAGTATATAAATATTTCTCCCTACATAAGGTCGACAATGCTTTTTTTCATCACCGGGTGAACCGCCTCGGGAGCTATCTCGAGCAAGGGCTCCAAAACAAACCTCCGCTCGTGCATCCTGGGGTGTGGGATGACAAGACGCGGGGTGTCAATCACGAGGTCGTCGTAAAGAAGGATGTCGATGTCAACAATGCGGTCATGATACTCCCCGTGGCTCTTCTCCTTACGGCCCATATCCTTCTCAATCTGCTCCGTCACCTGCAAAAGGTCCTCGGGCTTCAATGTCGTCTCGAGCCTCAGCGCCGCATTGAGGAAGGTGTTCTCGGAGCTGAAGCCCCATGGCTCGGTCTCATAGAAACCCGAAAGGGCGAGAACATCTCCCGCCCTTTCAGCCAACAACGCCGCGGCTGTTATCATGTTTCGCCGCTTGTTGCCCATGTTGGTACCCAAACCAAGGTATGCCGTTGCCATATTAGAGTATCAACATTGCATCGCCATACGCGCCGAAGCGGTATTTCTCCTTCACTGCCTCCTTATAGGCCTTCATCGTTAGGTCGTAGTCGCCAAAAGATGCCGTCAGCATCAGCAGCGTGGAATAAGGCAGGTGGAAATTGCTTATCATGCAATTGGCAACATGAAAATCGTATGGAGGGAAGATGAACTTGTTTGTCCATCCCTCAAATTCCTTCAAATGTCCGTCGGTGCTCACTGCCGTCTCTATTGCACGCATCACGGATGTACCCACGGCACAGATGCGATGCCCGCCGTCCTTGCCCTTGTTCACTATATCCACAACGTCGGCATTCACAATCATCTGCTCCGAATCCATCTTGTGCTTGGTGAGGTCCTCCACATCTATCTCGCGGAAATTACCCAGTCCGCAATGCACCGTGAGATAAGCCAGGCGGCAATCCTTTATCTCCAGACGCTTCATCAGCTCGCGGCTGAAATGGAACCCGGCAGCCGGAGCAACAACAGCCCCCTCCTGGGTTGCAAAGATGTTCTGATAGCGTTTCTCGTCCTCAGGCTCCACGGGACGGTTGATATACCTCGGCAGAGGTGTCTCGCCCAATGCAAACAATGCCTTCTTGAACTCCTTGTGAGTCCCGTCGAAGAGGAAACGCAGGGTGCGGCCGCGCGACGTGGTGTTGTCAATCACCTCGGCAACCATCGAGTCGCTCGTCCCGAAATAGAGCTTGTTGCCGATGCGAATCTTGCGGGCAGGGTCTACCAACACATCCCAAAGGCGAAGTTCCTCGTTCAGCTCGCGCAGCAAAAACACTTCGATGCGCGCACCCGTCTTCTCCTTATTGCCAAACAATCGGGCAGGAAACACCTTCGTGTTGTTGAAGATGAACACGTCATCCTTCCCAAAATAGTCTAACAAGTCCTTGAAAACCCGATGCTCAATCTTCCCCGTGTCGCGATGCATAACCATCAGCCGGGACTCGTCACGGTTCTTTGCGGGGTGAAGAGCAATCTGCTCCTGCGGCAAATCAAATTTGAATTTCGACAGCTTCATAATGTTTCTATATTTATTCTTTCTATTTCCATCATCCTTACAACGCGGCATCACTCGCCTACGGCTTCATCCAAGAAGGCATCAATATCATCCGGATGCATGCACTTGTCCAATGTGATGTCTCCAATCCGGGTTCTTTCCAACCCTATCAAGTGGGCACCCGAGTGGAGAGCCACCCCGATGTCGCGTGCCAAAGCACGTATGTATGTACCCTTGCTGCATACCACGCGAATCTTTACAATCGGCAGGGCGCACTCCAAGAGCTCCATCTCGTCAATCACCAGCGTCTTCGACTTGAGCTCCACCTCTTCGCCCTTTCGCGCCAGTTCGTAGGCACGAACGCCTTCCACCTTGCAGGCGGAGAACACAGGGGGCACCTGCTGGATTGTTCCGACAAACGACTGCAACACCTCTTCCACCATCTCGGGGGTGATATGCTCCGTAGGATACACGGCGTCTATCTCCTTCTCCAAATCAAACGACGGCGTGGTCTCGCCCAGCTTCAGGGTTGCCACATACTCCTTTGTCTTATACTGAAACTCGTCGATACGCTTCGTGGCCCTTCCCGTGCATACAATCATGACCCCGGTAGCCAAGGGGTCGAGCGTACCCGCATGCCCCACTTTTATTTTCTTTACCTTCAACTTGCGCGACAACTTATAGCGGAACTTGTTCACCAAGTCGAACGACGTCCACTTCAGCGGCTTGTTGAAATATAAAACCTCTCCTGCTATAAAATCCATCCTCACTTCATCAATGTACAGACCACCGTGACCAGACCTATCACCGCACAATACACGGCGAAGTATATCAGCTTACCCTTCTTCACGATGTTTATCATCCACTTGCACGCCACGCATCCCGAAACGAAGGCAGCCACAAACCCTACCACAAGCGAAAGCGCAGGGATGTCGCCCGCAATATTCTCGCCCTTCATCAGCTTCATCACATCCAAAAGGGCCTCGCCCAATATCGGGGGGATAACCATCAGGAACGAGAACTGTGCCATACGCGCCTTGTCGTTACCCAAGAGCAAGCCCGTGGCAATGGTTGTGCCCGAACGCGAAAGACCGGGCAAAACGGCACATGCCTGTGACAGGCCTATGATAAATGCATCCTTTATCGAGATATCTTTCTTCTGCTGCGGCTTGGCGTAGTACGAGAACGTGAGAAGCAGAGCCGTAAGCACCAGCATGCAGCCGACAATCAGCAGCCCCGAGCCGAAAACACTCTCCACCGCATCCTTGAAAAACACGCCGACAATGCCGATTGGTATCATCGACACCAGGATATTGACGGCATAACGAGTCTCGTCGTTCATCTTCATCTTCACCATCCCGCGAAGAATCCACTCAATCTCCTTCCAAAGAACAACCAAGGTGCTCAGCACCGTTGCCACATGTACAACAATTGTAAAAGCAAGATTTTCCTCCCCCTCTATTCCGAAAAGCGCCGACCCTATCGCAAGATGCCCGCTGCTGCTTACGGGGAGATATTCCGTCAGTCCTTGCACAACACCCAGGACCAAGGCCTCAATCCAACTCATTCGGCACTCTTTTTCTCTTTACTCTTCTTCAGTATCCCCACAATCATCAAGCCGAAACCAATCACGGTTACCACCGGAGCAACCACAATGCGGCGCGCGCTGAATATCTCCGGATTGAAACCGGCTGCATCCTCCGACCCTCCGCCGCTCATCAATATAAAGCCGACAGTAATCACCGCCACGGCAATCGCTATCAGAATGAAATTCTCCTTCCCGAAAGCAAAATCTCTTTTAGCCATCTCTTTTTCTATCATATATAATACAATTTGTCTACTCCCATGCGGAGATATTTGTTCACCGCCACCACGGTAGCCACTACCGAGAGCACAATGCCCAACACAAACACTGTCCCGAAGACCACCAACAAAGCTTTCACATCAAGCAACCCTACAAAGCCCTCCAGCTCGCGCTGCAAGTAATACAACGCACCAATCAGCATCGATATTGCCAACAGCGACGCAAAAATGCCGTTCACTATATTATAGCCCACAAAAGGTCGTCGGATAAAGCCGGCAGTGGCGCCCACCAGCCTCATGGTGTGAATCAAAAAACGCTTCGAATAAATCAGCAACCTGATGGTGTTGCCTATCAAGACAAACGATATGGCCATCAGCACCGCGGCAAGCACCAGAAGAATTATGCCCACGCGCTTCATATTGTCGTTCACCATCTGCATCATGTCCTTTCTATACAAAAGTTCGGACACGGAGGTGTATGCCTTGAGCTGCTTCTCTATGCGTTGCAAACTGTCCGGATTGGCATACTCCGAGCGCAGCTTCACCTCTATGGAAGCCTGCAGGGGATTGAAGCCAAGAAACGTCTCGGGGTTCTCGCCCAACTCCTCTTCGAGCTCCTTCGCAGCCTGCTCCTTCGAAATATACGTGGTGGATTTGATGAACGGCAGCCTCTCCAGGTTCTTCTGCATCTTCTTTACATCGGGCTCCTTGAGCTCGTCCTTCAAAACGATGGAGAAAGCTATGTTCTCTTTCACATAAACCGACAACCTGTTCCCAATAATCCCCATCAAAAGAATCAACCCGAGAAGGAACAACACCAAAGCTATACTTATAATGGATGTAAGACGGGCATGAAAGAAAGAAATCATGCCAACTTTTTTATTTCCGGACATCAGAGCGCAACCTTATTGTTATTGGATAAATCAGGGAGATATGCGCGGCGCACATACCCCCCAATATTTCCGCAAAAGAACGAAGAATTAGTGAGACCTTCGGCGGATTTCAATTCTTTAACCATTCACGGGCTCCACCTCCTCGCCAAACAGTGTGGCGGAAGAGGCTTTCACAATCCTCAGGTTCACAAACTGCCCCACCCGATGGTTGCCCTTATTGAATATAACCACCTTGTTCTGGCTGGTGCGGCCAAACAGCTGTTCCCTCGAACGCTTCGAGAAACCCTCCACAAGTACCTCAAACACCTTACCCACGTCGCGCATGTTGCTTTCTTCGGAGAGTTGGTTCTGCAGGTCTATCATGCCTTGAAGCCTGCGCACCTTCTCTTCCTCCGACACAGTGTCGGGCAGATGCCTGGCGGCATAGGTGCCCGGGCGCTCGGAATATTTGAAGAGGAATGCGGCGTCGAACCTCACCTCACGCATCAGCGAAAGCGTCTCCTCATAGTCTTCCTCCGTCTCCGAATGGAAGCCGCAAAACAGGTCTGTGGCAATTGCTGCCTCGGGCACTATGCGGCGGATGGCTGCAATGCGGTCGAGATACCACTCGCGGGTATACTTCCGGTTCATCACCTTCAGTATCCTTGAGCTTCCCGACTGGGCGGGGAGGTGGATATACTTACATATATTATTGTGTGCGGCAATCACCCTCAGCGTGTCGTCGCTCATGTCTTTGGGGTGGGAAGTAACAAAGCGGATACGCATCCCTGGCACTTCCTCTGCCACGCGCTCGAGCAGCATCGGGAAGGTCACCTTCTCTCCCGCCTCACTTTCGTAGGCATACGAGTTGACGTTCTGCCCCAGGAGGGTCACTTCCTTGAAGCCCTTGCTCTGCATGTCGCGTATCTCGCGAAGGATACTCTCCACGTCGCGGCTCCGTTCCCGTCCACGGGTGTAGGGCACAATACAATAGGTGCAGAAGTTGTTGCACCCGCGCATTATCGACACAAAGCCAGAGATATGCACGCCACCCATCTTCAGCGGCATCACATCCTTGTAGGTCTCCTGCGTTGACAGCTCCACATTGATGGCCTTCTCGCCGCGCTCCACTGCGCCCACGAGGTTCGGGAGGTCCATGTAGGCATCGGGGCCCACCACCAAGTCGGCATGATGCTCCTCTATCAGTTTCTCCTTCACCCTCTCGGCCATGCATCCCAGCACACCCACTATGAGTCCTTTTTTCTTGCGCTTCAGCGAGCGGAAATACTGCATGCGGCCATAAACCCTCTGCTCGGCATTGTCGCGCACCGAGCAAGTGTTCACAAATATGGCATCCGCCTCCTCAATCTTGTCGGTAAGCGTGTATCCGTCCATCTGCATGATGGAGGCCACCACCTCGCTGTCTGCCACGTTCATCTGACACCCGTAGGTCTCGATAAACAATTTCTTCTCTTCTCTTTCGGCTGCAGATTTTAAGTCTGCGCCATTCTCTTCGTTTGTCATCTGATAAATGTTTCGTAAAAAAGTCCCCAAAAGTAGTAATTATGAGGCAGAGAACGAAAGCCCCGGGGCTTGAGTGCCCCGGGGCTTTGTTTGGTTC
>CAVJCD010000030.1:0-16278 GCA_963648005.1 Tannerellaceae bacterium | reverse complement strand
TGGCGACTCTGCCCCAACAACCTCATGCTATATGACCGGATACCCCAGCCGTACGGGCTACGTCTCCTCCTATCCGGAAAGCGACCCGGACAACGACATCTACCCCACCGACCCCTCACGTGCCTTCAGACCTCTCACAACAGTATTGGAAGCAGCCAAGGTGGCCAAGGGTAAAGCCACCGGTTTAGTCTTCACCTGTGAGTTTCCTCATGCCACGCCGGCAGACTGCTCTGCACACAGCTACAACCGTGGCAAATACGAATGGATTGCCCCGCAGATGGCTCACAACGACCTGAACGTGGTGATTGGCGGAGGTGCCTCTCTCCTTCCCGAAGAGAGCGAAGCCTATCTTAAAGGTAATGGTTATGGCATATTCAAGAATGATATAAACGGTATGCGCAGCTACAAAGGCAACAATATGTGGGCTTTGTTTAGCGACCGCGAAATGGCTTACGACATCGACCGCGACCCATCGCAGCAGCCTTCTCTCGAAGAGATGACACGCATCGCCATCGAAAAGCTGAGCAAGAACCCCAACGGATTCTTCCTCATGGTTGAAGGAAGTAAGATTGACTGGGCAGCACATGCCAACGACCCCGTTGGTATGGCTACCGATATGTTGGCATACGACCGTGCTTGTGGTGTGGCTCTCGAGTTTGCCCGCCGCAATGGCGAGACTGCCGTTGTTATGGCTCCGGACCATGGCAACAGCGGTATCAGTATCGGATGCGCCAACTGCCCGGGCTACGACAAACTGAGCAAGGACCAGTTGTTCCACCAGTTCTCGCTATATAAACTGACAGCTGAAGGCTTTGCCCGCAAGGTTAACAGCGAACCGTTTTCAGAGGTGCAGAACATCTTCCGCAAATATGCAGGGTTTGAACTCAACGCAGAAGAACTCGATGCCTTGAAGCACTGCAAGGACTATAAGAACAGTCCGATACCCGAGAACGAACGTTCGATAAAAGACAAAGGCTCGCTCTATAGCGGCTCGCTCACATCTTTCATGTCGAAGCTGCTTACCTCTAAGACCTGCTTCGGGTTTACCACCGGTGGTCATACCGGAGAGGAAGTGTTCCTTGCTGCCTATCACCCCGACCGCGCCAGCCTGCCTATCGGTATGCACACCAACATCGAGTTCAACGCCTACCTATGTGCACTATTTGGCATGAGCCACGACACATTGGATAAGCTCACGGAAGAGAACTTTGCCCCCCACACCACAGTGTTCAACGGCTTTAAGTGCGAGATTATCCCCGCCAAAGACGAAAAAGGTTCGCCCTCGTTGGTAGTAAAGAACAAGAAAAAGCAGATTAACATCACCCCGTTCAGCAATATCGTTACCCTTGGCAAGAAAGGTCAGGAAGAGATACGGTTGAATTCGGTTGTTGTCTACGTTGACAAGACCAACACATTCTATCTTCCAACCAAGTTGGCAGACTACTTGAAATAAAATATTGGCGGGCATATGGTCCGCCTTTTTTGTTCATAACAACACCCTTCGAACGACGTTATAACCTCATTTCAACGTCGTTCGAAGGGTTTTTCATTGTCCGAGCGCTCTTCTTCCATTTCTCAAGCGAAAAAAACCCGACCGAGCCCTCTTCTTCCTAGAACGATTGATTCTGCAGCAAGATTTCCAACCTTTCACGCCGTTAATCCGAACGAAACATGCACTCTCTGCAGCAAAAATCTGTGGAATTCCATAAAACCATGATTTTTGAACGCAAAAGCTTCCATGCTTTTTTCTTGGAATCCCTCATACTTGAAACCACCTCCCGAAACCTCACCCCAACCTTTTCTATGCATCCACTGCAAAAACAGTCGTATTTCCGACCATTTTTGCAGTGGGCGGATTTCGTATATGCTTTCCCCCTCCAAAAAAAAGACGGGACTTTTGTCTTCAAAACATAGGTCTTTTGAGATTAAAAGACGGGACTTTTGAAGGTAAAGGATATATGTTTTTCGGAGGATGGAGAGATGTTTCCGGATGGTGGGGAAATCACATTTGGCTCTTTTGGATTAGCGTCCCTCTGCTGCGGTATTTCGGAGATAAAGACGTACATTTGCAGCGTAAAAGCATTCACAGCTAAATCTGCAGCACAATGAAAACGCAAATATATCAAACGCTTGTGGTTCTTTTCATCATGAGTGTACTTGTCAGCGGTTGCAACACCAACGTAAGGAAGGCGGCTGACAACAACATAGGGTTCGATTCCATCCAAGTGGACAAGACCCAGCATCTTTTCGACAACCCCGACAATCCCAATTGCAATCTTCAGATACATTTTACCTTCCCTGTCAAATACTCAAACAAAGAGGTTTTGGATAAGGTTCAGCATTTATTTACGGCTGCCTTCTTTGGCGACGATTACGAGAAGTTGTCACCCAAAGACGCTGCCTCGAAATACACCGAAGACTATCTTGAGGACTACAAGAGATTGGAAGACGAGTATAAGGAAGAGGTGGAAAAGGCCGACGGGTCGCCTGTGGAGGCTTGGTTTTCGTACTACGAGACGTTGTCGAACAACATCACATACAATCAGAACGATATCCTCAGCTACTCTGTCTATGTGGAAACCTACACCGGAGGTGCACACGGTTCGCATGCAACAACCAACCATGTCATCAATCTGAAGACAGGCGAGCCCATTACTGAAAGCGACATCTTTGTCAACGGCTTCCAAAGCGATTTGGCGCAGATTATTGTAGACAAGATTGCCCGCAAGAACAATGTGAAAGACGCAAGTGAGTTGGAGAACATCGGGTTCTTCAGCGTTGACGAGATTACCCCCAACGGCAATTTCCTGGTTGATGGCGAGGGAATCACCTATACATTCAACGAATATGAGATAGCCGCCTACGTGGTTGGTACAACGAACGTGCTCCTCCCCTACGGAGAGTTGCAGCACTTGATAAAGGAAGACAGCCCCATTATTCATTTGGCATTTTAGATGCTAGAAACACATTATTTGCCAATGGAACTGATTAAGACCTATTTCCCGGAGCTTAGCGAGACACAGATTGCGCAATATGAGGCATTGTATGACCTCTATACGGATTGGAACGCAAAGATAAACGTCATATCGCGCAAGGACATCGAGAACCTTTATCTCCACCATGTGCTCCATTCGTTGGGGATTACCAAGATGCTGAAGTTCAAGAACGGCTCCACGGTGATGGACGTCGGCACGGGAGGCGGTTTTCCCGGTATCCCTTTGGCCATATTCTTTCCCGAAGTGAGATTCCATCTGGTGGATGGCACAGGAAAGAAAATCATGGTGGGTCAAGCCGTTGCTGAGGCTATTGGGTTAAAGAACGTCACGTTCCGTCATTGCCGCGCCGAGGAGGAGAAATCGATGTTCGACTTTGTTGTAAGCCGTGGCGTTATGCCTCTTGGCGACTTAATCAAAATAACGCGCAAGAACATACTGAAGGAACAGCGCAACGCACTGCCCAACGGCATAATATGCCTAAAAGGCGGCGAATTGGAGCATGAGATACAGGCTTTCCGCAAGAAGGCTGTTGTCATCAATCTTGGCGATTATTTCAAGGAAGAGTTTTTCAGCACCAAAAAAGTAGTCTACGTACCGCTATGATTACGATAAAGGCATTCGAATTCAATTATTTTCAAGAGAACACCTTCGTGCTCTACGACAGCACACGCGAGGCGGTCATCATCGACTGCGGGTGTCTTCATGAGTCGGAAGAGAAGGAATTAAGCGGTTTCATTGCCGAAAACAATCTCATGGTTAAGCACCTACTGTGTACGCACCTGCATCTGGACCATATCTTTGGCAATCCGTTTGTGTTCCACACCTACGGGCTGTCGCCACGGGCAAGCAAGCTCGACGAAGAACAATTACCCTCCGCCCAAAAGCAGGCTCGGGCATTTGGGCTATCGAAGGATTGCCCCACAATCCCTATACAGGAGCCATTGGTGGAAGGCGACGTGATTGGGTTCGGATGTTCTAAATTGAAGGTGCTGTCGGTTCCCGGTCATTCTCCCGGAAGCCTTGCCTTCTATAACAAGGAAGACGGTTTTGCCATGGTGGGAGACGCTTTGTTTGCCGGAAGCATTGGGCGCACAGACCTTTGGGGCGGCAACCATGAGGCATTGGTGACCGCCATTCACAGCAAGCTGCTGTCGTTACCCGACGAGACAGTACTCTACCCCGGGCACGGACCAAAGACAAGAGTTATTGACGAGAAATTAAACAATCCCTATTTATAAAACACTCAACAATCTATGGACACAAATAAATTTGTTTACCGTCATATCGGTATCACGAAGGAAGACATTCCTGCTATGCTTGATGCCATCGGTGTCAAGTCGGTCGACGAGTTGATTGAGCAGACTATCCCTGCCAATATCCGTTTGAAGAAGCCCCTGAACCTGCCGGAGCCAATGACCGAAAGGGAGTTCGCAGAACACATAGCGGAGCTTGCCTCCAAAAACGAAGTCTTCACCTCCTACATCGGTATGGGATGGTACGACACTGTTTGTCCGGCGCCCATACAGCGTAATGTCTTCGAGAATCCGGTATGGTATACATCCTATACGCCCTACCAGGCAGAAGTTTCTCAGGGGCGTCTCGAAGCATTGTTGAACTTCCAGACGGTTATAAGCGAGCTTACGGCACTGCCTCTTGCCAACTGTTCACTGCTCGACGAAGCCACCGCAGCAGCCGAGGCAGCCACCATGTTTCATGGAGCCCGCAGCCGTGCACAGGTGAAGGCCGGAGCCGACACATTGTTTGTGGACGAGAAGGTATTCGAATCCACCCAGGCAGTAATCCACACACGTATGATTCCGCAAGGTATCCGTATTGTGGTTGGCGATTACCGTACGTTTGAATTCACTCCGGAAGTGTTTGGTGCAATCGTGCAGTTCCCCAATGCCGACGGGGCAGCGGAAGACTATCGCGATTTTATTGCAAAGGCACATGCCAACGAGACCCGTGTTGCCGTGGCTGCCGACCTTATGAGCTTGGTGGTGATGACTCCTCCGGGCGAATGGGGCGCCGATGTTGTGTTTGGCAGCAGCCAACGCTTCGGCATACCAATGTTCTACGGTGGTCCCTCCGCCGCATTCTTTGCCACAAAGGATGAATACAAGCGTGCCATCCCGGGACGTATCATCGGTATCTCCAAGGATGCCTACGGAAAGATGGCTTTCCGCCTCGCCCTGCAGACACGCGAACAACATATCAAACGCGAGAAGGCCACATCCAATATATGTACCGCACAAGCCCTGTTGGCAACAATGGCAGGATTCTATGCCGTATATCATGGAGCAGACGGATTGCGCGACATTGCCGGACGCATCCATGCCTATGCCGGATTCCTCGCCACAGAGTTGGAGAAGCTTGGCTACAAGCAGACAAACAAAGACTACTTCGATACATTGAAGATTGAGTTGCCCGCCGGAGTATCCGTGGGCGTTGTCCGCGAGATTGCTCTGGAATGTAAGGTAAACCTCCGCTACTTCGAAGGCGGACAGATAGGCATCAGCATCGACGAGACAACACAGCCTACCGACATCGGCGTTTTGCTCTATATCTTTGCCGGCGCCGTGGGGAAAGATTATATGCTAGAGGATACCATCCCCGAGAAGACTTACTTCGACCAAAAGTTTGTCCGCACCTCAGACTTCCTACAAGAGGATGTGTTCAAGAAATATCATACCGAAACAGAGCTTATGCGCTACATCACCCGTCTTGGTCGCAAGGACGTATCGTTGGCACAGTCGATGATATCCTTGGGGTCGTGCACAATGAAGCTGAACGCTGCATCCGAGATGTTGCCTTTGAGCCGTCCCGAATTCATGAATATCCACCCCTATGCTCCGGAAGAGCAGGTTGAGGGCTATAAGGAACTCATCGAAAACCTCTGCAGCTACTTGGCTGAGATTACCGGATTCAAAGGTGTAACCCTTCAGCCCAACTCTGGTGCCGCAGGTGAATACACCGGCCTGCGTGTCATCCGTGCTTATTTGGAAAGCATCGGGCAGGGACATAGAAACATTGTATTGCTTCCGGCGTCGGCTCACGGCACAAACCCGGCAAGCGCAGTGCAGTGTGGTTTTACAACCGTCACCGTTAAATGCGACGACAACGGCAATATCGACCTCGAGGACTTCCGTGCCAAGGCAGAAGCCAACAAAGACAACTTGGCAGCCAGCATGATTACCTACCCGTCCACACACGGTATTTTTGAGGTCGACATCAAAGAGATGTGCAACATTGTGCATTCCTGCGGCGGCCAGTTGTATATGGACGGTGCCAATATGAATGCACAGGTGGGATTGACCAATCCCGGAACCATCGGTGCCGATGTATGTCACCTCAACCTCCACAAGACCTTTGCCTCGCCTCACGGCGGTGGCGGTCCGGGCGTAGGTCCTATATGCGTAGCCGAACATCTCGTTCCCTTCCTGCCTTCTCACCCAATAGCATGGGGCAGCAACACCAACACTGTTTCAGCTGCGCCTTATGGTAGCGCCGGCATCTTGCCTATCACCTATGCCTACATTCGCATGCTTGGCACAGAAGGATTGGAGACTGTAACAAAGACAGCCATATTGAACGCCAACTATCTTGCGTCGAAGTTCAAAGACACCTACGGCATAGTCTACACCGGAGCCACGGGGCGTGTGGGCCATGAGCTGATTCTCGACTGCCGGGGCGTGAAGGAAGCCTCCGGAATCGACGAGGGTGACATAGCCAAACGATTGATGGACTTCGGCTATCATGCACCTACACTGTCGTTCCCCGTACACGGCACTCTCATGGTGGAGCCTACCGAGAGCGAAAGCAAAGCCGAACTCGACCGCTTTGCAGAGGTTATGGGCTGCATATGGAACGAGATAAAGGAAGTGGAAGAAGGTAAGGCATCGAAAGAAGACAATGTATTGAGGAATGCACCCCACCCCGAATATGAGGTGACAGCCAACGAATGGCACCACGAATACTCACGAGAGAAAGCCGCCTTCCCGCTGGAGTGGCTTCACGAGAGTAAGTTTTGGATTAATGTGGCACGTGTGGACAATGCTTACGGCGACCGTAACCTTATCCCCACGCTGTCAGCATACAATGATTATACTAACAAATAAACCCGAATAAGAAAATGAAGAAAGTACTTATCACGTTGGCAGTTGCCACACTTTTGGTGTCGGCATGCACGAAAGCACCGGAGACGAAAATCAAAGTGTATGGTTGGCAAGGCGAAAGCGCAAACACAACCGAAGCAACCCTGCAAGAGGAGTTCAGCAAATGGAAGGCTCATGGCATCGACGGTGCATGCTATAGCGCAGGTCACGATGTAGAGAAGATTCAGCGTGCAGCAAAGGTAGCCCACGCAAACGGCATGGAGTTCCACGCATGGATTCCGGCAATGCTTCAAGGGAATATGGACTCCACTCTCTATGGTGTAAACCGTAACGGCGACCCTGCCTACAAGGTACAGGCATATGTTTCATACTACAAATGTCTTTGCCCCAATCAGGAAGGTACGGCAGAGTTTCTCACCAACCTTTATGGCAAGGTGGCTGACATCCCTGAAGTGGATTACGTACACCTCGACTACATCCGTTATGTTGACGTTATTCTTGCAAGAGGTCTTTGGGACAAATACGGATTGGTAATGAACGAGGAATATCCTACTGCCGACTACTGCTATTGCGACAAGTGTGTGGCAGACTTCAAAGCAGCTACGGGTATCGACATCAAGAAGGTTGAAGACCCTTCGAAGTGCAAGGAATGGGCACAGTTCCGTTGCGACGTTATCACCAAGTTGGTAAACCGCATTGCCGACACCGTTCATGCCAAAGGCAAGAAGGTCAGCGCAGCCGTGTTCCCCGGTCCCGACTCGTATGCCAAATGGATGGTTCGCCAGGAATGGAACAAGTGGAACATCGATGCGTTCTTCCCAATGAACTACAACGATTTCTACTTGGAGGATGCAGCATGGGTAGGCGAGATAACCCGCGAAGAGGTTAATTCCGTAGCCGGAAAGAAGCCTGTCTACAGCGGTCTGTTTATCTGCCACGACTGGAAGAACAAAGCCAACATCAAAGACCCCGAAGGTCACGGATTGCTTCCTTCAGAAATCGAAGAAGCTGTTCGCGGAGCCATGGAAGCTGGTGCAGCCGGCGTTGCATTGTTCACTCCGGGAAGCATGACCGACGAACACTGGAAGGAATTCGACAAAGCAATCCACCAGACGTATACCGAAAAGAAATAAAAGAGAACTATTACTGTTTAATATGAGTTTAAGAATTATTGTTTTAGCGAAGCAGGTTCCCGACACACGCAACGTGGGGAAAGATGCGATGAAGGAAGACGGAACGATAAACCGTGCCGCGCTTCCCGCCATCTTCAACCCCGAGGACCTGAATGCATTGGAACAGGCCTTGCGTCTGAAAGATGCCTGCCCCGGGTCGACGGTCACACTGCTGACAATGGGGCCGGGACGTGCTGCCGAAATCATTCGCGAAGGTTTATACCGCGGAGCCGACGGAGGCTATTTGCTTACCGACCGTGCCTTTGCCGGAGCCGACACACTGGCCACATCGTATGCTTTGGCCACGGCTGTCAAGAAGATTAAGGACTACGACATCATTATCGGTGGCCGTCAGGCTATCGACGGTGACACGGCACAGGTCGGTCCCCAGGTAGCAGAGAAGTTGGGCTTGACGCAGATTACTTATGCCGAAGAGATACTCAACGTAGACGAGAAGGCACGTCGCATCACAGTGAGACGTCATATCGACGGAGGAGTGGAAACCGTGGAAGGTCCGCTGCCCATCGTTATCACAGTGAACGGCTCGGCAGCCCCCTGCCGTCCGCGTAACGCCAAGCTGGTGCAGAAATACAAACGTGCCATGGGTGCACAGGAGAAGGCTGCCCTTCAGGCTCCCCTGCCATATGCCGACCTCTACGAGAAGCGTCCGTATCTCAACATTCAGGAATGGAGCGTTAATGATGTGAACGGAGACTTGGCGCAGTGCGGACTCTCGGGTTCGCCTACGAAGGTCAAGAGTGTGGAGAATGTGGTGTTCCAGGCAAAGGAAAGCAAAACACTTTCCGGCTCGGACAAAGACATTGAAGAGATGATTGTTGAACTATTGGCGAACCATACCATTGGATAAGACTATGAACAACGTATTTGTATACTGTGAGATTGAAGGCACAACAGTTGCCGATGTAAGTCTCGAACTTCTGACCAAGGGTCGTAAGTTGGCTAATCAATTAGGCTGTCGGCTGGAAGCTATTGTTGCCGGCAGTGGTCTCGAGGGTGTAGAGTCGCAGGTAATGCCCTACGGCGTTGATGTGTTGCATGTGTTTGATGCACCGGGATTGTTTCCCTACACATCGCTGCCTCATGCCTCTATCCTCATCAACCTGTTCAAGGAAGAGAAACCTCAGATATGTCTCATGGGCGCCACCGTTATTGGTCGCGACCTCGGTCCGCGTGTATCGTCGGCTCTTACGAGTGGTTTGACGGCAGACTGTACTGCTTTGGAGATTGGTTCGCACGAAGACAAACGTGCAGGCGTGACCTACGAGAACCTGCTCTATCAAATCCGTCCGGCTTTCGGAGGCAACATTGTGGCAACCATTGTCAACCCTGAGCACCGTCCCCAGATGGCAACAGTGCGCGAGGGCGTGATGAAGAAGGAAGTCTACGATGCCAACTACAAAGGCAATGTTGTAAGCCATGAGGTGGCAAAGTATGTGCCCGACACCGATTATGTGGTGAAGGTCATCGACCGCCATGTGGAGAAAGCAAAGCACAACCTCAAGGGAGCACCTATCGTTGTTGCCGGTGGTTATGGTGTTGGGTCGAAGGAGAACTTCAACCTGTTGTTCGAACTGGCCAAGGAACTTCATGCAGAGGTTGGTGCCAGCCGTGCAGCTGTTGATGCCGGATTCTGCGACCACGACCGCCAAATCGGGCAGACGGGTCTCACCGTGCGTCCCAAATTGTATATTGCCTGCGGTATCTCCGGACAGATTCAGCATATTGCCGGCATGCGCGAGTCGGGCATCATCATCTCCATCAACAGTGATGAGAATGCGCCCATCAACGCCATCGCCGACTATGTTATCAACGGCACCGTTGAGGAGGTTATTCCGAAGATGATAAAGTATTACAAACAGAACAGTAAATAAGATATGGCTAACTATTATTTGGATAATCCCAGTCTGAAGCACCACCTGCATCATCCGTTGATGCAGCGGATAGTGGAGCTGAAAGAACGCGGCTATGCCGATAAGGATAAATATGATTATGCACCCCAGGACTTTGAGGATGCTATGGACAGCTACGAGAAAGTGCTGGAGATGGTTGGCGAGATATGTGGCGAAATCATCGCACCCAATGCCGAGAGCGTTGACCACGAAGGTCCGACTGTTGCCAACGGGCGTGTGACATATGCCAAAGGCACACAGGAAAACCTCGATGCCGTGCGCAAAGCCGGACTGATGGGCATCGCCATGCCACGTCGCTACGACGGGTTGAACTTCCCCATCGTGCCCTACATCATGGCAGCCGACATGGTGTCGCGAGCAGATGCAGGCTTCGAAAACCTTTGGGGGTTGCAAGACTGTGCAGAGACACTCTACGAATTTGGCAGCGAGGACCAGCGCAGCCGTTATATCCCGCGCGTATGTGCAGGGGAGACAATGTCGATGGACCTCACCGAGCCGGATGCCGGCTCCGACCTTCAGTCGGTAATGCTTAAAGCCTCCTTCTGCGAGAAGGACAACTGCTGGTATCTCAATGGTGTAAAGCGATTCATCACCAACGGCGACGCCGACATACATCTTGTGTTGGCACGTTCGGAGGAAGGCACTCGCGACGGTCGTGGACTCTCGATGTTCATCTACGACAAACGAAACGGAGGCGTTAATGTCCGCCGCATCGAAAACAAGATGGGTATCAAGGGCTCTCCTACCTGCGAGTTGGTGTTCAAGAATGCCAAGGCAGAGCTTTGCGGCGACCGCAAGCTGGGCTTGATTAAATATGTGATGGCACTGATGAACGGCGCACGTTTAGGTATCATGGCTCAGGCTGTGGGTCTCAGCGAGGCTGCCTACCGCGAAGGATTTGCCTACGCAATGGAGCGCAAGCAGTTTGGAAAGGCCATCATCGAATTCCCGGCAATCTACGAGATGGTTGCCCTTATGCGCGCCAAAGCTGATGCTTCGCGTGCGATGCTCTACGAGACAGCACGCTTTGTGGATGTCTACAAGGCTCTCGACGATATCTCCAAAGAGCGTAAGCTGACACCCGAGGAACGTACGGAGATGAAAAAATATGCCAAGCTTGCCGACGCTTTCACTCCTATGGGTAAAGGTATGACCACAGAGTTTGCCAACCAGAATGCCTACGATGCCATCCAGATTCATGGTGGCTCGGGGTTCATGAAGGATTATACTTGCGAGCGGCTCTATCGCGACGCACGTATCACCAATATATACGAAGGTACAACACAGCTTCAGGTGGTAGCGGCAATTCGCCACGTCACCACAGGCACTTACCTTACGCAGATTCGTGAATACGAAGCGTTGAGCTACCCCGCCGAGCTGGAGGACCTGAAGGAACGACTGAAGGCAATGACCAACAAGTACGAGATGATTGTCGGCATGGTGACGGAAGGCAAAGACGTCGAATACATCGACTTCCATGCCCGTCGCCTTGTGGAAGCCGCCACTCATTGTGTGTTTGGCTACCTTCTGCTACAAGATGCCGCCAAGGACGAGAGTTTCAAACGCTCTGCCGAAGTATATATCAACTACGGCGAGGCTGAGGTGGACAAGATTGTGTCTTTCATCAGCGGTTTCGACCACGAAAAGTTGGCATACTACAAAAACGCGTAAGCGGAATATCTTATTAAGGAGAGGGGACAGTCTTCCGTGGCTGTTCCCTTTCTTTTTGCTCTTCGGGAAACCAAAAAGTGACGCAAATGCAACAAAACGTTGCATTTGCATCCATAAATCTGTTGCATTTGTATCCAAGCGTTGCATTTGCACACAAGAAAGTGTCGCATCTGCGTCCAAACGTTGCATTTGCACACAAGAAAGCGTCGCATTTGCGTCCAAACGTTGCATTTGCATACAATTCTTGCCGCGGGATTATTCAAAACGTTGCATTTGCATAATTTCCCGACGCAGAATTTTATAAAACGTTGCATTTGCGCAATTTCCCGACGCAGAATTTTGCAAAACGTTGCATTTGCGTCATTTTTCAGTGCTCGGAAGGCACAAAGCGTTGCATTTGCGTCATTTCTTTATGAAAAGAGAATCTACCGGCGGGAATTCCACAGTGCCCACTGCACGATTCCCCTTATAACGAGGTAAGCAATGAAAGACATCCACAGAGCATGATTGCCCAATGTTCCGCGGAACATAAAATAGAGAAGGAAAAACACAAACGATGCCGTGAGCATCGAGATGAGCATGCGGCGAGTCTCAGTAGCACCTATCAGGATGCCGTCCCAAAGAAATGCAGCAAAACCTGCCAGGGGGACAGCCAGTACCCAGCAGAAATACTCTGCAGAAGCCTCCACAACCATGCCATCATCCGTCAGCAGGGCAAGAAAACCTCTCCCGCCCACAGCATACAGGAGAGTGAACATCAGCGCCAAAGCCCAGCCCCAACGAAACAGCAGAGCGACCATCCGCCTCAGGCCCTCAACATTGCGCTGACCCACGTAGCGTCCCGTCAGAGCCTCCCCGGCATATGCAAAGCCGTCCATGATATAAGAAAAGAGTGTGAAGAGCTGCATCAAGAGAGTGTTGACAGCCAAAACCACCTCCCCATGGCGCGCTCCCGTTGCCGTGAAGAAGGAGGTGACAGCCACAAGGCATAGTGTGCGGAAGAATATGTCGCTGTTGACACTGAAAAATCTACTCATCGCGCCGCAATCCCAAACTTCGCGCCAAAGGAAAGGTATCCTCAGACGTCCATAATAACGCCACCATAGCAACATCGCCATGAAGAGACCGGCATATTGGGCAACCACAGTGCCAAGAGCCACACCCGCAATCCCCATATCAAAGAGGTAGACAAACGTGAGGCTCGCAAGGATATTCACCACGTTCTGCATAATGGCAATGAACATCGGGAAACGTGTGTTCTGCATGCCAATAAACCACCCCACAAAGCCGTAGAGACACAACACAGCCGGAGCGCCCCACACGCATAGAGAGAAATACATCTCCCCCGCCAGGCGAACATCTTGAGTGGCGGAAATCAGATTGAAAGCTATCTCGCGCAAAGGATACTGCCCAAGCAACAGCATAGCGGCGGCAAGGCCGCCCACGCCCAGGGAACGCATGAGTATACGAACAGCCTCCCTGAGGTCACGCCCGCCCAAGGCCTGCGCCGTCATGCCACTCGTACCCATGCGCAGGAAACCAAACAGCCAATAGATGATATTAAACAGCATACCTCCCACAGCTATGCCGCCGATGTAGGACGCAGACCCAAGATGGCCCACTATAGCTACGTCGACAAGACCAAGCAACGGCACGGTTATGTTCGAAACAATCGAAGGAAAGGCAAGATTGAGAATCTTTTTGTTCATCTGATGCGGGAGGTTTCCCTCTGCCAAGGGGGCGAGGCTATTCCAACCTCAGGTTAAATTCTTCCACCAATTTTGCAAGCGCGGGATTCAAACCAAGCAGATAGTTGTACTTCTCGGCAGGGGTATACACCAATATCTTCTTGCTGTTCTCCTGCACCCGCACCTGCATCTCTATGTGAGTATTCTTGAGCTGTTCACGCAGATATTGCAGAAGGTCGGCGCTAACTGCGTTGAGTTCTGCCTTCTGCCCGGGATTATGCACGTCCACTTCAAAGGCGAAGTTGTCTTTCAAAACGGGCTTGCAGTTTATCATGGTGTTCTTCAGATAGACTTTCTTACTTATCTTCTCGCTCGCAGCGTAGACATTCCAACAACTCACCAAGTCTTCTTCGGTGAACGGCGTGGTCATATCCGGAACATCTGTCTGCTCCTTCTGCGCCACCTCTGCCTCTTTCCCCTTGTTGGATATTTCCTTCATCGAGATACCCATGTGTTGCACAGGTCTCTTGGAAACGGGCTCGGAAACAGATTGGGGCGGAGTGGGAACAACCACATGCGGCGTAGGCACGGGTTGCGCCTTGGGTTGTGGTTGGGGATTTGGTTGGGGGGATTGAGCGGCAATAGGCTCAATCAGTCTTTTTTTTTTATCCTCCTCAGCCGTTCCAGCCTTGGATAGCTGACACAGCTGGATAAGTGTAAGTTCAAGCAATAGACGCTTGTTGCGGCTCACGCGATAGTTCAAGTCGCAGCTGTTGGCCAACTCGATGGCTTTGTAGAGCAATTCCTCGGAGCAACGCTTTGCCATCTCCTTATAACGTTCGCGGATGGAGGAGCCAACCTCAAAGAGCACCAGCGTGGACTCATCCCTTGCCACCAACAAATCGCGGAAGTGTTCCGCCAGGCCGGTTATGATGTTCTGTCCGTCGAAACCTTTGTTGAGTATCTCGTTTAATGTTAGAAGCGACGCGCGGACATTCCCCGCAAGGATTGACTCCGTGAGGCGGAAATAATATTCGTAGTCGAGCACATTGAGGTTGTCGATAACCGCCTGATAGGTGATGTTCCCCCCGGTGAAACTTACAATCTGGTCGAATATCGACAAGGCATCGCGCATACCGCCGTCGGCCTTCTGTGCTATCACGTTCAGGGCCTCTTCCTCGGCTGTGACATGCTCCTTGGAGGCAACATACTCCAAATGCTCCACCATGTCTGCCACCGATATGCGCGAGAAGTCGTAGACCTGACAACGCGACAATATGGTGGGCAACACCTTGTTTTTTTCCGTGGTAGCAAGGATGAACAAAGCATGGCTCGGCGGCTCTTCCAAAGTCTTAAGGAATGCATTGAAGGCTGCCGTACTCAGCATATGCACCTCATCGATGATAAACACCTTATACCGCCCGATTGCCGGAGGAATATGTACCTGGTCTATCAATGAACGGATATCGTCGACGGAGTTGTTTGATGCGGCATCCAGCTCGTGGATGTTATACGAACGCTGCTCGTTGAAAGCCTTGCACGATTCGCATTCGTTGCAGGCCTCGCCCTCAGCGGTTGGGTTCAAGCAGTTGATGGTCTTGGCAAAGATGCGAGCGCAAGATGTTTTACCTACACCCCTCGGTCCACAGAAAAGATAAGCGTGAGCAAGCTTATTGCTCTCTATCGCGTTCCTCAGCGTGGTGGTAAGAGCCTTCTGCCCTACGACACTGCGAAAAGTCGATGGGCGGTATTTTCTTGCCGATACGATATAGTTGTCCATTCTTTGCGTTTTATTGACTACAGAGGCAAAGGTATACAAAATAATTCATTTACCTTTGCCTGTGGTAAAACGAAGTTCCATGCTGCACATAAAAGACTTTTACAACAAATATCTGTCGAAAATAAACGTCTATTGGTTGGTCGTCATCGCCTTCTTGATATTCACCTTCACCATAGGCGACAGCAGTTTGTATAAGCGCTATACTTACGACGAAAAAATCCGCAGCCTGGAGAAAGAAATCCTCCACTACCAGAAGGAAATTGACTTGAACACAAAGAAAATGAACGACCTCCGTACCGATAAGGAAGGGCTTGAGAAGTTCGCCCGCGAGGAATACTTCATGAAAAAGCCCAACGAGGACGTCTATATCATCAAGAAAGAATAATGAACCAGAAAACAAGAAGCGTCATCTTCTGCATTGCCGGCTTGTTGGTGCTCTTCGGCGCGGCTTTGTTTATCACCAAATGGATTGTGGCGCCTTACCTCTTTGCCATTGGTGCCGCCGGCATGGCTGTATGCACTCTCACGCAATCCACAAGCGGCATGGAGTTTCGCGAACGCCGCCTCCACCGCTTCAATGTCATTGCCTCCATTCTGATGGTCTGCGCCTCCGGCTTTATGTTTAAAGACAGGAAGGAATGGGTTATCTGCCTCACAATTGCCGCCATCTTGATGCTCTACGCCTCATTTGCCCCCGGAAGAAAAGAATAAAGCCCGTCCCAAGGCACAACCAAAGCTGAGGGCAGAGCACAAAAAAAGCTGCAGCGATTCACATCGCCACAGCCACCAAAAAGTTATAACATAATTTTTCTTTCTCCTTTTTACTTCCCGCCTGAATAGCTCTTGTTAAGCATATTGATAAGTTCGTTTGTAATGTCGTAGGCATCACCTGCCAACAGGATATTGTCTTCTGCCGTATTGCTGA
>CAVJCD010000029.1:0-16345 GCA_963648005.1 Tannerellaceae bacterium | reverse complement strand
GTAAAGACATTATTGTATTATTAAAAACAAAAAACCAATGTCGTTAAAGATAATACATACTGCCGACTGGCATTTGGGCCAGACATTTTTTGGCTACGACCGCGAGGAGGAGCACGACTCATTCCTGTCGTGGTTGGTGGAAGCACTTAAGGAGCATGAGGCTGATGTGCTCCTTGTTTCGGGCGACGTGTTCGACGTGGCAAACCCCTCTGCCTCTGCCCAGCGACGTTTCTATGCTTTCCTTAGGGAGGCCCTCCGTCGCACCCCGCATCTTCAGATTGTCATCACTGCCGGCAATCATGACTCGGCAGCCCGCCTTGAGTCGCCCCTCCCGCTATTGGAGGAGTTCAACACCCGGGTTGTTGGTGTGGTGCGCCGCACGGCTGAGGGGGTGATAGATTTCGATGCACTGACCATACCATTGTATAATAAGGAAGGGAAGCGTGAGGCATGGTGTCTTGCCGTCCCCTATCTCAGGCAGGGCGATTACCCCGCCTCGGAAGAGGCTCAGAGCACCTATGCTGCCGGCATCGGGCGTATGTACAGGCAACTCTACGACTACGCGGATGCACGCCGGGAGAATGGCGAGGCTATAGTTGCCATGGGGCATCTGCATGCCACGGGGGCAGAGCTGACAGACGACGACCCCGGCGAGCGTGTCATCAAGGGCGGACTCGAGTCGGTCTCTTCGGATGCTTTCAATCCCGGACTGGCATACACCGCCCTCGGACATATCCATAAGGCGCAGCAGATAGGTGGGCGAAACAACGTATGCTATTCGGGCAGTCCGCTGCCGATGTCGTTCTCGGAGAAGAACTACCACCACAGGGTCATGCTGGTGACCGTCGAAGAGGGACAGCTTGCGGCGATAGAGGCTTTGGAGATACCCTTGCTTGTGCCCCTAAGGCGTGTGCCCGAGCGACCACTCTCTCCGGCAGAGGTGTTGGAAAAGCTGAATGAGCTGCCCTTGGTGGAAGAAAACAAAGACGTGCCTCAGAGCCTATGGCCATATGTGGAGGTGCGTGTGCTCCTCACCGAGCCCGACCTGGGCTTCCGTCAGCGCGTGGAGGAGGCACTTACGGGTAAGGCTGTCCGCCTTACTGCCATCCTCACCTCTTACCCCTCTCACGAGAATGGCGGGGCTGATGGCCGGGAGTCACCCTACGGCGACCTTAGGCAGATAGACCCGCTGCAGATATTAAAGGATGCGTTCTTCGGCAAATACGGTGGAGAGCTTCCCGGGGATATAGAGTCGTTGTTTAATGAAGTAATAAGGGAGGTCGCCATATGAAGATATTAGCAATACGCGGATGTAACCTGGCATCGCTTGAGGGCGAGTTTGAGATGGATTTCACCGTGGAGCCACTGCTCTCGGCCGGTATATTCGGCATCTCCGGACCAACGGGTGCGGGCAAATCCACCTTGCTCGATGCCATGTGCCTGGCATTGTTTGCCTGTACACCACGCATGGCAAAGGCAAGGGAGAGAGGCGTGCAGATTGAGGACGTGGGGAGCAACACTCTTTCGCAAAACGATTCGCGCGCCATACTTCGTCGCGGCACAGCCTCGGGATATGCCGAGGTGGATTTCTTTGCATTGAATGGACATCGCTACCGCTCGCGTTGGAGTGTGCGTCGTGCACGCGACAAAGCCGACGGAGCCTTGCAGGGGATAACCCTCTCGCTCCGCAACCTCGACACGGGTATGGAAGAGCAGGGGACAAGCAAGGAACTCTTGGCAAGGGTGGTGAAGCTGATAGGTCTCACCTTCGAACAGTTCACCCGCTCCGTTCTCCTCGCGCAAAACGATTTCTCCACCTTCCTTCGTGCTGAGCAGAGCGAAAAGGCTTCGCTACTGGAGAAAATGACGGGGACGGAGCTCTTTGCCAATATCTCGCGACGTATATACGAAAAGAATGACCTTGCAAAAAAAGCCTACGAGAAGGTGCTGGATGGCATACGGGGGATAGAAGTCCTTACGGATGAGGAAGAGCAGCAGCTGAAGCATCTTCTCTTGGAAGCGGAAAAGCTTGCCTCTTCGCTCGAGAAAGCCCGGACGGAGGAACAGAACCTCAAGGGGGCAGTGCGCAACGCGGAGCAACAGCTGGAAGCCCGCCAAAGGGAACAGAAAGAGGCTGCCATGCGGCTTCAGAAGGCCACAGAGCTCCTCAATACTACCCGCGTGGAATACGAAAAAGGCAAAGAAGAAGAGCAACGCTCGGAAGCTGCCTTCAAAGCCCTGCAACAAGAGCTGCAACTGGCTCGCAAGAAGGATGTGGAGCTTGGCGAAGCCCTTCGCTCGCAGAAAGAGGCGAAAGAGAATCTCGGTGCCTCGCAACTGAGAAAGAAAGAGGGCGAGGACAAGCTGCGCACTGCCCGGCTCAGATTGGAGCAATGCTCTGCCGATATCATGCGCATTACACAGTGGCGCAAGCGTTATGCCGACAAGGAGAATATAGCCCGACAACTCTCAGCCCTGACCCTCCATCTCGATGCTGCCTCCGCCGCGCGGCAGGCAATCAAGAAAGCCGAAGGGGCTATCTCCTCTGCCCGACAGGAAATGGAGAACCTCGCCAGGCAGCTGAAGAAGGCACAGCTTGCGGCAGAGACCAAAAGTTCCGAGATAGAACGGACGGAAGAGGCAATCCTCGCCATGGAACAAAAGCTGAAGACCATAGATAGGGAAGCCTTGGAGGCGCAGACGAAAACCCTCCGCGAACAGCGGGAGAATCTTCTCGTTGAGCAGGCACGGATGGCAGCCGCCGGCACCGCGATGGATATGCGCGAGATGTTGCAGGAAGGTGTGCCTTGCCCCGTATGCGGCAGTCTGCATCATCCTGCGGCAACCGGCACTACGCGGACAGAGCTGCAAAAGCAAATCGACGCCCTGACACTGCAGATTGGGCAACTGACCCTCCGCCAAACATCATACGCCGGTGAAGAGAAACAGCTCGGTAACCTCCGCCGGCAGCTTGTGCAGCTGAATAAGGAACTCTCCGTGGCGCAGCAGTCACGCTCAGCCCTTCTCGCCAAGCAAAAGATAGAGGAAACAAATATCTCCCGCGAAGAAGCCGTCTTGAAAGAAAGTAGTGAGGCGCTTGGGAAGTCTCTCTCCTCTGCCAACCTTCTTTTTGGCGGCGACGAGTGGCAGAAGAACTGGCAGAAAGACCCCGCCTCTTTCCGTGAAACGCTTACAGACTTTGCCCATAAGTGGAACGAGAACGCTGAGCGGTTGCAGCAACTTCAGCAGAGGGAAAGCGCCGGGAAGGCCGAATGTGCCTCGGTGGAGTCGTTCCTTCCCTCGCTAATAAAACAAGCCGAAGAAGCATCATCCAAGCATGCGCAGAGCCTTGCAGAGCTCACGCGCCTAAAGAAGGAACGTTCCGAACTGCTCTCAGGAAAGCCTGCCGATGAGGTGGAAAAAGAATACAACGACCGTAAGGAAGCATTGATGGAACATCTCAAGATGCTACAAGCCGTGCAGACGGAGCAGTCAGCCATTGCCGACCGCGAGAAGGGCAGCTCCCGGCAGATAGCTTGCGACGTGGAGAAACTTTCCGAGGGCTTGAAGCAATGCCGCGAAGCCTTGTCGCTTTGGATGGAGTCGTGGGAAAAAGAACACCCGGAAGAGACCCTTGAGGCTCTTCTTTCACGTGCCACGAGCGAGAAAAACAATCATACCTTCCGCCTCCGCACCAATGAGGAAAACAAAAAGAAGATAGCCGAGAAACAGAAGGAACTGGAGGAATGCCGACTAAGGAGCGAACGCTGGGCAAAGCTCAACGACCTGGCAGGCTCGGCAGACGGGGCCAAGTTTCGCCGCATTGCCCAAGGGTATACGCTGGACGCCTTGCTCTATGATGCCAACGTGCAACTGCGCAACCTCAGTCGCCGCTACCTTTTGAAGCGTGTGCCCGACACCTTGGCACTTCAGGTTATAGACCACGATATGTGTGACGAGGTACGTAGCGTACACAGCCTTTCGGGAGGCGAGTCGTTTCTCGTCTCCTTGGCTCTGGCTTTGGGTCTCTCGTCGCTCTCCTCCGGGGGAATGAAGGTGGAGAGCTTGTTTATAGACGAGGGCTTCGGCTCGTTGGATGCCGAGACACTGCGCGTGGCAATGGATGCCCTCGAGAATCTGCGTACCCAAGGACGTAAGATTGGTGTTATCTCTCATGTTCAGGAGATGACGGAACGCATACCGGTGCAGATACGTGTGTGCCGCGCAGGAAATGGAAGAAGTTATTTGGAAAAAATAGAATCGATATGACACCATTTTTATATCAGGTAGCATCCCTGTTTTATAAGCAGTATGGAAACGAACTCAGCCATCTGGCTTTCGTGTTTCCCAACAGAAGGGCCGGACTGTTCTTTCAGAAATATCTCTCCGAGATGGCAGATACGCCGCTTTTCTCTCCAACGATACTAACCATCAGCGACCTCTTTGTGCAACTCAGCGGTCTCAAGCCGGCAGACAAGATTGGGATGCTGTTTACGCTATATAATATATATGTGCGCCGCAGTGGCTCAACGGAGAGTTTCGACGAGTTTCTCTATTGGGGCGAGATGCTGCTGAACGATTTCGATGACGTGGACAAATACATGGCAGATGCCCGCATGCTGTTTACCAATGTGACCGACTTGAAGGAGATAGAAAACGATTTCAGCTTCCTCAGCAAAGAGCAGATAGAGGCAATCCGTAGCTTCTGGTCGTCGTTCTCACCCGGGGGCGACGCTCAAAGAGAGTTTCTTGCCGTTTGGGAAATCCTCTACGACCTCTACACCGATATGCGTGAGGCTTTGACCCGGGAGGAGAGAGGCTACGAGGGAATGATTTTCCGCGAAGTGGTGGAGAGGATGGAAGAGGGGGAGGATTGCGACCTGCCGTACGAGAAGATTGTATTTGTTGGCCTCAATGCCTTGTCGGAGGCAGAAGAACGCTTCCTCAAACAACTTCAGAAGCGGGGCTTAGCCGATTTCTATTGGGACTATGCCTCAGACAAGGTGAGGGATGCGAAAAACAAAGCTTCTTTCTTTGTTGAGAGAAACCTAAGGAACTTCCCCTCCAAATATACTCTTGAGCCGGAAGATGAGACCCCGACGCAGATAGATGTTATAGGCATCCCCTCGGGTATAGGTCAGGCAAAGCATGTGCACACCTTGCTCAGTGAGCTTTGTAAGAAAACGAATATGTCCGACCGGGAGGCTCTGCGCACTGCCGTTGTTCTCCCCGACGAACATCTGCTTGTGCCCATCCTCAGCGCCATACCCTCTCAGATACGCCGTATAAACATAACCATGGGATACCCCCTGGCAGGTACGCCGGTTGCCTCTCTTATGGAGTATGTGTTGGCGTTGCAGAAAACCGTCTGCAACATAGACCACCGGCCGATGTTCTATTTCCGCTACGTGTTGCCGATATTGAACCATCAGTATGTATGTATGACCGACTCGATGGCGGTGGCTAAACTGGCAAAGGATATCGCAGCAAACAACCGAAACTATATCTCTCAAGAGGACCTGGGCGCAACTCCTCTTCTTAAGGTCATCTTCCGTCCGGTGACGGAGTGGGGGGCTTTCTCGGATTATCTGATTGATATCCTTCAGGAACTAAACAAGACGATAGACAGCGGAGAGAGCATAGAGGAGGAAGACGACAGCCAATTGTCGGTAAAAGACATAGAACAGGAATTTGTCTTCCATTACTTCACAACCGTCAACCGACTGAAGGGCCTTTTGCAGGATGCCGGCGTTGAGGTGAAGATTGACACTTATTTCCGTCTGCTTCGCCGCCTGACCAATAGCATCACCATCCCATTCCGGGGTGAGCCGCTCTCGGGCCTGCAGATTATGGGTGTGCTCGAGACCCGTGCGCTTGACTTCGACCGTCTGATTGTCCTTTCCATGAACGAAGGGGTGTTTCCGCTTAAAAAGGCAGCCAACTCCTTCATCCCGTATAACCTCAGAAGAGGCTTTGGATTGCCCACCTACGAACATCAAGACAGTGTTTGGGCATACCATTTCTATCGCTTGATTTATCGCGCAAGCCATGTCAGCCTGCTCTACGATACCCGCAGCGACGGCATGCAGACCGGCGAAGTGAGTCGTTTTGTGCATCAGCTTCACTATCTCTACAACGCCCCGATAAAGAACGAACTGATAGTGTTTAATGTCTCCTCAACAAAGAGTCCGGCTCTGAAGGTGAGGAAAACCGAAGATGTGATGCTCAGGCTGAAGGCTTTCCTTGAGGGAGGCGAGAGGTCGCTCTCGGCCAGCGCCATCAACACCTACCTGGATTGTCCGCTTAGGTTCTATTTTTCTACGGTGGAAGGTGTGAGAGAGGAAGACAAGGTGAGCGAGACCATCGAGAACAATATGTTTGGAACCATTCTACACAGCGTGATGGAAAAACTCTATGCCCCCTTCTGCGGCAAGATGGTGACAAATGATTTGTTGAAGGCATTGGGAAACGACAATAAAGGCGTGACCGCTGCCATTGAGCAGGCATTTGCGGAAAGCTATTTCAAGACCGATAAGATGCGCCCGCTGATAGGGCAAAACTATCTCTATGGCGAGCTGATTCGGACATATGTGAAGAATATATTGGAGTGCGACGGCAAGCTGACGCCTTTCCGCTACATTGAGTCGGAGCGGAGAGTAAACCGATTGTTTGCCTTAAGTGGCGGGCAGAAGGTAAGGCTGAAAGGTTTTGTCGACAGGATTGACGAGGTGCAAGATGTCATCCGCATTGTCGACTACAAGAGCGGAAACGCAGAATTGAAGTTCGATTCCGTGGAGAACTTGTTCAATAAAACAGTTGATAAGCGGACCAAAGCGGTGATGCAGGTGTTCCTATATGCTTTGATGCTTGGCGAAGAATACCCGGGGAAGACCCTCAAGCCAGTGATTTATCATCTCAAATCGCTCTCGAATACATCCATATATCATAGTATAAGTAAAACCGAGAAAGAAGAGTTGACGGATTTCTCCCTCTATGCGGAAGACTTCGAAGCAGCCCTGCGAGGTCTTTTGGATGAGATGTTCGACGAGGAAACACCTTTCGTACAGACAAAGGATGAGAAAAACTGTAGTTGTTGTCCCTACAAGGGCGTGTGCGGGAAGAATACAAAGAAGTATTAGAACAATACGCCAAGCGAGAAGTTCATCATATTGGTTCGCTTGTCGATGGAGATGTTGCATTCCGTAGCGGATGGGGTGCGCTCCTTGAAATCCGACTCCACGGTATTGAGCCCGAACTCGTAGGTGAACTCGAAAAACAAACGCCAGATGTTTACGCCCACTCCCGTTGAAATGCCAAGACCGAAGGGCGTGTCGTTGTTGATATATTCGTCGGAAACGTCGGAAAAGTAGGTCGTGTAGTGCGACTTGTAGTTATACTTCATCTTGGGGCCGACCATGAGGCTTAGGGCATAAGGTGCTTCCTTCACCACGTAGTAGCCAATCATGATAGGCAACTCCAATGAGCTTGTCTCCATCTGTATTTTGTCGTTCTTAGGAGTATAGATAGCGGTAGTGTTGGTTGCCTCGGGCAATGAGAAGAGAATGTCTCCCTTCTTGTGCGACCATGTAATGTCGGGCTGGATGAAGAACCTGTTGATGTTTACCCTACAGAAGAACGAAGCCTGATAGCCCACCTTGTAGTGCAGGCTTATGTCCTCGGCCTCCACGCCGTCTATCGTCAGCGAGTTGATGATGGGGAACGTGGCATTTACTCCCACTTTCGCTCCATAGTTGAATGTCTTGTCTTTGATGGTTATGAGCTTCTGCGCATGCATGGAGAGGGCAACGAAGAATAGCGGCAGAAGGAGGAGAAACTTTTTCATGTGTCTTACTTTTTCTTTTCCACCGACCATCCGAACTTGCCTACCGGCTCGCCCATGCCGTAGTATTTGCCGTGCGAATAAACCAAGAGGTCTGCTTTCTGCATATCGAAGGCTCCCGTTTCGGGGTTGAGGTATTTGTCATCGGCCTGAACGTTGAGCACCTCGGCAATAAACATATCGTGGCTGCCCAAGGCAATCACTTCCTTTACCCTACACTCGATGCATATTGGCGCTTCCTCTATGGTGGGGCAGCCAACTATCGTGGCTTTACCCGGCGTGAGGTGCATCTCCTCAAACTTGTGATGGTCCTTCCCCGAATTGACGCCGCACCAGTCGGTGGCATACGCCAAGGCTCGCGTGGTGAGGTTTATCACAAACTCCATGTTCTTCTTCAGTATGGGATACGAATGGCGTTCCGGACGCACGGATATGTAACACATGGGTGGGTTGGTACATATGGTACCCACCCACGACACGGTCAGTATATTGTATTCCGAGGGTTCGCTGCCGCAACTTATCATCACGGCAGGCAGGGGATAAATCATTGTGCCCGGTTTCCAGTTTTGTTTCATGACAACTGATGATTGGGTGGGTTTCCCTACTTTATGATTATATCCTCTTTGTTAATCTTGCGCTCGCAATAATGGCATTTGATTGTGCCCTTTTCCTTGTCGATAACCTCAAAGCGGCTCGGCATGGGTTCGTTGTTGGTGATGCATTTAGGGTTGTTGCACTTCACCAGCCCCACCAGCTCGTCGGGCAGGGTCACCGTCTTTTTCTCCACCACCTCATAGTCGCGGATAACGTTCAGCACCACATTGGGGGCAACCAATGCGATACGGTCAATCTCGTCTTCCTCAAAAAACTTGTCGGCTATCTTGATAACACCCTTGCAACCCATCTTCTTGCTTTGGAAATTGTTGCCTATGGTAATGGTGTTGTTCATATACTCAAGGCCCAACAGTTTGGCTACCTTAAACAACTCTGTAGGGGGGATATGGTCGATGGCAGTGCCGTTCTCTAAGGCGGCTACCTGCATTTCTTTATTCTTTACTGCTGACATGATTTTTAAATTTTGATACCTAAGACTTCACAAATAATGGCCTGACGGGCAAACAACCCGTTGCGTGCCTGCTGGATGTAGTAGGCTTTGGGATTGTCGTCCACATCGTAGGCAATCTCGTTGACGCGGGGTAGGGGGTGGAGGATGCGGAGGTTGTCGCGACTGCCCTCAAGCATTTTGTTGCGCAGGATATATACATTCTTCACTCTCTCGTATTCTTCCAAGTCGGTAAAGCGTTCGCGCTGTACACGGGTCATATACAGGATGTCGGACTGGTTGATAACGTCTTCGTCGAAGGTTGTGTGCTCGTAATACTTTATGCCGTGTGCGTCGCAGAAGTTCTTGTGCTCGTCCGGCATGCGAAGCTCGTTGGGAGCTACGAAATGGAACGTGGGGTTGAAGTGCGACATACCTACAATCAGCGAATGTACCGTGCGGCCATACTTCAAGTCGCCCACCATCGTGATGGTAAGGTCGGTAAGTTTCCCCTGGGTCTTGCGTATGGAATACAAATCAAGCATTGTCTGCGACGGATGTTGGTTTGCCCCGTCTCCCGCATTTATGACGGGGACGTCTGTCACTTCCGAGGCGTAGCGCGCAGCACCTTCAAGATGGTGACGCATAATGATGAGGTCTACATAATTGCTTACCATCAAGATTGTATCCTTAAGCGTTTCCCCCTTGGACGAACTGGTGGTGGAAGCGTCCTGAAACCCTATCACTCGTCCGCCTAGACGGTTTACCGCCGTTTCGAAGCTCAGTCGTGTGCGTGTTGACGGCTCAAAGAAAAGCGTGGCAGCAACCTTCCCTTCCAACACCTTCCTGTTGGGGTTCTCCTCAAACTTTGCAGCATTATCCAAAATACGAAGAATGTCCTCTTTGGAACATTGGTCGATAGAGACTAAACATTTTCCTTTCATTTATTTGTGTCGATTTGGTGTTTCTTGTATATCCTTGAGACAAACCCTCTAAGGTCTTTGACTTTAGTTGTTGTTTTTGCCGTATAAAAATCGATAACAAAAGTATAAACTTTAGCAACACCACGATAACGAAGGCAAATTTTTTTGGCATCGGGGAAGGGCGGACTTTCTTTCTTCATCGCGAGGCGACGGGATTAGCAGAGCACCATGCAGTCTGCATGAAGAGTTCAAAAAAAGTTTCAACGCTCATGCAGCCTGCATGAAGAGTTCAAAAAGAGTTTCAACGCTCATGCAGCCTGCATGAAGAGTTCAAAAAAAGTTTCAACGTCCGTGCAGTCTGCATGAAGAGTTCAAAAAATGTTTCAACGCTCATGCAGTCTGTATGAAGGGTTCAAAAAGAGTTTCAACGTCCGTGCAGCCTGCCCGGGAGGGTTCAAAAAATCAGGCGGAATTCAAACGTCGTTTTAATGTCGTTTGAAGGACGTTGAAACGGTGATTAAATCCAATCCGGGGGAACCCCGTCCGTAGCGGAGGCGTTCCGGGGACAGCAAAAAAGTTTCTATTTTTGTGCGGATAACACCGATACCATGAAAACAACACGAAACATTATTCTTCTCTTGGGACTTCTTTGCCTTGGCGCATTGCAAGGCGTATCTGCCCAAGCACCCTCACATTTGACAACCGATTTATTGGAATATAGCGACACCGACTTTCGCGGCAGAACAGCCTTGATTCACAGTTCGCACCCGATGTTGGGATGGGTGATGGAGAGCGAGAGGCCGGATGCGAAGCAGACAGCCTATAGGATTCTTGTGGCGAGCCGGGCGGAGCTGCTGCGCGAGGGTGCGGCGGATGTGTGGGACAGTGGGGTGGTGGAGTCTTACCGCTCCTTTGCCGTGAGCTACCAAGGTCCGGCCCTGAAGGCTTCCAAGACATACTATTGGGCAGTTAAGACCCGCGACAACCACGGAAACGAGACTGCCTATTCCGCCCCCAAGAGTTTCCGCACCGCGGAGGTGATGGACGGCAGCACGGCGTCGTATCCTCTTGAGATGACCGACGAACACCCCCTGATGGTGGAGAAGTTTAGTGCCGAGGGGACGTTCATAGCCTTCTGTCGCGCTGCGTTCGGTGGTCTCAGCCTCACTCTCTACTCCGAGTGTGAACACGACACCATAACCATTAGGCTCGGAGAGAAAGCATCCGATGGACGGGTATACAAGCTGCCCAAAGGGAGCATATCTTCTGTGCGCTATGCCGAATATCGCCTGGCATTGCGTCCCGGGAGGCATACCTACGACCTTGAGTTGCGTCCCGATGCACGCAATACCGACACCACCCGCTCCAACGACGGCGGCATGACAGCCATCTTGATGCCTTCCTACACGGGGGAAGTCTATCCCTTTCGTTACTGCGAAGTTGACGGCTACCATCATCAGATAAGCAAGGAGGATGTGCTCCGCCGGAGCGTGACATATCCCTTCAACGACAATGCCTCGAGTTTTGCATGCTCCGACTCGGTGCTTTGTAGGGTGTGGGAGATGTGTAAATACAGCATCAAGGCCACCTCTTTCCTCGGTTTCTATGTGGACGGCGACAGGGAACGCATAGCCTACGAGGCAGATGCCCTCATCGGACAGTTGGGGCACTATTGCGTAGACCGCGAATACAGCATGGCGCGGCGCACCAACGAACATCTGTTGAAGAACCCCACTTGGCCCACAGAGTGGAACCTCCTCTCGCCGCTGATTGCCTGGAACGACTATCTCTACACCGGCGATGCCCGTTCGCTTGAGGCTAATTATCAAACACTGAAAGCAAAGACCATGCTTGCCCTGAAGGAGAGCAACGGCCTTATCTCGACCCGCACCGGCAAGGTGGATGAGGAGTTCTTAAAGAGTATCAATTTTCACGGCACCAACTTTCGCGACATTGTGGACTGGCCGCAGAGCGGGACCGTTGGCGACGAGAAGGAACGTGGCGGCGAGGCCGACGGCTTTGAGATGCGCGACTTCAACACCGTGGTGAACGCCTACCACTACGGGGCGGTGAAGCGGATGGCGCAGATTGCCGAGGCTCTGGGCAAGCAAGATGACGCACTCTTCTATGAATCGGAGGCCCGGCGCATATACAAGCAGTTCAACAATCTTCTCTTCAACCGCAAGACAGGGCACTATCGCGACGGCGTTGGCACAGACCACGAGTCTTTGCACGGCAATATGTTTCCTCTCGCCCTCGGGCTGGTGCCGCAGAAGCACAAGGAGGAGGTTCTTCGCTATGTCAAGTCGCGCAGGATGGCTTGCAGCGTCTATGGCGCTCAGTTCCTCATTGATGCGCTCTATGATGCCGGGGCAGGCGACTATGCCCTCAGCCTCCTATCTTCGCGTGGGGAACGTAGCTGGTACAACATGCTGAGGGTTGGTTCCACCATCACGCTGGAGGCATGGGATGAGAAATATAAACCCAACCTGGACTGGAATCATGTGTGGGGCGCTGCGCCCGCCAACCTTGTGACGCGCGGACTGTTCGGGATAGTGCCGCTCGAGCCGGGCTTCCGTAAGTTCCGCATCAGACCTCAGGCAGGAAGCCTTGAATGGGCGCAGATACGTGTGCCGAGCATAAGCGGTGAGATTGCTGCAGCCTTCCGCAATACTCCGGGAAAGAGTTTTAGTTTGGAGATAAGCATCCCCGCCAACACCGAGGCAGAGGTATGGCTCCCAATTGTCACAAAGAATCCCACCCTCGTAGTTGACGGAAAAGACCTCCGCCCCACGAAGGAAGATGGCCTAATAAAACTCATCCTCCCTTCCGGAAAACATACCCTGGAGGTTAGATAACAACTCTATAAGGACAAGAATCAAGTAGACGTTTCGAACCGGATACTTTAAATTTTTCCCTCATTGAGGGCGTTTTTCGGTGAATTTTTTCCCTCATTGAGGGATTTCTGTACAGTTGTTACGACTAATCCCTCTCTGGTGCTTTGGGCTGAACTACTAGATTAGGGGACTTTTCTTACCAAAATCACAAGCGGCTCTTGGGGTTCGGGATAAAGGGATTGCTTTCCTTAAACACCCACATCTTTTTGATGCTATCTTTGCGGCGTTTTTCAGGAGTGGGGAAATCTGCGGTTTCCTTGCTGCAAAGAAGAGAAAAGACAGATAAATAATGAAGAATAAGCCTTTGCAGGCCCATCTCAGCATGTTTGCGGCTGAGGCTATGTGGGGTCTGATGTCGCCGGTGTGTAAGGATGCCATGAACAGTGGCATCGACGGTATCTCGATGGTTGGATTTCGTGTGGCGGGTGCCGCCCTGTTGTTTTGGACAGCCTCGTTGTTTGGCAAACATGAGCATGTGCCTTTGCGCGATGTGGCGCTCTTGGCCGGTGCGGCTTTGTTTGGTGTGGCTTTCAACCAGTGTTTGTTCACCGTAGGCTTGAGTGTTACCTCGCCCGTCAATGCCAGCATCGTCACCACCTCCATGCCCATCTTCGCCATGATACTGTCGTTCCTCATCCTTGGCGAACCCATCACGCTGAAGAAGGCGGGCGGAGTGGCTATTGGTTGTACGGGGGCAGTGGTGCTCATCCTCAGTAGCGCAACGGCAGCAAGTTCGCGTGTGGGAGATATTCGCGGCGATTTGATGTGTATTTGTGCGCAGTTGTCGTTTGCTCTTTACCTCTCGCTGTTCAACAAACTCATCAAGAAGTATAATGCCATTACCGTAAACAAGTGGATGTTTACTTGGGCCACGGTGTTTGTGGCACCTGTGTCGTGGGGGCATTTGGAAGGTCTGCAGTGGGCGTCCATCGCTCCCGGTGTATGGGCTGAGGTTGGCTATGTGGTGTTCTTCGGCACTTTTGTCAGCTATCTTCTTTCCATCGAGAGCCAGCGCGTATTGCGTCCCACGGTGGTCAGCGTATACAATTATGTGCAGCCCATCGTGGCTGTTTCGGTCAGTGTCCTCACGGGGCTGGGCGTATTTACCTGGCAACAGGGTATAGCCGTTGTATTGGTGTTCACGGGTGTATGGCTTGTGGTGAAGAGCAAGTCGAAGCGTGATGCGCAAGTTGGCGTGAAAGAATAGTATTGGATGGTTGGTATTTTAAAAACAATAGCCGACTCATCTCAACGCGAGCCGGCTATTTTGATATACAAAGACAGGTAGAATTACTTCAAGTATCCGTTTGCCCAGTCGCCAATGGCTTTTCCGGACAGGGAGTTGAGCAGTTTGCCGTGTTCCCATTTTACATCGGGGTAAGCCCCTTTGAATGTCTTCTCAGAGTTTTCTATGCCGCTGCCGCCCGAGGTGGCGAACATAACAACACGTTTGCCTTTCAGCCCGTAAGTCTCCACGAAGGTGTTGATGATGCGTGGGGCACCGTTCCACCAGATGGGGAAGCCAAGGAAAATGACGTCGTAGTCATTGAGCGACTCCTTGCTCTTTACAAACCCCGGGCGCACTTTGGGGTTGTCGTTCTCGCGGCAGCAACGTGAGGTCTGGTCCTTCCAGTTGAGGTCTGCAGCGGAGTAAGCCTCGGTAGGTTTTATCTCAAAGAGTTCAGCACCGGTGGCCCCGGCAATCTTCTCGGCTGCAGCTTTGGTGTTGCCGGTGGCAGAGAAGTAAGCAACAAGCACCTTGGGTGCGCTTTCCGTTGTGGTGGCTTCTGAGGAAGCCTTCTTGCCGCAAGCCATTATGGTGGTGGCTACTGCGGCGGCAATTGCGATTAGAGATGTTATTCTTTTCATGTTCGTTTTAGTTTGTGTGATTCTACAGTTTGTATCTTATCCATACGGTGTTGCCCATGCGCTCTACGGTTTGCAACTTGAGCAATGTGGCGGGGCGGTTGGGATTGTCGATGCCGTCGAACACGGCAGCCATGCCTTTGCGACCGTCTATGCCCGGACCAATCATGAGGCTTACCTCGTCCAAGAGTCCCGCTGCAAGGAATGCTCCGTTGATGTGTCCGCCGCCAACAAGTGCGATGCGCTCCACACCAAACTCTGTATTAAGCATGTCTACGGCCTTTCTTAGGTCGATATGTTTCTCCCCGACGGCAATCCACGAGATGCCTTGCTTGTCGAGAGTGTCGAAATATTCCTTCGCGCAATCTTCCGAGGTGACGACCAGTAGGGGCTGACCGTTCTGATGATTTGCGGGCCAACGCAACTTGCCGTGAGTGTCGACGGCAACGTCGTAGCCGGGTTTCCCTTCGGCTGCCTTATGGAAAGCGGTACGGGCAATAGTCTCTTTCTTTGTGGCAACGAACGGTTCGGGCAGGGCGAAGTGCATCTGCATGGTTACACGCCCTTCGATGGTTGTGGGGCAGCTTAGTTTCTCGAGTGCCTCGTAGTAAGCATTCGAGGCATCAATCTGTTCGGTCATGGCGCAGTCGATGCGGCCGTCCACCGAAGCCATCATGTGGCAGATAATGTAAGGTTTCATATTCTCGTCGTTTTGTTATTCGTTATTACAAAGATTTCAGCCATGAGGAGACGGTTTGCCGGGCTTCCTCAGGGTTGTTTTGTGCCGTGTGGCCATAGATGGCAATACTTTTTAGAAGGGTTGCGCCCTTGCATGCCTTCTGCAGTTTGTTTGCAGTGCTGCCAATGCCGCTGCCCTCGTGTGTGCAAAATGCTGCAATGCTCTTCCCGCTCCAGTCGTGTTTCTCGAGGAAGGTGTATATAGGCATCGGGATGTCGCTACACCAGTTGGGGTAGCCTACGAATACAACGTCGTAGTCTTCCACCTTCGCGTCGCCTTTCACCTCAGGGTGCGCCTTGTCGCGTAGCTCCTTTCGTGCAAGTTCAACGCAGGCATCGTAGTCTGCGGGATAGGGCATTAGGGGTTCTATATGAAACAGACTGCCGCCCGTTTCCTTGGCTATCATTTCGGCTATAATCTGCGTGTTGCCTTTCGTTATGTTGCCCACGCTGTAGTTTTCTCCTCCTCGCGAGAAGTAAGCTACCAATACTTTTTTGTTCTCTTTCATGTTGCTTTGTCCTTTAAAAGATTACCTGACAGATAGGGTGGTGGATGTTAACCCCGTCCCCCCCCCATGGGTTGTCGCACTGCAAAATTACGGCGAAACATCCGTTTCTCCTCGTAGACACATTGCGGATAGAGTGAAACAAATTGCGGAAGAAAGAATCGGAGCAGAAGAAGGGAGTCTTTCATTGCAATTTTATCACTTATAAATGATAAAAATTGATGTTGCGGGTGTTTTATCACTTATAGATGATGGAATCGCACTGCCGAAACCACATCATTCCCCCTTAAAATGTGGGCGAGGAGAGGATTATTCCCCCTTAAAATGTGTAGATTTGCATCCGTATTCCCCCTTAAAATGTGGGCGAAGAATAGATTATTCCCTCATAAAATGTGATAGACTATGGAAAGAACGGCAACCAATAGACTTAAACAGTGGCAGATAAGCCGGAATCGCAAACCGCTTGTTATAGAAGGGGCGCGACAAGTTGGCAAGACATGGTTGGTAAAGGAATTTGGCAAGCGGTGTTATAG
>CAVJCD010000028.1:13835-16350 GCA_963648005.1 Tannerellaceae bacterium | reverse complement strand
CTCGAATACCTCCTTGGGATTATAGTTTAGGCTCTTGCCCACCTTATAGCGGAGGTTGGTATTAGTGTTCCTGTCGCCAATAACCTTCACGGGGTTGTTGACGCGTATCGTCCCGTGGTCGGTGGTCACAATCACCTTATAGCCCTTGTCGGAGATACGTCTGAAGAGTTCAAGGGTAGTGGAATGCTGAAACCACGAGCGCGTCAAGCTGCGATAAGCCGCCTCGCTCTGTGCCAACTCGCGAATCATCTTCATCTCCGTTCTGGCATGCGAGAGCATATCCACGAAGTTGAGCACAACGACATTCAGTTGGTTATGCGTCAGCGAGGATATCATATTGAGCAGTTTCTCGCCATACTGCGAGTCGTGCACCTTATTGTATGAGAAACTGTATTTCTTGTGGAAGCGGTCAATCTGCGTCTTTATCAGCGGCTCTTCGTTGAGGTTCTTACCTTCCTCGCTTTCCTCGTCCACCCACAGGTCGGGAAATATCTGCTCTATCTGAAGCGGCATCAAGCCCGAGAATATGGCATTGCGGGAATATTGGGTTGCCGTGGGGAGGATGCTGTAGTAGAGTTCCTCGTCGAACGTAAAATACTCAGCCAGCAGGTCTTTCACCACCCTCCATTGGTCGAGGCGGAAGTTGTCTATCAAGATGAAAAACACCCTCTCGCCTTCATCCAGCAGAGGAAACACCTTCTTCTTAAACAAATCGGGACTCATCATTGGGCGCTCCAACGGGTTTTGTATCCACCACTCGTAGTTCTTCTTCACAAACTTGCCGAAAGCATTGTTGGCTTCCTCCTTCTGCATACGAAGCATATCGCTCATCTGTACCTGGCTGCTCTCGAGCTCAATCTCCCAATAGACCAACTTCTTGGAGAGCTCCTTCCAGTCAGCGACAGTAAGCGAGTCGTTGATTTGCATGCTTATGTGAGCAAACTCCTGACGATAGCCGTCCATCGTGGTTGCCGAAATGATGTCGTTCTTGTGTATGTTCTTTTTGATGGACAACAGCAGCTGGTTGGGGTTCACCGGCTTGATGAGGTAGTCGGCAATCTTGTTGCCTATGGCTTGGTTCATGATGCTCTCCTCCTCGCTCTTGGTGACCATAACGATGGGGACTTCTGGGTTGATTTCCTTGATTTGCGACAGAGTTTCCAAGCCGGTCAAGCCCGGCATGTTCTCGTCCAAGAAAATGATATCGAACGCCTGCTCCCGGCAACAGTCAATGGCATCCTGCCCGCTGATAACCGGAGTCACTTCATATCCCTTGTCCTGAAGAAACAAGATGTGAGGTTTCAACAAATCTATCTCATCGTCTGCCCAAAGCACTTTATCTTTCCTTGCTGCCATATGTCTTACCTTATATATTATACCCACAAATGTATCGGATTTGTCGATAAGATAGAGGCGTTGGTCCCGAGATTCATGTATTCTTTCTTGTTTTTGTGCGATTTCGGATAAAAAACGATATGTTTGCAAAGACATGTATTCAGTAATACTAAACTCACAAACTATGAAAACAAAAGGCTTATTATCCTTCGTTCTGTTGCTGGGATTGTTGTTCACAGCCCAGGCAGCGGACCACGTGAAGGGCAACGGAAAACTGTCGACCAAGAAAATCACCATCGGCGACTACAACCTCATCAAGATTGACGGCGTTATCGATTTAAACTACGAGCAATCGGATGCGACACCCTACATCGAGGTCACAATAGACGAGAACCTACACGAATACGTCAATGTCGACATCAAGGACAGGGAACTTTCGGTGGGTTTCGACAAGAGCGTGAAAGTGGACCACCACACCAAGTTCATCGTAAAGACAAACTCCAAATGGCTGAAAGGCGTGAAGGCCGCCGGCAATGCCAACTTCATGGCCAATAGTTCGCTTAGCGGCGACGAACTGAAGATTGACGCCAACTCAAACTGCCTGGTGCAACTAAAGGAGCCGGTGAAGATGAGCAAAGTGGACTTGAATGTATCCGGGAGCGCCAATATGGTGGTAAGCGAATTGCACACCGACAAGATAGAATGTAGCATCACCGGCTCGGGCACCATCAACCTTAAGAGCGGTGATGCCAAGGAAGGCGAATATGCTATTGCCAGCAGCGGAGAGATTATGGCACTCGGCGTTGCCGTTCCCGAGTTGAGCTGTAAGCTTACGGGCAACGGCTCGATGGAAGTACACGCCACCAACAACCTCAAGGTAAACATTGTTGGCAAAGGCACAATCCGATACAAGGGACCGACAGCCGTGCAGCAGAAAGTCATTGGTAAGGGCTCTGTGGTGGAAGTTAAATAATCCCACCCACCGTAACTAAGGCACAACCTTCTTGATGGATGTTGTGCCTTAGCTGTCTTAAGAAAGTCGCACAACATCACCGATACAACCATGAAAACAGCCGAACAAATACTTAAATCATATTTTGGTTACGATTCTTTCCGCCCCAAACAGAAAGAGATAGTGCAAAACGTAATAGAAGGCAACGACACTCTCGTGCTGATGCCC
>CAVJCD010000028.1:0-13825 GCA_963648005.1 Tannerellaceae bacterium | reverse complement strand
GTTTTCAGGTGCCGGCTCTGATGCTGGACGGCATAGCCATAGTGATATCGCCACTCATATCACTGATGAAGGACCAGGTGGATGCCTTATGTGCCAATGGTATTCCGGCGGCAGCGCTCAACAGTGCGAACGACGAGGCGGTGAAACAACATATCAAGAGCGAATGCAAAAAGGGGATGCTGAAACTGTTGTATCTGTCCCCCGAACGTCTTTTTATGGAAATCCCATGGATACAGCAATGCTTGAAGGTTTCGCTCTTTGCCATTGATGAGGCTCATTGCATCTCTGCATGGGGGCACGACTTCCGTCCGGAATATACCCAACTGGGGGTGTTGCGCGAGATGTTTCCATCCACACCCATCATCGCACTGACGGCAACGGCGGACAAGACAACCCAGGAGGATATCCTTGAGAAACTGAATCTGAAAGACCCGCAGGTGTTCATCAGCTCGTTCGACCGTCCCAACCTCAGCCTGAGCGTAAACCGAGGGTATCCTGCCAAAGACAAGCTGCGCGCCATCATGAACATAATAGAACGTCACTCCAACGAGAGCGGCATAATATACTGTCTTGCCCGCAAGACCACGGAGAAGCTTGCCGAGAAGCTACGGGAGAAGGGTGTGTCGGTGGACGTTTATCACGCCGGGCTGAACATGGAGGATAGAAACAGAATTCAGCAAGACTTCCTCAGAGACCGGATAAACATCGTGGTAGCCACTATTGCTTTCGGCATGGGCATAGACAAGAGCAATGTGCGCTTCGTTATCCATTATAATCTGCCCAAGAGCATCGAGAACTTCTATCAGGAGATAGGCCGCGGAGGGCGCGACGGACTCCTAACCGAAACGGTGCTGTTCTACAATTTGCAGGACTTGATCACCTTAAGGAAGTTTACCGACGAGAGCGGGCAACCGGAAATCAACAACGAGAAGCTTAACCGCATGAAGGAATATGCGGAGTCGCAAGTGTGTCGCCGGCGTATCCTCTTGAACTACTTCAGCGAGACAACCGAATGTGATTGCGGCAACTGCGACGTCTGCAAAACGCCGCCCCAACATTTCGACGGCACAGAGTTGGCACAAAAGGCCCTGTCTGCCATAATGCGAACCGACGAGCAGGTTGGCTTTACAACGGCAATCGACATCCTCAAAGGCGTACATTCACCCGATGTGATGTCGCAGGGCTATTACTCTCTGAAGACTTTCGGCAAGGGAAGGGATGTTCCTTTCCGCGACTGGCAAGACTATCTGCTGCAGATGCTGCAGATGGGGCTTATCGAGATAGCATATAAGGAAGAGCGGCATCTGAAAGTCACCGACCTTGGGAAAGAGGTATTGTTTGGACGGAAGAAGATTGAGCTGGCAGTTATTGTGCGCGAAGATTTACAGAAGATAGGACACAAGAAACGCGCCCTGCAAAAGGAACCGGCAACAATAAACGGGGAGAAGAGCGAAGAGATGGTTCTCTTTGAGCGGTTACGCGAGCTGCGACTGAAGATTGCCAACGCCAACAATTGGCCCGCCTACATTGTGATGTCCGACAAATCGCTTCATGCTCTTGCCAAGGAACAGCCCACCACACTCTACGACTTTGGCAACATCTACGGCATCGGAGAGCATAAACGCGACTCCTACGGCGAACAGTTCACTGCCCTCATTCGAGAATATCTCGAGAGCAAAACACTATAGCCACCCCTCTTTCTTGTACCACTCGATGCTTTCCTCAAGGCCTCGTTGCAGGGGGTATTCCGCCTTGAAACCTATCTCATTCTGAATCGGCGCGACATCGCAAATCCAGTTGCGCTGCTTTAGGATGATGTATTTATCCGTATTCAGCGTCATGCCCCTCTTGAGCAGCTTGCCAATCCATTCCGAGAGAAGACACACCACATGCACCAGGCATAGCGGGATGCGGGCATGCAATACATGCTTCTTGCCCAGCAGCTCTTGTAGCATGCCCCCGAAAGCCTCATCGGTATACACGTCTCCGTCCGCCACAAAATAGTGCCGGTTGTGCGCCGCCTCGTTCTCCAAGGCAAGAAAGGCTGCCCGCGCCAGGTCCTTCACATATATGAACGTAATGCGCTGGGGGATGCTTCCCACGGTAAAGTCGAACCCCGAGTTCACGCTCTTGATTTGCATGAAATAGTCCTTCTCGCCGGGGCCATACACTCCGGTTGGGCAGAGGATAACATACGGGAAGTAGGTCTGGAGGCGAAGATATTTCTCGGCCTTAAGTTTGCTCTTGCCATAGGCGGTGTTGGGATGCTGGGGGTCGCCGGAGCGGATGGGGCGAAAGGTCTTTTCGTCACCCATGCCATAGCTGCTGAGGCTGCTCATGAGAATGAACTTCTTAGGCCGCATATCGGCAGCCGCCAGGGCCTCTATTAGGTTGTGGGTATATTTGGCATTGACACGGAGGAAGGCCTTCTTGTCTTGCGTCTTGGTCAGCCCGGCATTGTGGATAACATAGTCCCACCTGCCGTTCTCGCAGCGGAAGGCAGCCAATTGGTTTCTCAGCGCCGCAGGGTCGTTATACTTTAGGTCGATGAAATGTATCCGTTCGTCCTTTAGGTGCTTTCGGCTGCTTGTGGCACGCACCCCTGCCCATGTATCATACCCCCGGCGCAAGGCCTCTTCCACCAGGAAGCCTCCGATAAATCCACTCGCTCCCGTAATCAGTACTCTCATATCCTAATCGTTGTCTTTATTCCTTAGGTAGAAGGTGTAGTAATACCATAGCAGTCCAATCCAATTCAGGCAGACGATAATCAGCATCCATACTATTTTCTGCCCGCGTGAGATGAAGGGGTTCTGCGAAACGGCCTTGCATCCGAACAAGACGATGGCAATGCCGAGGATAACCCCGATTTCCGGCAGAGATATTAAACAAAGCGTGTGTGACATGAGGAAAAAGGATGTTTCAATGTTCGTGTGTTTTCAATACGCGGTGCGGCAGGTTGCCGTGCCCAAGCAGTTCGATGGGGCAGGCATATTTCTCGCCGAGCCATTCTGCCGACACATCCGCGCCGGAATGATAGTGGAGTGTCTCGTTTACGCAGGCTATGTTTTTTACCATCTTGAGCACCGTGCCTACGTCGTGCGACACAATGATTACGGCACTCTCCTTGTTTATCTCCTCCAACAGCTGATAGAAGAGCGACTCGAAGCGTTTGTCTACGTAGGAGTTCGGCTCGTCCAGAATCAGCAGCTGTGGGCGAGACACCATGGAACGACCCAATAGCACCCTCTGTAGCTGTCCTCCCGAGAGCTCACCTATCGGACGCTCCCGCAAATCCTCCAAGCCCATTTGGCGGAGCACCTCATCGATGCGCGTCTTCTGCTCCATGGTATACGACCCAAAGCGGGGCTTCTCTAAGGCAAGGCCCGAGGCCACCACCTCCCACACCGAGATGGGAAACTTCCTATCGATGTTGCTCATCTGCGGCAGGTAGCCAATCTTAAAGGCGGAGACAGGCTCTCCGTCTTGAAAGAAGCGTACTGTTCCCGCAGCAGGCCGCAAGAGTCCGAGGATAACCTTCAAGAGGGTGGTTTTGCCCCCTCCGTTGGGACCAATTATCCCGAGGAAGTCGTCTTTCCACACCTTGAGGAAGACATCCCTCAGCACAACCTTGTTGCCGTATGCAGCAGTCAAACCGTCTATCTCAACGAGCGTCTCCATCTGCCAATGCTTTTGCTATTTGTATCATTTCTTTGTGCCAATCGTACGAAAGGGGGTTGATGACCGTCAATTTACACCCCGTTTCTTCGGCAATCAGCGCGGCGTTCTTCTGGTCGAACTCTCTCTGCACGAATACCACGCGGGCATCAGCCCCGCGTGCCGTCTCCACCAGTTGCTTCAGCTGTGCCGGCGAGGGCTCCTTGCCATCCATCTCCACACAGAGTTGGGTGAGACGAAACTCATGGGCGAGGTAGGTCAGTGCCGGATGATAGATAATGAAGGTGCGATGATGTAGAGAATCGAGCAACCCTGCCATTGCCGCCTCCGTTTCGTTTATCTTCTCCAGGAGGGCCTCGCAGTTCTTTTGATAATAATCTGCATTCTTGGGGTCTATCTCCCGGAAGGCATCCGTCATGTTGCGCGCCATGGCTCTTGCCCCGGCAATGCTGCTCCAGATATGTGGGTCTACGCCGCCGTGGTGATGCCCCTCCTCATGGTCCCCGTCCGCATCCTCAAGCAGACGAAGACCTTTGGAAGTATCGAAAAACTTCATCCCGGAATTGTTCTCGCGCACCTTGTCGGTCCACGCCCTCTCGAAACTTGCCGGTCCGAGCATGAGGTAGGCACTGCTACCGGCGATACGTATCATCTGCACGGGACTGGGGTCGTAGGTCTCGGGGCTCTGCCCTGCGGGGACCATCGATTCCACCTTGAACTTATCCCCCGCTATCTGCTCCGCAAAGTAACGTTGCGGCTCAACCGTCACAGTCACAATCCGCCCGCCATCCTGCTTTGCCCCACATGCCGTCAACAGCAAGGTGCATAAACATGCGATTATTATTCTCATCCGATTCATTTCTTAGCTACGATTCTTGTTTCTTCTCTCCCCACAGCCTGCATAGAGCAAAGAACACTGTTTCTTGGAATTTACACGCCGTGCACGAAACCGGGAACACTGTTTTTTGGAATCAGCACGCCATGTATGAAGCCAGAAACAGTGTTTTTTGAACCTCGCATGCCATGTATGAAGCAATAAACATAGTTTCCCGGAACTTTCACGCCATGTATGAAGCTAAAAACAGTATTTCTTGGAACTCACATGCCGTGTATGGAGCCAGAAACAGTGTTTCTTGGAACTTACATGCCATGTATTAAGGAGAAAACACTATCCCCGACCACCCCGCTTTTAGAACGGGAGGTCGTCAACAGGGTCAGCCGGCGCAAAATTGGGAGCGGCAGTGCTCGTTACACCTGCAAGCGGGTCATTTGCCACGGGGGCAGACGGTGCAGCAGCTGCAGCAGAGCGTGCCACCTTCCATGCACTGATATTGGTAAACCAACGGCCATTATACTCGTGGCTGTCGATATCGAACGACACCGTCAGCTCCTCACCCGGCTGTATGGCTGCTTGGCTTATTCTGTCAGCTCCGAATATCTGGAAGCACACCTTCTTGGGGTATTGCTCATGTGTTTCCAATACGTATTCCTGCTTTTTCCACTCGTTTCCGTTTTTGCTTGTGCCGCCCTGAATTGGTAGCACCGCAATAATCTTTCCTGTAATTTCCATTTCTGTTTATGTGTTATTGTTCTGATATTTCCTGTTCCCCGTTGCCGGCCATCGAAGCCTCGAGGTTGTTGAAGGCTTCCTTCATTGCCAACAGCTCCTCCTTCACGTGCTTCAAGCGGTTTACTATCTCCTCCCTTTGGATTGTTGTCTCCTTATTGTCCTTCAGCTTCTGCCGTGCGCCCGCCAAAGTCATGCCGCGCTCCTTGAGCAGATGGTAGATGAGGCGCACATTGTCGATGTCTTCCTGCTTGTAGGTGCGGGTGCCCTTCTGTGTCTTGCGCGGACGAAGAATGTCGAACTCCTTCTCCCAAAAACGAAGAGTGGACTCGTTGATGTCGAACATACGCGCCACCTCACCGATGGAGTAATATAATTTCAGGTTTTTGTGTTTATTCAGTGCCATCATCAAAAAAAGAAAAGGTGTTCGTTAATCCATTACCTGCCCGTGGTTCTCCGCGATTTGTATCATGCGGTCGTATTCTTCGGGAGAAAGGTCCATGTAGTAGTATTTCGACGGGTTGTCGTGCTTGCCCCGCACAATCACCTCGTAGTGGAGATGCGGACCGGTTGACTTACCCGTATTGCCTACCTCACCTATCACCTCGCCGCGCTTCACCTTCTGCCCTACACGCTTGCGATACTTGCTCAGATGGCCGTAGAGAGTCTGAAAGCCGTAGCCGTGGTCAATCTGAAGACAGTTGCCATAACCCTGCTTCCAGGCAGCAAAGACAACCACCCCGTCGCCCGTGGCATATACCTCCGTACCCACCTTGGCAGAAAAATCCATCCCCGGATGAAAGCGGGGTGTACGGTAGATAGGGTCGATACGCATGCCATAGCCCGATGCCGTGCGACGCAGGTCTTTGTTGGAAATGGGCTGTATGGCAGGGATGCTGCGGCTACGCTCCTCTTGGTGTTTCCCCATATTGATGAGTTCCTCCAGGGAATTCGACTCCACGTAGAGCTGCTTGGCAAGCATATCCATCTTCTCAGTTGTTGAGACCACCAGTTCTGCGTTTGAAAGGCTCATGAGATGTTCGTAGCGATTGGTTCCCCCGAAACCCGACTTGCGCACCGACTCGGGGATAGACTCCGCCTGGAAAATGGCCCTATAAAGGTTCTCGTCGCGCTGCTGTATGTCGTCAAGCACCTCCAGTGCATTGCCAAGCCGCAGAGAAAGCACCTCATACTGCGTCTGCAAGAGCTCGTTCTCCTTCTTCAACAATTCTTCCATTGGAGAATCCATCATATGCATCGCGACGAAAAAGAGAATAAAGCCGACAACCGCACCAATGCTCAAATGCCTGACGAAGCCTAAAACGTGGTCTTTTGCCGAACGGCGAACGCGTTCGTAACTGAGCGTCTCGGGGTTATATTGGTAGTATATCTTCCGTGTTCTAAACAGTTTCATCGAAATAATTTGTTACTCGAATGCGTGCAAAAGTAATAATTTAGGTATTTTTGCGAACTGTTTTTTAGAATATTAACGAGAACAAGAACAATACAAACAGATTATGTTGACAGCAAAAGAAATTCGTGAGTCGTTTAAAGAGTTTTTCGCTTCAAAGCAACATCACATCGTTCCCTCTGCACCCATGGTGGTGAAAGGTGACCCAACGCTGATGTTTACCAATGCGGGTATGAACCAGTTTAAGGATATCATCCTGGGAAATGTACCCATCAAATATCCGCGTGTGGCGGACTCGCAGAAATGTCTCCGCGTGAGCGGCAAGCACAACGACCTGGAAGAAGTTGGTCACGACACATATCACCACACCATGTTCGAGATGCTTGGAAACTGGTCGTTTGGCGACTATTTCAAGAAGGAAGCCATCGGATGGGCATGGGAATATCTTGTAGATGTGCTGAAGCTTGACCCCGAACGGCTGTATGCCACAGTGTTCGAAGGAAGCCCCGCCGAGGGTCTCTCGCGCGATGATGAGGCTGCCGGCTACTGGGCACAGTTCCTGCCCGAGAGCCATATCATCAACGGCAACAAACACGATAACTTTTGGGAAATGGGCGACACGGGACCCTGCGGACCATGCTCCGAGATTCACATCGACCTCCGTCCGGACAGCGAACGTGCCAAGGTGAGCGGCGCCGAGATGGTAAACAAAGACCATCCGCAGGTGATTGAAATATGGAACCTGGTGTTCATGCAATTCAATCGCAAAGCCGACGGCTCGCTTGAAGGACTGCCCGCAAAGGTGATAGATACGGGTATGGGCTTCGAACGTTTGTGTATGGCGCTGCAAGGCAAGACATCCAACTACGATACGGATGTGTTCCAACCAATCATTCAGACCATAGCCCGCATGACGGGTACAACCTACGGCAAAGACGAACGGCAAGACATTGCCATGCGCGTGGTGGCAGACCATGTCCGCACAATAGCTTTCTCCATCACCGACGGACAACTGCCCTCCAATGCAGGTGCCGGTTATGTTATCCGCCGCATCCTACGTCGTGCAGTGCGCTACGGATACACCTTCCTCGGACGTCGTGAGGCATTCCTCTATACCCTCGTACCTGTGCTCATCGAAACAATGGGTGATGCCTATCCCGAACTCATATCACAGAAGATACTTATCGAGAAGGTGATGAAGGAAGAAGAAGAAGCTTTCCTTCGCACACTTGAGACAGGTATCCGCCTGCTGGATGCCAAGATTGCCGAGACAAAAGCTGCCGGCAAGACCCTCATGAGTGGACCCGACGCCTTCACTCTATACGACACCTACGGATTCCCGCTCGACCTCACCGAGTTGATTCTGCGTGAAAACGGCATGGAAGTTGACACCGCAGGTTTCGATGTTGAGATGCGCAAGCAGAAAGAACGAGCCCGCAACGCAGCAGCAGTGGAGACAGGCGACTGGGTGGTGCTGAGCGAAGGCGAGTCGCAGTTTGTAGGCTACGACCTGTTTGAGTGCGACGCCTCCATCTTGCGCTACCGCAAAATCAAACAGAAGAACAAGGAACTCTATCAGATAGTATTAGACCGCACACCATTCTACGCCGAGATGGGTGGACAAGTTGGCGATACGGGGTGGCTTATCACTCCGGAAGAAACCATCGAAGTGGTGGACACCAAACGCGAGAACAACCTCGCAGTGCATCTCACACAACGTCTGCCCAAGGACCTTCAGGCTGTGTTTACTGCCAAGATAGATGAGAAGAGACGTATCCGCTGCGAATGCAACCACTCTGCCACGCACCTTTTGCACGAGGCTTTGCGCGAAGTATTGGGTACGCACGTCGAGCAGAAGGGTTCCTACGTCTCTCCGGAGGCTTTGCGCTTCGACTTCTCGCACTTCCAGAAGGTGAGCGACGAGGAGATACGTCAGGTGGAGAAATTGGTAAGCGAGAAGATTCGTGCCAACCTGCCGCTTGAGGAACGTCGTAACATGCCTATTGCCGAAGCACGGGCTATGGGTGCCATGGCATTGTTTGGCGAGAAGTACGGCGAAGAAGTGCGCGTGGTAAAATATGGCAAGTCTATAGAGCTTTGCGGTGGTACGCATATCCCGGCAACCGGAATGATTGGGTCGCTGCGCGTGATAGCAGAAAGTTCTGTTGCTGCAGGTGTACGCCGTATCGAGGCTGTGACAGCCGAGGCTGCCGACCAATATACCTTCGTGATGCAAGACACGATACGCGAACTGCGTGCCTTGTTCAACAACGTGCCTAACCTCTCGCAGACCATCCGCAAGGCAATAGAAGAGAATGCCGAGCTGAAGAAGCAGGTCAACGACTACGTGAAGGAGAAGATTGTCATGCTGAAGAAGAGACTCCTCGAAGAGGCTGTATGCCGCCGCGGCGTGAAGGTGATTGTCTTCCGTGGCAAAGCCAACACTGATGCCATCAAGCACCTGGCCTTCGACATCAAGGGCGAGAGCGTGGCAGGCGAGAAGATATTCTTCGTGGCAGGTATAGAAGACGGCGACAAAGCTATGCTGATGGTAATGCTGAGCGAGTCGCTCGTGAAAGAAGGACTGCATGCCGGCAAGTTGGTGAAAGATGCTGCCAAGGTGATTGGCGGTGGAGGTGGCGGCCAGGCACACTTTGCCACAGCCGGAGGCAAGAACCTCGCCGGACTATCGGAGGCTGTTGACCAAATATTACGGACTACCGAATTGGAATAACTGGAATAACAAGACACACTGTTTATTTATAATGACTACACGTAGAAACTTTATTAAATCGGGAAGCCTGTCGTTGGCAGGTCTCTTGGTGGGGCAACACTCGTTTGCCGGCATGGCGAAGCAATCTGCCTCTCCGGCATCACTTTCTACAGATGCCTCGAAGTATAATTGCCTGAGACCGACTCCCAAGAAACGTCAGTTTACTTCCGATGCCGTGGAAAAGGCGATACAAGCAACCAAGGCAAAGCTGAAAGACCCGAAACTTGCCTGGATGTTCGAGAACTGTTTTCCTAACACGCTTGACACAACTTGCGAGCACAAGACGGTGAACGGCAAACCCGACACCTTTGTCCTCACGGGCGACATCCATGCCATGTGGCTGCGAGATTCGTCGGCACAGGTGTTTCCGCATATCATCTTTGCCAATGAAGACCCCAAGGTGAAAACCATGCTTGCCGGTGTTATCAATCGTCAGACATGGTGCATCAATATCGACCCATATGCCAACGCCTTCAATGAAGGGCCGACAGGCAGCGAGTGGAAAAGCGACAATACAGAGATGAAACCCGAACTGCACGAGCGTAAGTGGGAGATAGACTCACTCTGCTACCCTATTCGCTTGGCTTATCACTTCTGGAAAAAGACGGGCGACACCTCACCATTCGACAACGATTGGGACAAGGCGATGAAGACCATCTATAAGACCTTCACCGAGCAGCAACGCAAGGATGGTATCGGGCCGTATAAGTTCACCCGCAAGACCGACCGTCAGGGCGATACCCTGCTTAACGACGGATGTGGAAGTCCCGTCAACCCTGTAGGGCTGATTGTCTCCTCTTTCCGTCCATCCGACGATGCCTCATTGTTTGGATTCTTGATTCCGTCGAATATGTTTGCCGTAACATCACTCCACCAACTGGCAGAGATGATGCGCGACATCCGCAAAGACAACGACTTTGCCCGCCAGTGCGACGCCTTGGCAGATGAGGTGGCTGATGCCATCGAACGCTACGGCATAGTGGAGCATCCCGAGTTTGGTAAGGTGTATGCCTTTGAAGTGGACGGATTCTACAACCATGTGTTTATGGACGATGCCAACGTACCCAGCCTTTTGGCAATGCCATATCTGGGATGTGTGGATGTGAACGACCCCATATATCAGAACACACGCCACATGGTGCTGAGCCCGATGAACCCCTACTTCTTCAAGGGGAAAGCCGGCGAAGGTATTGGCGGACCGCATATCGGATTCGATTACATATGGCCCATGAGTATCATCATGCGTTGCAATACCACGAGCGATGAAGACGAAATCCGCCACTGCGTGAAGATGCTTCGCGATACGGACGGCGACACGGGCTTCATGCACGAGTCGTTCCACAAGGATGACCCTAAGAAGTTCACACGCTCATGGTTTGCTTGGGTGAACACCTTGTTCGGCGAAATGATTTACCGCCTCGTTCAAGAGGGGAAGGAAGATATTCTCAACAATCTGTAATACGTCATGAAGAAGAGATTAGTGGCATTAACCGGCGCCGGCATGAGTGCAGAGAGTGGTATCTCCACGTTTCGCGACTCCGACGGACTGTGGGAGAAACACCGCGTGGAGGATGTGGCAACGCCCGAGGGATTTGCTGCCAACCCTGAGATGGTGCTCGACTTCTACAACCAACGACGCAGGGAGCTGCTTAAAACCAAACCCAATGCCGGGCATATCGGGTTAGCTGAGCTTGAGAAGGACTTCGACGTGCATATCATCACGCAGAATGTAGACAACCTGCATGAGAGGGCGGGAAGCAGTGACGTGATACACCTCCATGGCGAACTCATGAAGGCTTGCTCCGTACGCGACTTAAATACCACCTACGACCTCTCGCCCAACAACCCCGACATACATCTCGGAGACAAAGACCCGCATGGCGTGCAATTGCGGCCCTTCGTAGTATGGTTTGGCGAGGCTGTCCCGATGATTGACTCGGCAATACGGATGGTTGAGTCGTGCGACATCTTTGTGATTATAGGGACGTCGCTCAATGTCTACCCCGCAGCCGGACTGCTCAACTACGTGCGACGCGGGCAACCCATCTATCTCATCGACCCCAAGGAAGTGAAGGCTTATCATAATGATATCCATTTCATCCGCAAGGGGGCGTCGGAGGGTGTCGATGAACTGATAAGCATCCTTACGCAACAATATCCAAACGCATAGCATGAGAAGAATTAGAGTGTCGCTGTTGGCGAGAGTGGTAATTGCTATCATCCTGGGCATCTTGCTCGGGCAGTTCCTGCCGGAAAGTATCGCCCGCGTGTTTGTTACTTTCAATTCTTTGTTCGGCAACTTCCTTTCGTTCTCCATCCCCCTCATCATCCTGGGGCTGGTGACGCCCGCCATTGGTGATTTGGGCAAGGGGGCAGGATGGCTGCTTGCCCTCACAACGCTGATTGCCTATGGTTCTACGATATTCTCAGGTTTCTTTACCTTCTTCAGTTGTTCGGCAGTCTTTCCGTACATCCTGTCCTCAGGCACGGAGTTAACAGCGATGAACACCCCCGAGGACTTCTCCCTCATGCCCTACTTCACAGTGGAGATGCCACCGCTGATGGATGTGATGACGGCATTGCTCCTCTCGTTCACCATAGGGTTGGGACTTTCGCATATCGACGGTAACACCCTTCGCGACGGCTTCGGCGACTTTCAGAAGATAGTGACCAAGATGATTAAAGCAATCATCATTCCCTTGCTGCCACTGCATATCTTCGGTATCTTCCTCAACATGACGATTAGCGGACAGGTGGCAAGCATCATCTCGATGTTCCTGAAGGTTATTGTGGTCATATTCGTGCTACACGTGGTGCTCCTTCTGATACAATTCGCCGTGGCAGGAGCCATAGGAAGGAAAAAACCGCTGCAGCTACTGAAGAATATGCTTCCGGCATACGCCACTGCGCTTGGGACACAATCCTCGGCGGCAACCATTCCGGTAACGCTTGCACAGACCATAAAGAATGGCGTAAGCGAGGCTATTGCCATCTTTGTCATCCCTCTCTGCGCAACCATACATCTCTCGGGCAGCACGATGAAAATCACTGCCTGTGCCATGGCTATCCTGTGCATGACGGGAGAGCCTGCCACCTTTGCCTCAATGAGTGGCTTCATCCTTATGTTGGGCATCACGATGGTGGCTGCACCCGGCATCCCGGGCGGAGCAATAATGGCTGCACTGGGATTACTACAAAGTATGCTCGGGTTCAATGAGACATTGCAGGCACTGATGATTGCGCTCTATATTGCGATGGACAACTTTGGCACCGCATGCAACGTAACGGGCGACGGAGCCATAGCCGTTGTAGTAGACAGGATTGCCGCATGGTCGTCGCACAAGGCCTAAGGTCGCCTCGAGACTCACGGATAGTGAGTTTTTTTGTCTTATGTGTTTTACATACTTTTGCGATATAAACATAACGTTATGATGCTGAAGATTTACCCCGAGAATCCCCACCCCAGAGTTATTGAAAAAGTGGTTGGTGTCCTTCGCGACGGAGGCCTGGTTATCTACCCGACCGACACGGTATATGCCATCGGCTGCGATGCGCTGAATGTCCGTGCAGTGGAGAAGATATGCCAGATGAAAGGGGTCAATCCTCAAAAAAGCAACCTCTCCATCATCTGCTACGACCTCTCTAACCTCAGCGAGTATGCCAAGGTGAGCAATTCGGCTTTCAAACTGTTGAAGAAGAATCTGCCCGGGCCGTTCACCTTCATACTCCCGACAAGCAGCGAGTTGCCCAAAATCTATAAGAACCGGAAAGAGGTGGGTGTCCGCATACCCGACAACAACATTGTTCGCACACTGGTGAAAGAGCTTGGGAATCCTCTTCTAACAATGTCGGTACGCGATTCCGACGACGTGCTTGAATATGCCACCGACCCGGAGCTTATCTGCGAGAAATACGAAGATATGGTGGATATCATTATCGACGGCGGGTATGGGGGCTTGGAGGCTTCAACGGTGGTGGACTGCACAACGGATGATTTCGAAATCATTCGCCAAGGGAAAGGAATATTGGAGTAATACACCACACGACTACATCACTATATAGATATGAACTGGACATCATTATTATCCGATAAACGCCTCGGGATGGAGGAATACCACGAGCGTAAACACGAACGTACGGACTTCCAGAGGGACTACGACCGTTTGATATTTTCGTCCCCCTTCCGCCGACTGCAGAACAAGACGCAGGTGTTTCCTCTTCCGGGAAGCATCTTTGTGCACAACAGACTTACACATAGCTTGGAGGTGTCGTGCGTGGGAAGGTCGTTGGGCAACAACGTTGCCAAGGGGCTTATGCGGAAGTATCCCGATGGAGATGTCAATTTCTTGGAAATAGGGTCGATTGTCTCCGCCGCTTGTCTGGCACACGACATGGG
>CAVJCD010000027.1:0-16483 GCA_963648005.1 Tannerellaceae bacterium | reverse complement strand
CCGCAGCACGAATAAGTCGAACAATGACATATATATTGTAACCGCCCATGACGCACCTAATGTTATGCGTGAGATTGGGCGTCTGCGTGAGATTGCTTTCCGCTACTACGGAGGAGGCACGGGCTATGAGGTTGATATCGATGAGTTCGATACGATGGAGGATGCATACCGGCAATTGATTGTATGGAGTCCGGAAGACGAGCAAATTTTGGGTGGTTACCGTTTTCTGTGCGGTTCGGATGTAAAGTTCGATGAGAACGGGAAGCCGATGTTGGCAACATCCCATTTGTTTAACTTCTCGGATAAGTTCAACAAGGAATTCCTCCCTTATACGGTTGAGTTGGGGCGTTCGTTCGTGACATTGGAATATCAATCCACGCGTGCTGCCGCCAGAGGACTGTTTGTGTTGGATAATTTATGGGACGGGTTGGGAGCCTTGTCGGTGGTCGACCCAAGCCTGCAATACTACTTCGGGAAGGTGACGATGTATAACACCTACAACACAGAGGCTCGCAACATGATTCTTTATTTCTTGGGGATGCACTTCCCGGATGCCGATGGGTTGGTTACGCCCATCTATCCGTTGAAGACAGATATGGATACCGAGAAGATGAAGGCTTTGTTTCGCTACGACAATTTCAAAGACAATTATAAGGTGTTGAACCAAGAGGTTCGTAAGTTCGGCATCAATGTGCCGCCGCTGGTAAATGCTTATATGAGCCTCTCTCCCAAGATGCGTGTGTTTGGTACAGCCATCAACCATGAGTTTGGTGAAGTGGAAGAGACAGGCATCTTGATTCCCATCAACGAGATTCTGGAAGACAAGAAGAAGCGCCACATCGAGACTTACCTGAAAGAGGAAGCCCGGGAGGCTGATTTGATACGAAAGACGGAATAAGTCTCCGAGAATTAGAACATATACATAACGGCTGCGAGCAGGCGGTGATTGGTCACCGAATGGGTACTGATGGCCCGTCCGCCGGGCAATGTTGCGTCGGCATACCAAGCAACAGAGGGACTATATTCAACTCCCACCTTCCAATGAGGGAGGACGTAGGATAGTTGTACGTTGGTAGTAACAAGCTGGTCAACGTCGAGTCCGATGCCATAGGTTGGTCCTACGATGTCGCTTTCCACCCCTAGATTCTTCAGATATCCCACAAACACACCCGACTGCCATCGGTGTCCGTAGACAAAGTTAACCCAAGAGGTTGAATAGCGATAAGGCGAGTATGACTGCTTCCCGGTACGGCTGTCTATATTGGTTACACCATAGCCGCCCAGCATACTGAGGTGCGCCGTGTTGGACGCCAACATAGTCCTCATCAACAACTTCCAATCCTTCGCTTCATAACGGACATGTGCTTCAACCGAAGCGGAGGTAACGCGTTCGTTCACCTTATATGTCTTGCCTTCCACCTCCGATTTTATGCGTGGCACAATGGAGAGCACCTCTGCCCCCACACCTATGGTCCAATTCTGCGGGCGGAAATCCACCCCGGCATAAAACTCGGGCACACCGCTGTGCTTTATGTATTCCTCACTCTTGCCGGCAGGTCCGGTAGAGAGATACTGAAGCTGCCAAAGCGCAGCTGCCGTGAGCCGCCATTTAGCGTTGGTGTAGCGATATCGCACCATCGGGCAGCGGCTGAAGGACTGAAACGGAGCTCCTGTAGAGAGATTGAGCATCTGAGGGGTGACTTCACCATAGAGGGGATGCCACGTCTGCCCAACAAGCACAGCCGACTTACCCCAATCGAGCCCCACCCAAGCGTGCCTCATACGCAGTATTGCAAAAGTGCTTCCCGACCCGCGAAAGTCCGCCTCCAAGCAGGCAGTGGTTGTAGCATTGCCCACACGCGGTCCGCTAACGTTTATTCCCAAACGTGAATATAACATATAGAAACTGCTGTTGGTTGTTGCGTTGAGGTCGTTGCCATCGGCATCGCGTGAGATATCTTTGGGGTAGAGATGAAACAAACCGTCGACATTCTCCGTATTGGCCCGCGAGTTATAGAACAGAAAGCCCCGCACTTGTCCATAAAACTTATACGTAAAGTTCTTTTTCTGAGCCATACCCGGTAGCACCGCAAACAATCCGGCAAGCAAGAAGAGTCCCGTCTTTGTCTTCATTAAAAAAACGTTCTGATTATCTTGTGTAACGGCGGCAAAGGTACATATTTTGCCTGTTCCATTTGAGGAACGGAATATTATTTGTTCCTTTGCTTCCAATTTGTAAGTCCGGGAGGGCTATTTCCGATAATAATGTAATTCAAAGCACATAAATCATGAACACAAAAAAGTTTTTACTGGAGGAGAAAGACATACCGTCTGCTTGGTATAATATTGTGGCAGACATGAAGAACAAGCCTCTGCCCCTCTTGAATCCACAAACCAAACAACCTATAAAGGAAGAAGACCTCTACCCATTATTTTCGAAAGCTGCCTCACACCAGGAGTTGAACACCACCGATGCGTGGATTGAGATTCCGGAAGAGGTGCGCGAGATGTATAAGGTATGGAGACCGACCCCGCTGGTACGGGCCTTCGGTCTTGAGAAGGCGCTCGACACTCCGGCACATATCTATTTCAAGAACGAGAGCGTCAGCCCTATCGGTTCACATAAGCTAAACTCAGCCCTTGCACAGGCATACTATTGCAAGCAGGAGGGCGTCACCAATATCACCACCGAGACAGGTGCCGGGCAATGGGGAGCAGCCCTCTCGTATGCCGCCAAGGCATTCGGATTGGAGCTGGCTGTGTATATGGTGAAGGTAAGCTATCATCAGAAGCCTTATCGCAGGTCCATCATGCAGACCTTCGGTGCACAAGTCATTGCTTCGCCGAGTATGAGTACGAAATCCGGCCGCAAGACCCTCACGGAGTACCCCAACTACCAGGGAAGCCTTGGTACAGCCATCTCGGAAGCTGTTGAGTTGGCAACGCAGACGCCAAACTGTAAGTATACCTTGGGTAGCGTGTTGAACCATGTGATGCTCCACCAAACGGTAATCGGATTGGAGGCAGAGAAGCAGATGGAGATGGCGGGCGAATATCCCGACGTGGTTATCGGCTGCTTCGGTGGCGGTTCCAACTTCTCGGGTATCACCTTCCCGTTCTTGCGCCATAAACTGATTGAAGGCAAAGATATTCGCGTGGTTGCTGCCGAGCCGGCATCATGCCCGAAGCTGACGCGCGGACAGTTCCAATACGACTTCGGCGATGAGGCAGGCTACACTCCGCTCATCCCGATGTTTACTCTCGGTCATAACTTCGCCCCTGCCAACATCCACGCCGGCGGATTGCGTTATCATGGTGCAGGTTCCATTGTCAGCCAGCTGATGAAAGACGGACTGATGAGTGCCACCGACGTGCAGCAGCTTGATACCTTCCGCGCAGCAACCGTGTTTGCCCAGGCAGAAGGGATTATCCCCGCACCTGAGTCAGCTCACGCCATTGCCGCTGCCATCCACGAGGCAGAAGAAGCAAAGAAGGAAGGCAAACAGCGTACCATATTGTTCAACCTCTCCGGCCACGGATTGATTGACATGTCTGCATACGACCAATACCTGGCAGGCGACCTTATCAACTACGAGGTGACAGACGATGATGTTGCCCGCAATTTGAAAGACTTGGAAAAGATAATCTAATACCGAATTCGGACCTTGAATATCGAGGCTGCGCATAGATGTATGCGCAGCCTTTTTTTGAAAGGTTCGAACCTTTTGGGCAAATTGATTAGCCAATGCCCAAAAAACGGGTTCGAAACGACAAGCGGGATTGGGATTGTTTATACCCGCTAAAGATGTATGGAACACTTCTGACGATGGGTATAGTTTTCTGCCTCGACAACCAAGATATACACACCATTTCCAAGCGGCAACGGGCATACCGACACCCCTTGCGAAAGAGAGCAGGAATAGACCACCCGCCCGGCGGTATCTATCGCTTGCAGCTTGCCCGAAGAAGGGAGACCAGAGAGGTGGAGCACATTCCCCTCCAAGTTAATGTCTACACCTGCATCCTTATCCACCACCTCCGAGAGACCTGTAGCCACGCTCCGTGGTTCTGCCGCATCCGAGGACAAAGGGCTGTCGCACCTCAGCGGCACTGCCTTTGTTGTGGGTAGCTCGTCTATTATGTTCAACGTTGTCGCCGCTCTTGCCTTGACAAAGAACGCAGCCATGGGCGGAAGCTCGTAGTTTCCTTTTATGTTATACGGTGTATATGCCCCATTGTGATAGATGTAGATATAATCGTCGAGTGCGGCGTTGGATGATATGCGTGACAGGCTCAGTGGTGCAGGCAGCGGATTGCCGCAAAGATACCAGCCGTTGTTGCCGGATTTATCCTCTGATGCCTGCGTAGCCACCTCCACAGGGATGGATACCGATGCGCCGAAATTGATAGGGATATTCCCCTCCATGGCAGAGAAGGTCAGGGTGTTATCGTCTGCCGCCTCATCCAGCGCAACCAGATAGCCCTTCCCCCTTTCAAAGACAAGAGGGTTCTCCGAGGCGTCAGGGGCAGCGAAGGTCGTCCAGTTACCCGTAGCAGTCTGCCGGACCGTACGTTTGTCGCCGTCGTAGGTCTGCACGTAGAGATAGTTGCCACTGCCCTCAAATTGGTCGTCCTCCAAAGTAAAACGGCTGTCGATGCCATCCAGGTAGACATCAAACGGGAACGAGAGGAAATACCATTTACCCTTTTCGGGGAAGGTGTGATATATCGTGGCCGTCTTCTCCACTGTGAACTTCCCGGCAGAGGATATCGAAAAGTCGGATTCGTGCATATAGAGGGTGTCCGTCGTCAGTTCACCCTCTTCGGCTATCTTCAAGCTGCCGCCGGAAATGCTAATCTGACCACAATCCACGGAAGTGTTTACCTCCACATCTCCGTTAATCAATGCCCCGCGCCGGCGATAAGGCGCCAAATTAGACCAACAATCATTGCTTGTCCAATTGCCGCTGCCCGTAAAAAGGGAGTAGCGAGACGTGGTGTCCACAGCAAAAATGCTATCGATTAGGAAATAGCCGTCACCTGTTTCTGTTTTCTTATTGAGAGCATAAAAAGCAACATTGTTGGGGTTAATTGGCAATCGAAGAGATACAGTCGGGTTATTTGAAGTCGAGCCCTTTAAAGGGTTTACCGGAACATCTTTTCTATGTCCTTTTCTATTGTCCATTTCCACATACAATGTATCTCCGGTTACAGTTGATTGAGCAGAACACACAATGCCGACACTAACATGTTTATATTCTTCCGACGAATATGGCTCTAATTCGATGCGCCCTCCCAAAGGAATCTTCAAGGCGTTCTCTTCTTCAGAGAGCGCCGCTCCCCCGGTAAGGGTGTATGTCCAGTTGTCTTTATCAGACTGCGAGAATGTCTGCATACGGAACGTATCGATGATTTGTGGCATTTCCGAATTTTCCACAAATTCCGTCCAGGCAGAGGGGTTAGATACTTGCGCCCCAATAGGCGCCACCATCAATAGAATGGCTGAAGAGATAAGTAGGCGACAAAGCGCACGTAAGTGATTCTTTTTCATGATAAAATGCTTTGTTGTCGTTATATTGGCAAATGTAAAGAAATAATTGAAATAATTATCTTTGCCGCATGAAAGAATTCATTATATCTAAAGCAAAAACCGAAAAGGCGGCTCTCGTCGGACTAATTACCCCCGAGCAAAACGAACAGAAAGTAAAAGAATACCTGGATGAGTTGGCTTTCCTTGCCGATACAGCCGGAGCAACTGCCGTCAAGAAATTCTATCAGAAGCTCGATTACCCCAATCCCGTTACGTTTGTTGGTACCGGGAAGTTGCAAGAGATAAAAGAATATGTGATTGAGAACGAAATCGGACTTGTCATCTTCGACGACGAACTCTCGCCCAAGCAACTTCGTAACATCGAAAAGGAACTTCAGGTAAAGATTGTTGACCGTACAGGATTGATACTCGACATATTTGCCAAACGTGCCCGAACAGCCCACGCAAAGACCCAAGTGGAGTTGGCACAATATAAATACATGCTTCCGCGTCTGACCCGTCTGTGGACTCACCTTGAGCGGCAACGTGGTGGCGTTGGGATGCGCGGACCGGGCGAGACCCAGTTGGAAACCGATAAGCGTATCATCCTCGACAAGATTGCCAAGCTGAAATGCGACTTGGCAGATATCGACAAGCAGAAAAGCATTCAGCGGAAGAACCGCGGCAAGATGGTCCGCGTTGCATTGGTTGGCTACACCAACGTCGGCAAGTCCACTCTGATGAACCAACTAAGCAAAAGCGACGTGTTTGCCGAGAACAAACTGTTTGCCACGCTCGATACCACCGTCAGGAAGGTGATAGTTGAGAACCTGCCCTTCTTGCTCTCCGACACGGTAGGCTTTATCCGCAAACTGCCTACCGAACTTGTGGAGTCGTTCAAATCAACACTCGACGAGGTGCGCGAGGCAGACCTGCTAATCCATGTGGTGGACATCTCCCATCCAACATTCGAGGAACAGATAGAAGTAGTAAACAATACGCTGGCAGAAATCAACAAATCGGAGAAGCCGATGATTATCGTGTTCAACAAGGTGGACGCATTCACCTTCGTTCCCAAAGAAGAAGATGACCTGACGCCCCGGAAACGCGAGAACATCAGCCTCGACGAACTCAAAAGCACTTGGATGAACAAGCTGCAGGACAACTGCATCTTTATCTCCGCCAAGGAACGCACCAACATCGACGCGCTTAAAGCCTTGCTCTACGAACGGGTCAAGCAAATACATATCACCCGTTTCCCCTACAACGACTTCCTCTTTCAGCAATACGACGAGGAATAGAGAGGTTATACCTTTCGGTGGCTCCGCGGATGGTGCTCCAAAATCTCTTTGCGAAGGAACTGACGGTCTACATGGGTATATATCTCCGTCGTCGTTATCTTCTCGTGCCCCAGCATATCCTGGATGGCACGCAGATTGGCGCCTCCTTCCAACAGATGGGTGGCAAAAGAATGTCTGAATGTATGGGGACTGACGTTCTTATGGATGCCGGCTGCCTCTGTCTGTTGTTTGACAATATGGAATACCATGATTCTCGATAGAACCGTACCCCGGCGGCTTAGAAACAGAACATCCTCATAACCTCTCTTCACCGCTATCTGATTACGGTCTAACAAGTATTTCTTTATCTCATGAATAGCTGTATCGGAGATGGGAACCAGCCGTTGCTTGTTACCTTTACCCTCCACCCTGATAAATCCTTCATCAAAGTTGATATCCGGAAAGCGCAGAGCCACCAGCTCGGAGACGCGCAAACCGCAACTATACAATACCTCCAACATTGCCCTATTGCGCTGCCCTTCCGGCTGAGAGAGGTCGATGGTGTCCAATATGCTGTTTATTTCATTCACAGAAAGTACTTCGGGGAGCTTCAATCCAATCTTTGGCGACTCCAGCAGTTCCGTAGGGTCTTTTTCTACGTATCCGTCCAGTACCAAGAAACGATAGAACGACTTTATTCCGGAGATGATTCGTGCCTGCGAACGCGGATGAATGCCGATGTCGCACAGCCGGGCAACAAACTGCTGCAAATCCTGATAGGTGATGTCGGCATATCCCTTGCCCTCACTCTCCATATAACGCATAAGCTTGTCGAGGTCGGTAAGATAAGCGTCTATTGAGTTTTGAGACAACGCCTTCTCCAACTTCAGCCATATTGTATACTTCTCTATTATGTCTTTCCCTCCCTGCATTGTACACCAGTCATTACGCTTGTTGAAAAAATCATTACCTTTGCTGAGTGTTTTTCGGTCCATATCAGGTGGCACAAAGGTAATAAAGTTTACAGCAGATGAAGAAGATTCAAATTATCAATGGTCCTAATCTCAACCTGTTGGGCAAACGTGAGCCTACAATATATGGCGACGTTTCTTTTGAAGGTTATCTTGGCAAGTTGCGTGCCCGGTATCCGGAGTGCGAAATAACATATTTCCAAAGTAACATTGAGGGCGAGATGATTGACAAAATCCACGAGGTGGGTTTTGAATATGATGGCATCATCATGAATGCAGGGGCATATACACACACCTCCATAGCCTTGCTTGATGCCATTAAGTCGGTGACGACCCCCGTTGTGGAAGTGCATATCTCTAATGTGCATGCTCGCGAGCCGTTCCGCCATGTATCGATGATATCGGCAGCCTGCAGGGGGGTAATCTTGGGATTCGGGTTGGATTCCTACCGCCTAGCGCTGGAAGCACTCATACAGTTCGAAGAAAACAAACAGGTTTAGGTTTTATTATTTAAGGCATATGTTAAAGCACACAAAGATTGTTGCTACAATTTCTGATGAGCGTTGCGATGTGGAGTTTCTCCGCTCGTTGTACAACGCAGGAATGAATGTTGTGCGCCTAAATACGGCACACATGACGGAAGAAGGATTAAGCCGTGTTGTTGCGAATGTACGTGAAGTGTCGTATCGTATCGGCATATTGATGGATACCAAGGGGCCGGAAGTACGTACCACGGTGGCAAGCGAACCAATACCTTTCGTTACCGGCGAAACCATAAAGATTATGGGCGAGCCTAAGAAGGAAACCACACACGATTGTATATGTGTTTCATACCGAAACTTCGCAAGCGACATAACAGTCGGCAGCGATATCTTGATTGACGACGGCGACTTGGAGCTTAAGGTGATGGAGAAACACGACGATTATCTGATATGCCGGGTAGACAACGATGCCGTGTTGGGAAGCCGTAAGAGCGTGAACGTGCCCGGTGTACGTATCAACCTCCCCTCTCTAACCGACAAGGACCGCAAGAATATCCTTTGGGCCATTGACAACGACCTCGATTTCATTGCTCACTCTTTTGTAAGAAGCAAGCAGGATGTGTTGGATATCCAGCGTATCCTTGACGAACATAAGAGTCCGATTAAGATTATTGCCAAGATTGAGAACCAGGAGGGAGTCGACAATATCGACGAGATACTGGAGGTGGCATACGGCATTATGATTGCCCGTGGCGACTTGGGAATAGAAGTGCCGGCGGAAAAGATTCCGGGAATTCAGCGCGTGCTGATTCGCAAATGCGTGGAAGTGAAGAAGCCTGTCATCGTTGCGACGCAAATGCTTCACTCCATGATTAAGAACCCCCGTCCGACCCGTGCAGAGGTAACCGATATTGCCAATGCCATATATTATAGAACAGATGCATTGATGCTGAGTGGCGAAACTGCCTATGGCAAATATCCCTTGGAGGCTGTGCAGACAATGACTAAGGTTGCCCGCGAAGCAGAAATAACCAAGCTGGCAGCAAATGATATCCGTGTCCCCATCGAAGGAAACGACTTGGACGTCACTTCGTTTTTGGCCAAGCAGGCGGTGAAGTCGTCCACCAAATTACATGTGAAGGCTATCATCACCGACAGCCACACCGGACGTACCGCCCGCTACTTGGCTGCTTTTCGCGGAACATCTACCGTATTTGCCATCTGCTACAATCCACGCGTAACCCGTATGCTTTCCCTCTCGTATGGCGTATGGGCAGTCTACCAGCCATGGAACGACAGCCGTCGTGGATATTTCTACAGCGCATTGCATGAGTTGATAAAGAGCGGACGTATCACACACAACGACATGGTGGCATACCTTAGCGGCAGCTTTGGTGAAGGGGGTGGAACAACATTCCTCGAAATCAACAACGTTGGAAAAGTACTCGACTCGAGTAGCAAATATTCTCTCCCAACATTCAAAGACAAGTAAGTAACCGAAATGAGGGCTAAATGACAACGGACGAATATATTCTCTCTCATATCGACGAGGAAGGCGCGTTGCTGTCTGCCCTAAACCGGGATGCCCACGTAAACCTGTTGCGCCCACGAATGTTGTCGGGGCACTTGCAGGGACGCGTCCTGAAGATGCTTTGCCGTATGCTACGTCCCCACCGGGTGCTGGAGATAGGTACATACACGGGCTACGCCACGCTTTGTATGGCAGAGGGGCTGGACGACGATGCGTTGATTCACACTGTGGAGATAAACGACGAGATGGAAGATTTCATCATGAAGTATCTCTCCCGTTCGCCTCACAAAAACAAGGTAAAGTTGCATATAGGGGATGTGATGGATGTCTTGCCGAAGCTGGACGAGACCTTCGATTTGGTTTTTATCGATGCCGACAAGCGCTTGTATTCCGACTACTACGATTTGGTGTTTCCCAAAGTCCGCAGGGGTGGCTTGATTCTTGCCGACAACACCTTGTGGGACGGCAAGGTTGTGGAAGAGCCTCTTCCTTCGGACAAGCAGACCGTGGGGATACTGCGGTTCAACGACAAGATAAAGGACGAAGCGAGAGTGGAGAAAGTAATCCTTCCGCTCCGCGACGGTCTGACCATGATATGGAAAAAATAAAACAATAACTATATGGAAAGTACAAGACTGAATAAGGTGGGTCGTTTGATACAGAAAGAACTTAGCGACCTCTTCCAACGACAGACACAGGCAATGCCGGGGACATTGGTTTCCGTCAGCTCCGTGCGTGTCAGCTCCGATTTGAGCGTTGCCAAAGTTTACCTCAGCTTGTTTCCCTCCGAGAAGGGTCAGGCGCTGATAGAGGCAATCCGTGCTAACACCAAATCAATACGTTTCGAACTGGGCAAACGTATCGGGAAGCAGGTGCGCATCATCCCGGAGCTTAGTTTCTTCATCGACGATTCGTTGGATTATATCGAGAACATCGACCGGCTGTTGCAGAAATAAAGACCCCCAGAAGCATTGAATCTCCCGTTTTATATTGCCCGGCGATATCTCTTCTCGAAGAAGTCGCACAATGCCATCAACATCATTTCGATGGTATGCGTATGTGGTGTGGCTGTTGCCACCGCCGCCGTTGTTTGTGCGCTGTCGGTCTACAACGGTTTCAACGACCTTGTGGCGGGGATGTTCAGCAGTTTCGACCCGGAGCTTAAAATCACTCCGTGTAGCGGCAAGGTGTTCGACCCCACCGCCGAGGAGTTCCAAAAGGTAAAGCAACTGCCGTATATAACCCAATTCGGCGAGGTTGTTCAAGACAATGCCTTGATACGTTATCACGAGCGTCAGGACATTGCCGTCATCAAGGGAGTGGATGAAAACTTCAGCCATCTGACATCCATCGACAGCATTCTGATTGACGGTAGTTTTATTCTAAGGGATGAGGTTGCCGATTTTGCCACGATAGGCATCGGCTTGTCGTCGAAGCTGGGTGCCAAGCCAAGGTTTGCCTCCCCCTTGGAGGTATACGTCCCCAAGCGCGACGAGAAGGTCAACCTCTCCAATCCCTCCTCTTCTTTCAGCCAGGCGTATGCTTATGTGGGCGGCGTGTTTATCACAAACCAACAGGTGTACGACGAGGGGTACGTGATACTACCCATAGCATTGGTGCGCCAGTTACTAAGATACGAGAATGAGGCCAGCGCCATCGAGCTTAAGCTCTCGGAGGGCACCAACATAGCCCATGCAAAGAAGCAGATAAAGGAGCTTTTGGGCAAGGGGTTCGACGTAAAAGACCGCTACGAACAGCAGGAGGCTTCCTTCAAGATGATGCAGGTGGAAAAATGGATGACCTTCCTTATCCTCTCCTTCATATTGTCCATTGCCTTGTTTAATGTTGTGGGCTCTCTGTCAATGCTGATGATTGAGAAGAAAGACGATGTGCATACCTTGCGGAATATGGGTGCGGGCGATGGGCTTATCCGCCGTATCTTCTTGTTCGAAGGCTGGATGATATCCGGCTTCGGGGCTGTTATCGGGATTGTCATCGGCCTTGGGCTTTGCCTCCTGCAGCAATACTTCGGAATAATAAAGCTGGGGCAGACGGCAGGTACATTCGTCATAGATACCTACCCCGTACGCGTTGTGTTTACCGACATCCTCGCCACATTTGCCGCCGTGGCAACCATCGGATTCATTGCCGCTTGGTATCCCGTACATTATTTAGGAAAGAAATGGTTTGACTAAAGAAAGGCGATATATATATGTTTTAGGCAAAAGATATATATGTTTCGGGTAAATATATATGTCCCGGGAAACGGCCGCAAAAAGAGGCGCGCCATAAACGAGTACGACGCGCCCCCCGACGATATGTAACAGGAATTACATAAATTCTTTCCCGAACTTTATCTGAGCATCTACCACAAACTGCTTGATGCGTTGCTCGTCGTTCTTCTTGCATACAAGCAACACGTTCCCTGACTCGGCAACGATGCAGTCGTCCAAGCCCTGAACAACTGCCAACCTCTTCGGATTCTCCATGGCAACCAGATTGCCGAAGCTTTCGTAGAGCAATACATTGTCGTTCTTGAGTACGGCATTGTTGTTTTCGTCCTTTGCCGCCAGTTCGAACAGCGACCCCCATGTGCCCAAGTCGGCCCAACCGAAATCAGCACACAGCATATATACGTTGTCAGCCTTCTCCATCACACCATAGTCGATTGATATGTTGGGGCAATAAGGGAATTGCTGGCGGATAAACTCATGCTCGTGCTCCGTATTGAACTTGTCTTGTCCCAAATCGAAGCGTGCGGCAACCTCCGGAAGATACTTGGCAAAGGCATCAAGAATGGCGTTCACGTTCCACAGAAACAAGCCCGAGTTCCAGAAAAACTCGCCGCTCTGATAGAACACCTTCGCCAACTCGAGGTCGGGCTTCTCGGTGAACGTCTTCACCTTTATGAATTCGCCCAACGTAGAGTCGCCGCTCTGAATATATCCGTAGCCTGTCTCCGGGCGGCTCGGCTTGATGCCAAGCGTCACCAATGCATTATTGCTTTTCACGAAGTCCAAACCCTTACGCACATCCTTCAAGAAGATGTCTTCCTTAAGTATGAGATGGTCGGAAGGGGCAACAACGATGTTGGCATTCGGATTGCATGCCCTTATATGGTATGCTGCATAGGCAATACACGGCGCCGTGTTTCTGCGTGCCGGCTCCAGCAGAATCTGGTCATCCTTGAGCTCGGGCAATTGTTCTTTTATAAGGGAAGCATATGCCTCGTTGGTTACGATAAATATGTTCTCAATCGGGATAATCCTTGAGAAACGGTCGAAAGTCATTTGCAACAGCGAACGCCCCGTCCCAAAGAAATCGAGGAACTGTTTCGGATAACTTTCTCTGCTAAAAGGCCAGAAACGACTGCCGATTCCGCCTCCCATAATCACGCAATAATTGTCATTCATAATACGTCACTATAAAGTTACTGTTTCTTGTTCTCTACGGCAGCCTTCTCGATGGCAAGGCCCTCCTTGTAGCCCTCTATATAGGCATCAAAGCCTGCCACGTCGTCTGCCGAAGGCTCAATCTCCACACCCGTATTGCCCACAAACACCTTCTTGTCGAGGTAGTCGGCAAGACTGAGTTTCTCGCTGTTGTTGACAAGATATCCTGCAAGCAGAGCTATACCCCATGCGCCGCCTTCGCCGGCTGTCTCCATGACGGAGATAGGCGAGTTGATGGCTGCAGCGAGGATACGCTGACCCACACCTTTGGTCTTAAACAATCCGCCGTGACCCGTGATGCGGTCAACCCGGACCTTCTCGTCCTTAAACAGCACGTCGTTGCCAATCTTAAGCACTGCCACCGAGGCATAGAGGTTGGCACGCATGAAGTTTGCGAGGTTGAACTTATTGCCGGCAGAGCGTACAAACAAGGGACGACCTTCGGCGAGACCTGTCACCGGTTCGCCTGAGATGTAGTTGTAGGCAATCAAGCCTCCGCAGTCGGCATCCCCTTCAAGAGCATGATTGTAGAGCTTGCCAAACACCTCACTCATATCCACCTTCACTCCAAGCAGCTGCTGATATTCTTTGAAGAGATTAACCCAGGCATTGAGGTCGGAGGTGCAGTTGTTGCAGTGCACCATAGCCACCGGACTGCCGTCGGGGGTTGTCACCATGTCGATAACCTCGTAAGGCTTGCTGAGTGCCTTCTCCAGCACAATCATTGAGAAAGAAGAAGTCCCGGCACTCACATTACCTGTGCGCTGACGTACGGCATTCGTGGCCACCATGCCCGTGCCGGCATCACCTTCCGGGGGGCAGAGTGGACAGCCAGCCTTAAGCCCGCCCGTCGGGTCGAGTTTCATAGCGCCTTCTTCGGTAAGAATACCGGCGTCCTCGCCTGCGTTCAATACCTTAGGGAGGATATCAAGAAGTTTCCATCCAAGGCCCATGGGCTCGATGAGCTTGTTAAACTTGGCAACCATATCGGCATCGTAGTTATTGGTAGTAGAGTCGATAGGCAGCATACCCGAGGCATCGCCTATACCCAACACCTTCTTGCCCGTCAACTGCCAATGGATATAGCCGGCAAGCGTTGTCAGGTAATCAATCCTGCTTACATGCTCCTCGCCATTGAAGATGGCTTGGTATACGTGGGAAATGCTCCAACGCAGGGGAATATTGAAGTGGAACAACTCCGAGAGCTTGGCTGCCGCCTTGCCTGTATTGGTGTTGCGCCACGTGCGGAACGGAACGAGGATATTCTGCCCCTTGTCGAAGGCCATATAGCCATGCATCATGGCAGAGATACCGATGGCTGCCAACTGTTTTATCTCGCAACCATATTCGGCATTCACATTCTTCATAAGGTCGGCATAGCAATCCTGCAAGCCTTTCCAAATGGCATCAATGCTATATGTCCAAAGACCGTCCACAAGCTGGTTTTCCCACTCGTGGCTACCTTGGGCGATGGGGTTGTTGTCTTCGTCAATCAAGACAGCCTTGATGCGGGTAGAGCCAAACTCAATGCCGAGAACGGCTCTACCTGATTCTATAACTGATTTAACGTTCATCTCAATCCAACATTTAGGTGATTACTTCAATGCCTTGTTAAGCATATAGTAAATCTCGTTGTTGCGAAGCTGCTCCTTGAAGGAATGGATATTGGTATTCTTGTCGATGTTGACGAACTCGATGCCCAAAATCTCGCAGAAGTCTTCCCAATACTCAGCCGTGATGTCGTAGGAGAATGCGCTGTGGTGCGTTCCGCCGGCAAGAATCCATGCGCCTGCACCAATCTCGAACGATGGTTGAGGCACCCAAAGGGCAGAAGCCACGGGGAGCTTAGGCATTGGCTGAGGCTTGATGCACTCCACCTCGCTTGCGATGAGGCGGAAGCGGTTGCCAAGGTCAACAACCGTAGCCTTGATACCCTTGCCCGTCTTGCTTGTGAACACCAAACGGGCTGTCTGCGACTTGCGGATACCGATGCCGAGGAAGTGAACCTCCAGCTTTGGTTTGTCGGTAGCGATAAGCGGACAAATCTCAAGCATATGGCTCTGAAGGCTTGATGTCTTGCCCTCGGCGAAGTTGAGCGTGTAGTCCTCCAGGAACGAGCACCCCTTCTCCAAGCCCTGATTCATCACCCAAAGCGTGCGGTAGAGGCAAGCTGTCTTCCAGTCACCCTCAGCCCCGAAGCCATAGCCTTCAGCCATCAGACGCTGCGAAGCCAAGCCGGGAATCTGGTCGAAGCCGCGGAAGTTGGGGTCATTGACGTCGGCATCGCCGAGGTCGTCGAAGTTTGTTGTAAAGGCATTGGCGCCCTCATCCTTCAATACGCGACGGAGAGCAATTTCTGCCTTGGCGGAGTTCTTCACCTTCTCCCAATACACTTCCTCGCCGCTCTCGTCAATCTTGACGATATATTCCTTCTTGTATTCTTCCACGAGGGCATCGGCTTCCTCATCGGTTACTTTATTGTAGTATTCCATAAGGGAAGAAACGGGATAGTAGTCCACATGGTAACCCAAGCGTTGCTCAAACTCTACGCGGTCGCCATCGGTCACTGCCACGTTGTTCATGTTCATACCGAACATCAAGCAGCGAACGTTGTGGGCATCAGCTACGGCAGCAGCCACGCGTGCCCATACAGCAATCTGCTTCTGTGCTTCCTCGCTCTTCCAATAGCCAACGACCACCTTTCTCGGCACACGCATACGGGTGCAAATGTGACCGAACTCGATATCGCCGTGAGCCGACTGGTTGAGGTTCATGAAGTCCATATCGATGGAGCTCCAAGGAATCTCTGCATTATATTGGGTATGGAAATGGAGCAACGGCTTCTTCAGAGCCTGCAAACCCTTAATCCACATCTTGGCAGGCGAGAAGGTGTGCATCCATGTGATGATACCCACACACTTGTCGTCGTTGTTGGAAGCCTTCATGATGGCCTCTACTTCGGCCGATGAGTTGGCTGTGCCCTTGTAGACCACCTTGATGGGGATGATGCCTGTGCTGTTGAGGCCGTCGACCATATCCTTTGAATGACCGTCCACGATCTTGACAGTCTCACCTCCGTAGAGGAGCTGTGCTCCGGTGACAAACCAGATCTCTAAGTTTTCGAATGCTTTAATCATTGTTGTTTTGTTTTTAATTATTGGTTGGTATTTTTAGTGTACTGTTTGTTGGTGCCCCCTCCGGCATCCTCAGGAAGGTGTGGGGTGGGGCGTTCAGCGC
>CAVJCD010000026.1:10293-16587 GCA_963648005.1 Tannerellaceae bacterium | reverse complement strand
GTTCGTACCTCCGGGAAAACCGAAGTACCGATACTTTTGCCCGAAAGTACCATACTATTCGTTCCCTCGGCCAGGTGGGTTTTCCCCGATGGATTAATCGTTTTGACGAAAAGGATTAATCGTTTTACCCAAAAGGATTAATCCCCAGAAAACAAAAGTGTCGTCCCTTTCGATTTTTGCCCCCGTTGGAACCTGATGTTTTTCTTAAGAGAGTTTGTCTATCTCATCCAACCAAATTGTAGCCATGGCATCGCTCGGCATACGCCAATCTCCGCGAGGGGAGAGACTGACGGAACCGACTTTTGGTCCGTCCGGCAGGCAGCTGCGTTTGAACTGCTGCTGAAAGAAGCGACGAAAGAAGGTGCGAAGCCATTTGAGGATGGTGGCGTTGTCGTAGCTGCCATTGAAAGCTTGCCCGGCCAGGAAATAAATCTTTGCCGGCGAGGTGCCGAAGCGAAGGAAATGATAGAGGAAGAAATCGTGCAGCTCGTAAGGCCCCACAAGGTCTTCGGTCTTCTGCTTGATATTCCCGTTCTCGTCAGCCGGGATAAGTTCGGGGCTGATAGGCGTGTCCACGATATCCAGCAGTATGGCACGCGAGGAAGCGTCCACCCTGTTGTGGGCAGTCCACTCCACAAGATATCTCACCAGGGTCTTGGGGATACTTCCGTTGACACCATACATCGACATATGGTCGCCGTTGTAGGTAGCCCATCCAAGAGCCAGTTCCGATAGGTCGCCCGTACCAATCACGAGACCGTTCTCTTGGTTTGCAACGTCCATCAGTATCTGAGTGCGTTCGCGTGCCTGACTGTTCTCGTAGGTGACGTCGTGGATGGAGGGGTCGTGGTTGATATCCTTGAAATGCTGCAAGCAAGCCTCCTTGATAGGTATCTCGCGAAGCGTGACGCCAAGTGAATGTATGAGGTTGCAGGCATTGGTGTAGGTACGGTCGGTTGTGCCGAAGCCAGGCATGGTGATGCCTATAATCCCGCTCCGGGGGATGCCGAGAGCATCAAAGGTCATGACACTGACAAGAAGGGCTAGGGTGGAATCCAATCCGCCCGAGATACCTACAACGGCTGTCTTGGAGTGGGTATGTGTGATACGCTTTGCCAATCCCGCCACTTGAATCTGCAGAATCTCTTCGCAGCGTTCCTTCAGCGCATTGCCCGAGGGGGTGAAGGGATGGGGGTCGATGTGACGTGTCAGCCTCATCTCATGCAAGTAGAGGTCAAAGGGTACGAGGATAGTCTCCCCGGCCTGCAGCAAGGATGCTCCGTGAGCAAAGCCGGTGTTCACGCGGCGGTCGTTTTTCAGGTTCTCAACGTCAATCTCACTAACCACGAGTTGCTCCTCCATGCTAAAGCGCGGCGATTCGTTCAGTATTTTGCCATTCTCGGCTATTATGCCGTTGCCTGCAAAGACAAGGTCGGTGCTCGACTCACCAAAGCCTGCAGAGGCATATATGTATCCCGCAATGCAACGCCCCGACTGCTGGCTTATCAGCGAACGGAGATAATGGTGCTTTCCGATAAGCTCGTTGCTTGCGGATATGTTTACTATTATATCGGCGCCTTCCATTGCCAAGAGGGAACTGGGCGGGACGGGCATCCAAAGGTCCTCACACAGCTCGATGCCCACCTTTACGTCTTGTGAAGAAAACAGCAGATGGCTGCTCATAGGGATGTTTCTTCCTCCGATTGAAACCATTGTCTCTCTTAGGTCGGCAGCGGAGGTGAACCATCTCTGCTCCTGAAACTCCTTGTAGTTCGGCAAGAAGGTCTTGGGCACAACGCCCAATATCTTTCCCTTTTGGAATGCCACGGCAGCATTTATCAGGTGGCTGTCTGTGGCGAGCGGGATGCCCACAATGGCAAGCAGGTTGGTGTCGGCAGTATTGCTTACAAGCTTCAGAAGGGCCTCTTCAGCCTCCCTTAGCAAGGTTTGGCGGGTAAACAAATCCATGCAAGTGTAGCCCGTGACCGATAGCTCGGGGAAGGCAACTATTTCCACACCCTCATTCTCCGCCTTACGCATCAAGCCCTCTATCTTTTCGGTGTTGAAGAAGCAGTCTGCCACCTTTACGAGCGGAACGGCTGCTGCCACCTTTACAAATCCGTAGTTCATATTCTTATGGTGTTTATAAGTCAGTTCCGCAAAAGTAGATATTTCCCGGGGAATACAAAAAGAGGGGGGAGGCATGCTTCACAGTGCGCCTCCCCCTACAACACAAAACAATCAACAAGAACTTTACCTTATGAACAAGAGTTCGCGGTACTTTGGCAAAGTCCATATCTGGTCGTCTACCACCAACTCCAACTTGTCGATGTGGTAACGAATCTCTTCCAACATCGGGACAATGGTATCGTGGTAGGCAATGGCCTTCTCGCGTTCGCTTTCTATCTTGTTGGCCACCTTACGTGCTTCCACCATCTCGTCGACCTTCTCCTTGATGAAGTTGGTGCGGCAAGCAATGTCTTCGATAATTTCCAAGTTACGCGAAGAAAGATTCTTGGCCTTATCCCCAGGGAAGAGGTCTTTCATCTTATATACGTTGTCGACCAACGAAGTCTGGTAGCGTGTGGCAGTGGGGATAATATGGTTCATCGCCAAGTCGCCCAACACGCGGGCTTCTATCTGAATCTTCTTGGTATAGGTTTCCCATTTTACCTCGTTGCGGGCCTCAAGTTCCTTGCGGGTCATTACACCCGTGGATTCGAACATCTCGATGCTACTTTTCTTTAGGTAGTTGTCGAAGATGAGAGGAACGCTGGTCTCGCAGTCCAAGCCGCGGCGTTTGGCCTCTTCCTTCCATTCCTCGCTATAGCCGTTGCCGTCGAAATGGATGGCTTTGCATTCCTTAATGTCCTTGCGGAGCACTTCCAAGATGGCAGCAAACTTATCCTTACCGCCGGCAATCTTCTCGTCCACCTCAGCCTTGAACTTCTTCAGCTGTTCGGCAACGGCAGCGTTCAGTGCCAGCATTGCCGAAGCACAGTTGGCCTCTGAACCTACGGCACGGAACTCAAAACGGTTTCCGGTGAAGGCAAATGGCGAGGTGCGGTTACGGTCGGTATTGTCTATCAAAAGTTCGGGGATGCGGGCAATGTCCAACTTCATACCCTGCTTGCCTGCCAACATAAGGTTCTCGGGTTCGCTGTTCTCCAAGTGGTCGAGCACCTGCGACAGCTGTGTACCAAGGAAACTGGAGATGATTGCGGGAGGTGCCTCGTTGGCGCCCAAACGGTGTGCGTTGGTTGCGCTCGAGATGCTTGCCTTAAGCAGTCCGTTGTGGTGATAGACAGCCATCAGGACGTTCACGATGAATGTGATGAAACGCAGGTTGTCTTCCGGTGTCTTGCCCGGTCCCATAAGGCCGATGCCCGTGTCGGTGCCAAGCGACCAGTTGTTGTGCTTACCCGAGCCGTTCACACCTTTGAAAGGCTTCTCGTGGAGCAGAACGCGGAACCCGTGCTTGCGGCTGATTTTACGCATCAGTGCCATGACAAGCAGGTTGTGGTCGTTGGCCAGGTTGCATTCCTCGAAGATAGGAGCCAGCTCAAACTGGTTGGGCGCAACCTCGTTGTGACGGGTCTTCACCGGAATACCCAATTTCAAGGATTCTATCTCCAGCTCTTTCATGAATTCAAGAACACGGGTAGGGATGGCGCCAAAGTAATGGTCCTCCAACTGTTGGTTCTTGCTACTCTCGTGACCCATCAGTGTGCGGCCGCAGAGCAACAAGTCGGGGCGGGCGGCATACAAGCCTTCGTCTACAAGAAAATACTCTTGTTCCCATCCAAGGTAGGCATATACCTTCTTTACTTCCGGATTGAAGTAGTGGCATACATCCACGGCAGCTTTGTTGACAGCTTCCAAGGCCTTAAGAAGCGGAGCCTTGTAGTCGAGCGATTCACCGGTGTATGCAATGAAGATGGTCGGTATACAAAGTGTGTCGCCAACGATGAAAGCCGGAGAAGAGGGGTCCCATGCCGAATATCCGCGTGCCTCAAACGTGTTGCGGATACCGCCGTTAGGGAAGCTCGAAGCATCAGGTTCCTGTTGGATAAGCAACTTTCCTGAGAATTCTTCAACCATTCCGCCTTTGCCGTCGTGCTCCACGAAAGCATCGTGTTTTTCGGCTGTGCCTTCGGTCAGCGGATGAAACCAGTGTGTGTAATGGGTAACGCCCATCTCAATTGCCCACTTCTTCATGCCGGCAGCCACGGCATCCGCCGTTTCTCTGTCGAGAGGAGTACCATTGTCGATGGAGTCGATTAATTTGGAATACGCCTTCTCCGGAAGATACTTAAACATCTTCTCGCGGTTGAACACGTTCTTTCCGAAATACTCCGACGGACGTTCCGCCGGGGCGGCCACATCAACGGCCCCTTTCTTGAATGCCGATTCTACAACTCTGAATCTTAACTTTGACATAATACCTGATTTTTAGAAAGTGTTTCTTGTTTATAGTAACCTATTTGTCATATGTTCTGTTTATAACCATCTCTTCAGTCGGTTGATAGCTTCAAGGGTATCAACCCGGTTGCCAAAGGCAGTGAGCCTGAGGAACCCTTCGCCACTCGGACCAAAACCCACGCCCGGAGTGCCCACGATGCTCTGTTCGTAGAGCAACTTGTCGAAAAACTCCCACGAGGAAAGTCCCTTTGGCGCCTTTACCCAAAGATAAGGCGCGTCTTCGCCGCCCCATACCTTCAAGCCACAGCTCTGAAGCCCTTCCTTCATGATGCGTGCGTTGGTCATATAGTAATCTATCGTTGACTTTACTTGTCTCTTCCCTTCCGTGGAATATACAGCCTCGGCGCCCCGCTGGGAGATATAGCTCGTGCCGTTGAACTTGGTTGTCTGCCGTCTGTTCCATAGCTTGCCAAGCTGCACCTTCTCGCCACCCACGGTAAAGCCGTCAAGTTCTTTCGGCACAACAGTGTATCCGCAACGCACTCCCGTGAAGCCGGCTGTCTTCGAAAAACTGCGGAATTCGATGGCAACACTCCGGGCTTCTTCTATCTCGTAGATGGAGTGGGGCACGTCGGGGTTTTGTATGTAAGCCTCGTAAGCCGAGTCGTACATAATCAGTATGTCGTTTTCGAGGGCGTAGTCCACCCACTTCTTCAGTTCCTTTCTCGTCAAGACTGTACCGGTTGGGTTATTCGGGTAGCAAAGGTAGAGGATATCCACTTTGCGTGAAGGGAGAGCGGGAACAAAATTGTTTTCTTCCGTGCATGGGATATACACCACATTGCTCCATTTCCCGTTGTCCATCATACCGGTGCGTCCGCTCATGACGTTGGAGTCGATGTAAACGGGATAGACGGGGTCGAGCACCCCAATGGTGTTGTCTCTTGAGAGGATGTCGCCAATGTTTCCGCAATCGCTCTTGGCGCCGTCGCTGACAAAGACCTCACTTTTTTCCAACGTTATCCCACGGGAAGCGTAGTCGTTTTTGATTATTGCATCGATAAGAAACGGATAACCCTGCTCGGGACCATAGCCGTGGAAACCTTCTTTGGTGGCCATCTCGTCAACGGCCTTGTGCATTGCCTCGATAACGGCGGGAGCAAGAGGCTGCGTTACATCGCCGATGCCCATACGGATGATTTTGTTCTCGGGGTGTGCTGTCTTGAAACTGTTCACTTTCTTTGCAACGTCGGAAAACAGGTAACTGCTTTGTAGCTTTAAGAAGTGTTCGTTAATCAGCGCCATATTTGTTTGTTTTATTTTGTCGTTATAGTTCCCTCAAACACCTTGACGGCATCTCCGGTCATGTAGACCTTTCCGTCGTCTTCGCTCCAATATATCGTGAGAGGTCCTCCATCCATAATCACTTTTGTTCGTCGCTCCGTCATGCCGCGGACCGCACCGGCAACGGCTGTAGCGCAAGCGCCCGTTCCGCAAGCCAGGGTGACACCGGAGCCCCGTTCCCACACTCGCATTCTTATTTCACCGTCTTTCTTCACCTCTGCGAACTCCACGTTTATACGCCCCGGGAACAGATGGTGCGTCTCCAACAGGGGACCAACAGATTCGAGGTCTACGCTCGAGACATCATCGGTGAAAATCACCAAATGGGGGTTGCCCATCGATACAACGGTTCCCGTGAAAGTCTGTCCGCCTGCCTCTATACAAAGGGTAGGGTTGACTACTTCGGGAACCCCCATATCAACGGTCACGCTGGTTACACAACCGTCGGAAACGTTTAATTGCAAAGTCTTAATGCCGGATAGAGTCTCGAGGGTAACGGTCTTCTTGTCGGTAAGAGCGGCTTCGTAG